>NZ_UGSI01000001.1:4632500-4932500 GCF_900454495.1 Paenibacillus macerans
GCCAAAACCCCCTGATCGAAGGAAATGTCCACCGCCTCGTTATCCGCTTCGCGGAACGCCCGGTTGGTCACGTCCAGGTTGATTTGCAGCAATTCCACATTCGGGGCGTTTAGTTTCGTGTCCAGTCCGCTCCTATACTGGGAATAGGAATAGAGCCCGATCGAGGTGATGCAGACCGGCACAAAAACCGTAAGCAGCAGAATCAGCCTCGTTTGCTTGTTCTGAAGTAAAAATTTCAATTTCATGCGGAACATCCTTATGCTTCACCCTTCCAAATCTGTAGCTGAATTTTTTCCGTTAAATACACTTTACACCAATTTAATTCCATCACAGTGAATTTTTTGATTAACTTTGCGGATCGGTCAAAACGGGAAACAGTCCCTCCCGGGCTCGGGAAGGACTGCCGACATGATCAGCTGTTCAATTAAATCCGATTAGGCAGCTCGCTCCATGAGTTTTCCGCCTGCTCCTTTTTCGGTTCAGGCTGGGATTTTCCCGCAATCAGGATAATCCCCAGGATGACCAAAAGTCCTCCGACCCACTGCAGCCAATACGACGATTCGCCCAGAACGAGAACGGACAACAGCAAAGCGGTAAACGGCATGAGTCCCGAGAAAGCGGCCGCCGTCGCGGCCGGGCATCTTTGGATGCCGGCAAACCATAACAGGAAAGCCTGCGCCGTCACAAACGGACCGTTCCAGACCAAAGCCAGCCATTCCTGCCA
The DNA here is from genome assembly GCF_900454495.1 of Paenibacillus macerans. Taxonomy (NCBI): domain Bacteria; kingdom Bacillati; phylum Bacillota; class Bacilli; order Caryophanales; family Paenibacillaceae; genus Paenibacillus; species Paenibacillus macerans. The sequence goes on from NZ_UGSI01000001.1 coordinate 4,633,225, forward strand.
TCCGATCGTGCGCAGCGAAGAAAGCGGGTGTTCAAAAGCGGCCGGGATAAGGCATAGGAACATGGCCATGGCGGTAACAAGCATGGTTTGGGGAATGGGCGGAATGGCCGCTCCCTGCGAGCCTTCGGATTTCAGCGCAAATCCGCGCGACAAAATGTTGAACGAGGATTCGCTGATCGCCGCCAAAAGCACCAAGACGTTGCCGGCGAGATGATCCAAACTCATGGCCCCGAGTTTCCCCGCCGAAAACAACTGAATCAAAACAACGCCGCCGATGGCGCTAACGATACCCAGCCGCGCGCGCCGGCCGACCGGTTCCCTCAACACGAACGCAGCGAGCAGAACGGTAACGGCAGGCGTTGCCCCCGTCAGGATCCCCGCCTCTCCGGAGCTCGTCTTTTCAAGACCGGTCAGCAAAAACAGGCGGAACAAAAAAATACCGAACAGCGCCTGCAGGAATAACAAGCCCCCGTCTCTAAGCCGCAAGCGGCGGCAAGTATCCTTCAGCTCTTTCCAGCCGAGCGGAAGCATCAGGCACAGCGCCAGCAATAAACTGACCCCGGTAATCGTGAAAATTCCAAGCTGGCCGCCAAAAAAACGGGCCGCAATCACGGAAGTGCCGGCCAGCGAAAACGCTCCGGCCAAACATGCCATTCCCTTTAACCGTTCCAACGGATCACATCCTTATGAAGTTTTGAGCGATGGTACAAACCGGAAATCATGATACAATCGGAAGTAGTCTTATCTTAAAAAAGCGGCCGGCATCCCGTAAAGAACCGGTTCGGCGCAAAAATAAGCGGTCCAGTTGGAGGTTCTATGTGGGGAATCGAGTTGCAAAAAGACGGTGAAATGCCTTTGAAAAGGCAGCTTTATATGGCGCTGAGCGAGCGGATTTTGAACGGCGCGATCAAAGCGGGAGAAGCGCTGCCCTCCACCCGGGGACTGGCCCAGCAGCTGAAAATATCCCGCAATACTGTAGTGGAGGCTTATGACATGTTGGCGGTCGAAGGTTTCATTCTAAACCGCCCCGGTTCGGTTGCGCGGGTTGCCGGCGGGCTGGTTCTCGAACCGCTGACTCCGCCGGCGGAATCGTCGAGAGAGGTACGGCCTGCTCCGGTGCCGCTTTTGGCCGACTTCCGGACAGGCCATCCGGATTTGCGGCTGTTTCCCCGGTATCTTTGGCAGCAGCTGTCGAAACGGACGCTGCAGGAAATGCCGTACGATCTCCTTGGATACACGGGACCGCAAGGGCTGCCGAGGCTGCGCGAAGAAATCGCCGCGCATCTGCTCCGCAGCAAAGGCCTATACGCGGCTCCGGAGGATATTTTTATTACGGCGGGCGCCACGCATGCGCTGAATTTGGTCACCGACCTGCTGTACGAGGAAGGAAAGCCGATCTGCATGGAAGACCCCTGCAACCGGGGGATGCTGCAGATCTTGTTGAACAAGGGATATGCCGTCAATCCAATCCCGGTCGACAAGCTGGGGGTTCAGACCGAATATCTGCAGGGTCAGCCCAGCTGTGCGGTATATGTAACGCCCTCGCACCAGTTCCCGCTGGGGGGGGTTTTGCCGGCAAGCCGCCGCACCGCCTTGATCAGGTATGCCAGGAAAAAAAACTGCTACATCGTCGAGGATGATTACGACAGCGAATTCCGGTATTACGGCGACCCGGTAGCCCCGTTGTACGCCATGGATCCCGAGCGGGTGATCCATATCGGCACGTTCAGCAAAGTGCTCGTCCCGGCGCTGCGGATCGGCTATGTCATTCTGCCGGGCAAACTGCACCAGCGCTGGCGGCAGCTGCGCACCCATTCGGATGTGCAAAACCCTCCGTTTGAGCAGGCGGTTTTGGCCGAGTTTCTGCACCGCCGGAAGTTCGACCGGCATATTCGTACGGCGACAAAACAATACGGAGAGCGCCGCCAGACTCTTCTTGCATCGCTGAAGGCTCATTTCGGGGATATTTGGCATGCTTGGGGCGATGCTTCCGGACTGCATCTGGCCGTCCAGTTCCCGGGAATGGAGTTCGACGAGGCCTTCGCCAAGAACTGTATCAACCATGGAGTCCGCGTCACGCCGGTAGAGTACCACTGTATCCATAAAGGGAAACATGCGGACAAGCTGCTGTTTGGTTACGGCCATATGGAACCCGAGGATATCGAAAAAGGGGTCGCTTTGTTTCATGAGATTGTTATGAGATTTCAGAGGGAATGAAATCTGGGGCATAAATTCTGGCGGATGGACTCCGGGGCATGCACTCCGGGTATGGGCTCCGGGCATGGACTCCCGGTATGGACTCCGGGGCATGGACTCCCGGCATGGACTCCCGGCATGGACTCCCGGCATGGACTCCCGGCACGGACTCCGGGTACGGACTCTGGGCATGGACACCGGGTAATGGAACCCAGGGCTTAGACTCCAGGGGACGGACTCCGGGGCATGGAACCCGGGGCTTAGACTCCAGGGGACGGACTCCGGGGCATGGAACCCGGGGCTTAGACTCCAGGGGACGGACTCCGGGGCATGGAACCCGGGGCTTAGACTCCAGGGGACGGACTCCGGGGCATGGAACCCGGGGCTTAGACTCCAGGGGACGGACTCCGGGGCATGGAACCCGGGGCTTAGACTCCAGGGGACGGACTTCAGGGGAATCAACTCCCGCGACGAAATGCAAAAGTGCAGGCGATTTTTGTCAAAACCTCCCGAAAACAGCTCGCCAAATGCAAATCTGCAGTTCATTTCCGGTCAATAGATACTTTTTTATCAAATGGTCGCAAAACAGATGCATTTTTGCATTTCATGAGCTCAAAGAAAGAAATTTGCGGGAGCTCCAAATGTACTTTTGCAGTTGGTTCAACGGCCCTCCCTCTTACTTCAGCCCCACATTGGAAATATCCAATAGATTTACCGAAACCATCCTAAAAGCGGGCCTCCAATCGGAAAAATCCAATAGATCTCAGACAAAACGTTCTTTTGCCAAGCAAAAAAATCAAATCTATTGGATATATCCAATCAGACCGCCGGTTTTCCGGACAACAAACAAGTTCTATTGGATATATCCAATGTCGGCGGAAGGCAGATTAACCGCGGTACCTATTACTTCAAATTACTTCAAATAAAAAACTTCCCGCATCGGAACGATCGGGTTCGGTTCGTTGAAATCAAACGAGCCTTCGACCATCCCCGACGTAATCGCGTTCCAGCGCTGGCACGCCTCGCTTTGGGCAATATAGTCGAACGCCGCGTCCACGTCGTCACACTCAAAGCAATAGAAAAACTGGTTCCCCTGCTGAAAAATCGAATAATTGCGGATGCCCGCCTTGCTATGCTCCTCCAGCACCTCCGGCCACGGGTTCAAATGCATTTCCACATAGGCGTTCAAATGTTCCTCCTTCACGCGCCAGGTCCAGGCGAATTTCCCGCTTTGTTCCATAAAAATCCCCTCCATTGTCTTAGCTTGAAACTCGAAAACCGTGAAAAAACACCCCCGGAAACATTCTGCCGGAGGTGTCGGATAGCTCTATTCTAATATAATCCCGTCCATTCGGCGATATGCAAAGGCGAGAAATCAAGCGGCTCGGCCGATAACCGGCATTTAAATTATTTCATCCCAAGCGTGCCGCACCTCCCGTTTGGATAACTCTTCCTTCGGCAATAATGAGGCTAAAAACACCCTTGAGAGGGAGAACAGCGATGCGTTACCGCAGAAAATTCCATAATAAGTCCGCCCGTTTATTCAAGAAAAACACGGACTCCGGCGACCGGGTTTCGGCTTCGGCTGAGTCCGAGCCTGAGCCTACCGCTTTATTCGAAGAGCTGGAGACAAATTTACAGGCCATCCGAGAGACGCTCGGCAATAGTACGGATATCATTATCCGCAACCTGCCGGTCGGTTATGAAGGGAATCAATCCATAGCCATTCTATATACCGACGGATTAGCCGATCAGAATATCATCACCGATTTCATCATGAAGTCCGTCATGCTGGATATCAAATTGTTTGACCGCGCCGACCGTAAAATCGCCCTTCCTTCCGATGCCATACAGGCCTTGAAAAATTATGCGCTGACAATCGGGGACATCAAGGACGTCAGCGATTTTGACGCCTTATACCAGGCGCTGCTGTCCGGAGACACAATCATCCTGATCGACGGCCATAAACAGGGCATTGTTTGCAGCACTCCCGGCTGGAAAGATCGGGCGGTCACCGAGCCGTCCGCCGAAAACGTCGTCCGCGGCCCCCGGGAGAGCTTCGTCGAATCGCTGCGCACCAACACGGCGCTGATCCGGCGAAAAATCAAAGACCCGAATCTATGGCTGGAGACCATGCAAATCGGCCGGCTCACCCGGACTGACGTGGCCATCATGTACATGAAAGGCATCGCCAACGACAAGTTGGTGCAAGAGGTACGCGACCGCCTGAATCGGATCGATGTGGGCAGTATTTTCGAAAGCGGATATATCGAGGAATCCATTCAGGACGAAACGTTCAGCCCGTTCCCGACCATTTTCAATTCCGAGCGGCCGGACGTGATCGCGGCCGCGTTAGCGGAGGGCAGGGTAGCTATTTTGGTGGACGGAACGCCGATTGCGCTGATTATCCCAACATTGTTTTCTTCCTTTCTCCAAGCCCCGGAGGATTATTACCAGCGCGCGGATATCAGCAGCTTTGTCAGGCTGCTTCGTTACCTTGGGATCCTCGTTTCCTTGTTCGGACCATCCATGTACGTCGCCTTCACGACCTTTCATCAAGAGTTGCTGCCGACGCAACTGCTGATCAGCCTGGCCGCGCAGCGGGAACAGGTCCCTTTTCCGGCCTTTATCGAAGCGCTGCTGATGGAGTTGACCTTCGAGATTTTGCGCGAAGCCAGCATTCGCATGCCCAGAAATATAGGCGCGGCGATCTCCATCGTCGGCACGCTGGTCATCGGACAAGCCGCCGTTCAAGCGGGCATCGTGTCGGCAGCGATGGTCATTGTCGTGTCATTTACGGCGATCTCCAGCTTCATTCTGCCGTCCTATAATATGTCAATCGCCTTTCGCCTGCTGCGGTTTCCTTATATGGCGCTGGCCGCGTCCTTCGGCTTGTTCGGCATCATCGCGGGGGTTATCGTTCTGGTTTTACATCTGTGCAGCCTTCGTTCTTTCGGAATTCCGTACATGGCCCCGTTCGCTCCGCTCATCCCGGCGGATAACAAGGATTCGATCATCCGGCTTCCCCACTGGATGCTGGGCTCCCGGGTCCGTCTCATCAACCAGAGCAATATTACGCGCCGGAACAGCACCCCGCCGAAAAAATCGCGGGAATAACGCGCTACCGCAACAAGCAAATCCCGCAGCGCATGCAAAGGAGACTTATCCATGAGAAAAAACATGGCTTCTCTGATCCTGCTGCTTTCCATCGTCCTGCTGATTACCGGCTGCTGGAATCGCAGAGAGCTCAACGAACTCGGCATCGCCGCCGCGGCCGGCGTGGATATGGAAGGAGGCCGCTACCGTCTTACCGTACAGGTGGTGGATCCTGGACAGGTCACCGCGCAAAAGGGGGCGAGCGGCGGCGCCCCCGCCACGTTGTATACCGCCGAAGGGGATTCCGTTTTCGAAGCGGCGCGGAGACTGACGCAAATCAGCCCGAGAAAGATTTATTTCTCCCATCTTCGCATAGTTCTGGTCGGCGAGTCGCTGGCCCGGCAGGGTATCGGGCAAAGCCTCGATTTTATGTTTCGGGATCATGAATTCCGCCCCAATTTCTACTTGGTTGTCGCCAAGGGGGCAAGCGCTCAAGAAATGCTCAAGATCATGACCCCGCTCGAACCCGTTCCGGCCAACAAGCTGTTCTCGTCGCTGGAAACCTCGGAGGTCAACTGGTCCCCCAGCCTTGCGGTCACGCTTGACGAGTTGATCGACAACCTGTCCAGCACAGGGCAAAGTCCCGTATTAACCGCATTGGAAATCACCGGAGACCCGAAAATCGGAGAGAGCAAAAAGAATATCTCCAGTATCTACACGCCGACCCAACTGAAATTTTCCGGTCTGGCCGCATTCAATAAGGACAAGCTTATCGGCTGGTTGAGCGAACGGGAAAGCAGAGGATATCACAGTATCCACGGCGGCATGAAAAGCACGGTCATGTTCGTCCGCTCCCCGGATAACGGCATGGTGATCATTGAATTCCTCCGCAGCAAAACGACAGTGAAGGGCAAGGTGGTCGACGGGAGGCCGCAGATCGAAATTCAGTTCACAGCAGAGGGCAATGTCGGCGCCTCCGGTTCCAAAAATCTGAATCTGACCGATCCGCGCGCGGTACCCGATCTGGAGAAAAAAATCGAGGAAAAACTTATCGAATTTATGGAAACAACCATAGAAAAAGCGCAAACCGAGTTCAAAACCGACATTTTTGGATTTGGCGAAGCCGTTCGCCGCGCCGACCCTCGGGCTTGGAAAACGCTTAAAGAAAATTGGAATGAGGAGTACTTTACCAGTCTGCCGGTAAACATCAAAACGGATTTTATCATTCGCCGCATTGGAATGATAGCGAACCCGGTCACGGAGCAAATGGAGGAGTAGACAGGCCATGTTATGGAGTACAGGCATTCTGATCATTGCCGGCATCATCGTCTGGTTCGAGTTGCCGGCACTTTGGAAACAACAGCAAAAAAAAGACCTGTGGGCCTTCTGCATTCTGCTCGTAGTAGCCGTAGGGATATCTATTCCGGCGCTGATATTGCGCCATTTTCCCAGTCCGCTGCTCGTACTGACGGTCGTATTCGAACCGTTTAGCGAGCTTTTGTCCGCAATAGGCTTAATTTCATGAGCAAAAATGAATCGCTCGTTTAAGAAAGTATCCGAGGTGAATATCTGTTGAACGAAGTTCAGATCTCCGTACGCCAGTTGACGATTATCACAATCTTTTTTACGGTAGGCAGCGCTATTTTAATCACCCCTTCCGGCATGGTCCAGTCAGCCAGACAGGACGCCTGGATCGCCGGTCTGATCGGAATCGGAGTGGGTCTTCTGACCGTCTGGTTCATGTGCAAGCTTGTCAACCTGTATCCGCAAAAAAACCTGATTGAGATCCTGGAAACCTTGTTGGGAAAATGGGTCGGAAAAACCGTTTCCCTGCTCTTCATAAGCTCGTTGTTTCTGGGTGCCCCTGCCGCGGTACTAAACGATTTGGGCGATTTTATGACGACACAAATGATGCCGGAAACCCCGATCGAAGCCATCATCATCCTGTTCGGAACCGTGATTCTCATGGGTGTCCGCCTGGGAATCGAAGTAGTAGCCCGTTCTGCGGAGCTGCTGTTTCCCTGGTTCGTCCTTCTTTATCTTCTATTGGTCCTGCTGGTCTCCTTCAATATAGACCCGCGTCAGTTGCAACCCGTCCTGGAAAACGGCTTCCCCCCGATCTGGCAGGCTGTGCTTACTTTTATCAGCGTCGCTTTTTTGCCGCATATTTCGCTGCTCTTAATCCTTCCGGCCTCCGTGAACCGGCCTGCCCAATTCGGCAAAGGCATCGTTCTGGGCAGCTTGGTCGGCAGTTTGATGCTGGTGATCGTCATTATCCTGTCCATTCTCGTCCTTGGGGTGGAAATTACGTCAAAAAGCTTGTTCCCAAGCTATGTACTGGCCCAAAAGATCGACATCGGCCACTTTTTGCAGCGGGTTGAAACCATCGTGGCCGTCATGTGGTTTTTTTCGCTGTATTTCCGGATTACGCTTTACATGAGTTCCATTACGGTATCCCTTGCCCAAATTTTCAATTTGAAGGATTACCGGCCGCTCGTTTGGCCGCTGGGGATGCTCTTGATCGTCATGTCGTTCGTCGTTTACCCCAACGTCCCTTTCAGACAAGCCTGGGACGCCCGTACCTGGCCGCCGTACATTTTAACCGTCGGGCTGCTGCTCCCCCTTCTGTTGTTGACCATTCATGGGCTGCGCCGCCTGTTCAAGAAAAAACAGACGAAGCAGGCCTGAAGCACCACTTTCGTCGATAAGCCGGCCGTCAAGCCGGCTTCTTTTTTTGCCCCCCTTTTCACCAAACCTTCAACTGACGCTCAGTTGCGTTTCAGTTTGCCCGCTTATCATGTAGTTGCTGGGAGGGTGAACAAGATGAGCCTACAACAAGAAACCGGCCGCCGGAAATCGAAAAAAAAGCGGATCATCGCCGTGATCGTTCCGCTACTGATCGTCGGAGGAACGCTGTACGGGCTGGCGGACCGTTATTTAATTAAACATGTGGAGAAGGTGGTGTCCGGGGAAGGCGCGCCGCCGAGCGGATCGAACCCGCAGGAGAACACCACATCTTCGGAGGCCGGCGCTCAATCCGATGAGTGGAATTATACGAGCAATGATCTCCAAATCCATATCGATCAAGTGCAAACCGGTTCCGGAACGGACAAAATTACGTACTATGTGGCCGACGTGCAGGTGAAGGACCCTGGCAGTCTGCTGTCCGCCTTCGCCGACAACAGCTTCGGGCGCAATATTACGGAGAACACCTCGGAGATCGCCTCCAACAACGGCGCGATTTTTGCCGTCAATGGCGATTATTACGGATTCCGGGGCGACGGGGTGATTATCCGTAACGGAACGTTGTACCGGGATGAGCCGGCAAGAACGGGGCTGGCGTTATTCCACGACGGGACGATGAAATCTTACGATGAAACAAAGGTTTCTTCGTCGGCATTGTTGGAGCAGGGGGCGGTCCAAACGTTATCGTTCGGGCCGGCGCTGATCGAGGACGGGAAAGTGAACACCGATTTGGACAACGTGAAAATCGATACCAATTTCGGCAACCGCTCGATTCAAGGCGCCAATCCCCGCACCGGCATCGGCCTGATCGCGCCAAACCATTACGTGTTTGTCGTCGTCGACGGGCGCAAGGAAGGCTACAGCCGCGGCATGACGTTGACGGAGTTCGCCCGGGTGTTTCAAGATTTAGGCTGCACCGAAGCTTACAATCTGGACGGAGGCGGCTCGTCTACCATGTATTTTATGGGCCGGGTGGTCAACAATCCCCAGGGCAAAGGGCGGGAGCGCGGCGTCAGCGATATCCTCTACGTGAAAGAGGTGAACTGAGATGACGACGATTCTGATCCCCGCCTATGAACCGGACGAGCGTCTGTTGAATTTGATCGGACAGTTGAAAAAAATGCCGGATACCCGGATCGTGATCGTCGATGACGGCAGCGGCGAGGCGTACCGCCCGATTTTTGACGCGGCCCGGGCGGCGGGATGCATTGTGCTGCGGCATGAGGTCAATCGCGGAAAAGGCCGGGCCCTGAAAACAGGCTTCCGCTATTTGCTCGATGCCGGGGAGCGCGGCCCCGTGGTCTGCGCCGACAGCGACGGCCAGCATCTGCCCGCCGATATCGGCCGGGTCGCCGCCGCGGTGCGGGAGCAGGGCTGCAGCCTTGTGCTCGGAAGCCGCCGCTTTACCGGCAAGGTGCCACTGCGCAGCCGGTTCGGCAACGCGGTGACGCGATTTGTCTTCGCTTTTACGACCGGGACGAAAATTTACGACACCCAAACCGGGCTTCGCGGCTATTCCTCCGGCATGCTGGAATGGTTGTGCTCGGTTCCGGGGGAACGTTTTGAATATGAAATGAACCTTTTGCTCGGAGCCAAACGAAAAGGCTGCACTCTGGCGGAAGTGTTTATCGACACGGTTTATCTGGACGACAACAAGTCCTCCCATTTCCGTCCCTTGGCCGATTCCGCGCGGATTTACCTGCCGATTCTGCTGTTCAGCGCCTCGTCCATCCTGTCGGCGGGCATCGACTTCGCGCTGCTGTTCCTGCTTCAAGCGTTCAGCAAAAACCTCGCGCTTTCAGTCGCGGGGGCGAGAATTTGCAGCTGCACCGCCAACTTTGCGATGAACCGCAGGTTCGTGTTTGCCCGCGGCCACGGCCGAGCGGCCAAGCTGAACGCCTCTTTACCGCGGTATTTTTCGCTGGTTCTGATCGTATTGCTGCTGAATATGGGCCTGATGCACGTATATCACGACCTGGCCCGCATCCCTTTGATCGGGGCGAAGCTGCTGACCGAAGGTTCGCTGTTTCTGTTCAGTTACTGGGCGCAGCGCAAGTATGTGTATTAACAATGGTAAAATGCATATTCTCTTTCGTTTTAGCGGCCGCCACGGGTTAATGGCGGCAATGGAGCTAGAATAACGAAGGTTATTTTCGCTCAAAACACCGCTTTCAAATTGAAACGGCGCTCCCAATATTTAAAGTTTAGAACGAGGCCTGTTCGTACTAGCGCTGCATTTAAATCTGGCAAGATACCTTTTCTGGGCACCCCAATATTCTAACGGTTGCCACAAGCGCCATTTGTTCCCATACAGTTGATTTCAAATTGTAACGGTTGCCATGGAGCTTATTGCACTGAAAACCGGCTAATTTTGCTTAGATTCAGGCAAATAACCGCTGCTGCAACCGTTAGACCTCCGGCGGGCGGACAGTATCGATTCGAAAGCCAACGCTTTTTAAAAATTCTTGAGCAAAAGTTAATGCAACGCCATGCTTATTCCGTTAAATAGCGGCCGCTGTATCCATGGAATTTCCGGCTTGCAATGCCTGCCTACAAACATGAGTTTTTGCCGGATATCTTAAACGATGCGAAAATTAAGCGCGATACTTGTGGGAAGCCGAGTAAGTCAACGCAGGTTTGTGTCATTATATATAACGTAAATATGATATATATTTTGTAAATACATTAAATACCTCCGAAAATTTTACTTATATTTATGTATAAAAGTATTTTTCTGTAAAAATTATGAATGTTTTTTGTGATTTATATTGACATAATATTTTTCTGCCTCATATAATTTAACTACGTTCACAACGTCGTGACGCTTATATTCCGGTCCTTGCACAACGCTGTGCCGGCCGGTGGCAACGGAGCCGCACGGGCAATCGCTAACGATTGCTCCTGCGGCTCTTTCTGTTTTTTTGCAGGATGCAATTTCAAAAAAAGAAATGCCCTTGAAGGGCACGAACACGGAGAGGAGTTTGGTGGGATGGAACGAAGCGGATTTTGGAAAAGCGGGCATAAGCCCTCGCTGCTGAGCGCATTTCTTTACTTTGACGTCAGCTTTATGATTTGGGTGCTGATCGGACCTCTGGCGGTCATTATGATGCAGGATTACCCGATGAGCGCCTCGCAAAAGGCCAACTTGGTCGCCCTGCCGGTGCTCGGCGGCTCCGCGCTGCGGTTGGTGCTCGGCGTGCTGGCCGATCGCATCGGTCCGAAACGGACCGGCCAGATCGGCATGATCGTCACCATGATCCCGCTCATTTATGGCTGGCAGTTCGTCAGCTCGCTCGGCGAGCTTTACGTCGTCGCCCTGCTGCTCGGCGTGGCCGGCGCCTCCTTCTCCGCCGCGCTGCCGCTCGCCAGCCGCTGGTACCCGCCGCAGTATCAGGGCCTGGCGATGGGGATCGCCGGAGCGGGCAACAGCGGCACGGTGTTCTCCACGCTGTTCGCCAACCGGATCGCCCAGCATTACGGCAGTTGGGAGGTCGTGTTCGGATTGGCGCTGATTCCGATCGCCGTCGTGTTTATCGTTTTCTCGCTGCTGGCCAAAGACAGCCCAAGCCAACCCGAGCCCAAGCGGCTGAAGGATTACGCGGCTGTGCTCGGCCAACGGGACACCTGGCTGTTCTGCATGCTGTATATGGTCACCTTCGGCGGCTTTGTGGGCATGTCCAACTATTTGACGATTTTTTTCAACACCGAATATGGGCTGAGCGCCGTCAGAGCCGCCGACTTTACGACGCTCTGCGTGATCGCCGGCAGCTTTTTCCGGCCCGTCGGCGGCTGGCTGGCCGACCGGGTGGGCGGCATTAGCATGCTGCTCACGCTGTATGGCGGCGTCGCCGCCATGATGGCGCTGATCTCCTCGCTGCCGCCGCTGCCGGTGGTCACGGTGCTGCTGTTTATTTGCATGATGTGCCTGGGCATGGGCAACGGCTCGGTATTCCAGCTCGTCCCCCAGCGCTTTCAACAGGAAATCGGCGTCATTACCGGGATCGTCGGCGCGGCCGGAGGGCTCGGCGGGTATTTTTTACCGAATATCCTCGGGATTTTAAAGGAATACACGGGCTCGTATACCCCCGGCTTCCTGATTTTAAGCAGCATCGCCATCGTCTGCATCGTCACAGTGCTGCTGATCCAAGGCCAGTGGAAACGAACCTTCCTCGAAAGGAGCGGGGCATATGACGCTTATACCTACGGCCGCCAATCCTGACGGGCGCCTCCGCACGCACTGCTGCTTCTGCAGCATGCAATGCGGCATCGACCTGCATCCGGCGGGCAAGGCGGCCGATGCGCTCGGGTACGAGGCGAAGCCAAGTCCCGATTTCCCCGTGGCTACCGGGAAGTTGTGCCAAAAGGGCCTGCACTCCATTACTCACGCAGCGCATCCCGGGCGGATTCTAGTTCCGCACCGTAGACAGGAGGAAAGCGGGGATGGCGGCAGGTTCTTGCCAGGGGGCGCATTTGGCGCGGCTGGAAGGTCTGCTGGTGCTGCGCGGCGGCGAACTACGCCTGGCGCGGCGGGACCGTCCCCGGCGTGGCGGCCCGCATCCTGGACGGAAGCGCTCGACGACATCGCCTCCCGGATTCTCCGCCTGCAGGAGCAGCACGGCCCGGACAGCGTTGCCGTCTTCGGCGGCGGATCGCTGACGAATGAGGTTTGCTATCTGCTCGGCAAATTCGCCCGTGTGGCGCTCCGCACGCGGTACGTGGACTACAACGGCCGCTACTGCATGTCCTCGGCCGCCGCCGCGCAGCAAAGAGCTTTCGGCATCGACCGGGGGCTGAATTTTCCGCTGGACGATATCCCCAAGGCCAAATATATCATCCTGGCCGGGACCAACATCGCGGAGTGCCAGCCGACCATGATGCCGTATTTGCTTGCGGCGAAGAAGCAGGGCGCCGTGCTCGTGACGATCGATCCGCGCCAAACGCTGACCTCCAAAATCGCCGACATCCACATCACGCTGCAGCCGGGCCATGACTCGCTGCTCGTCGGCGGCATGCTGCACGTTCTGCTTGAGGAGAACCTATACGACGCGGAATTTGTGTCGGCCCGCACGGAAGGGCTGGAGGAGGTGCGCGAAGCCGTGCGGCCTTTTCCGCCGGAGCGGGTGGCCGCGTTGACCGGGGTGGCCGAAGAGACGATCCGTGCCGTGGCCCGGGGATTTGCCGCCGCGGAAACCGGGATCGTCCTGACGGCGCGGGGGCTGGAGCAGCAGGTCAACGGGGTCGAGCATACGCTGCAGTACATTAACCTGTGCCTGCTCGCAGGGCACATCGGCAAGCCGGGCAGCGGGTTCGGTTCCGTGACCGGGCAGGCCAACGGGCAGGGCGGCCGCGAGCACGGCCTGAAGGCCGACCAGCTTCCGGGCTACCGGTCAATCGAAGATCCGGGGGCCCGGGAGCATGTGGCCCGCGTCTGGGGGATCGATCCGGCCGAACTGCCCGGCAAAGGGGTCTCCGCCTATGAGCTGTTCGGCAAAATTTTGGACGGCGGCATCAAGGCGATGATCATCCTCGGCTCCAATCCGGTCGTCTCCAGCCCCAATAACGCCCGGGTCGCCGAGGCGCTGGGCAAGCTCGAACTGCTCGTCGTCGTCGACCTGTTCGAAACGGAGACCGCGGCTTACGCGGATTGGCTGCTGCCGGGCACGTCCTTCCTGGAAGCGGAAGGCACGCTGACCAATCTGGAGGGCCGGGTGTTTCACCGGCCCCAGGCTTTTGCTCCGGCAGGGGACAGTCTGCCGGATTACCGGTTCCTCTGCGCCCTGGCCGAGCGGCTGGGCCGGGGGCGGTATTTCCGGTACACGTCGGTTTCGGACGTGTTCGATGAGCTCTGCCGCGCTTCCGCCGGGGGCATAGCCGATTACAGCGGCATGAGCTATTCGCGGCTGAAGGAAGCGCAGGGGCTGTTCTGGCCGTGCCCGGCAGCCGGGGAAGAGGAGGCGGCGAAGCCAGCGGGCCAGCCCGAGGAGCGCAGAGCCGGCGGCGCGTCAGAGACGGCGGGCGGTGGGGCTGCTGCCGAAGGCGGGGGCGGCCACTGCGCCGGGCCCGCTGCCGAGGGCGAGGGCAGCCACTGCGCCGGGCCCGCTGCCGAGGGCGGGGGCAGCCACTGCGCCGGGCCCGCTGCCGAGGGCGGGGGCAGCCACTGCGCCGGGCCCGCTGCCGAGGGCGAGGGCAGCCACTGCGCCGGATCCGCCTTCGGCGACAAAGCCCGGCTCAGAGCCGGAGCCGCTGCCGAGGCCGCGAACGGGAACGGGCTCGAAGCCGCCATCGGCGCCGAGCCCGGAGCGGTGCCCGCAGCCGCTGCGCTTCGCGGCGGGGGCCACCCCGGGACGCCGCGGCTGTTCGCGGGCGGCGTCTTCCCCCGCGCAGGGGGCCGCGCCCGCCTGCACGGGATCACGCCCCGGCCGCCGGCGGAGAGCGCAGATCCGGACTACCCGTATCTGCTGACGACCGGCCGGCTGGCGGGCCACTACCTGAGCGGCGCGCAAACCCGCCGCACGGAGGCGCTGGCGAAGAAGGCGCCGGAGCCGGTGGCGGAGCTGCACCCCGCCCTGGCCGAGCAGCTTCGCCTGCGCCAAGGCGAACGCGTCCGGCTGACGACCCGCCGAGGCTCATTGGAGTTGACCGCCAGGCTGGCCCCCGGCATCCACCCCAAAACCGTGTTTGTCCCGTTTCATTGGGGCGGGGAGCTGGCGGTCAACCGGCTGACCAACGATGCCCTGCACCCCATCAGCCGGATGCCGGAATTCAAAATTTGCGCCGTGCGCATGGAACGGGTTGAACCTGTGAATGACCCGGAGGTTCCCGAAACGGAACAATTGGAAAAAATCCAATAGATTGACGGAAACCAAACGCCATTTTTGAACTCTCATTGGAAAATATCCAACAGAATCCGCTCCAATCGCCACTAGCGTTGCATTTAAATCTGGCAAGATACATTTTCTGAGCACACCAATGCTCTAACGGTTGCCACAAGCGCTATTTGTTCCAATACCGTTGATTTCAAATTGTAACGGTTGCCATGGTGCTTATTTCACTGAAAACCGGTAATTTTTGCTTGGATTCAGGCAAATAGCCGCTGCTACAACCGTTAGATTTCGGATAGCTTTCACGGGAAAGCTTGAGCAAAAGTTAATGCAACGCCAGTGTCCAATCGCCCGTTTTACGCCTGCCAAGTCAAATCTATTGGAAATATCCAGTCAGCCTGCAGTAGTATTTCCCGCATAATTTCCAGATCAAGTCGGATATTTCCAATCAAAACCCCGTTAGAATTGCCAAACGCAAAAAGGGCTGCGCCAGGAACCTCCTGTCCAGCCCCTATATTTAACTCTGTCTTCTTAAACCAGTCTCTTAACCTAGTCCTCTTAACTTGGACCTCTTAACCTAGTCCTTTAACTCAGTCCTCAATTTGAATGCGTTTCGATTTCGTTTGCCCGCGTTTCGGCACTTCCAGTTTCAACACGCCGTCTTTCAGAGACGCGCGAATGCCTTCTTCGTCGATGTCCTGAACGTAGAATCTGCGCACGTATTCACCGTAGCGGCGTTCCTTCCGGACGATTTGCTGCTTGGAATCTTCCACGTTGTTGTCTTCCTTGCGCACCGCTTTGATCGTCAAGTAAGGGCTCACGTAGTCGATTTCGATTTCATTTTTTTGAAATCCCGGAAGCTCGGCTTCCACCAGATAAGCGTTCTCCGTCTCGCGAATATCCGTTCTGAAGGACATTGCCTGGCTTTTCAGCGGCATGAAGAAATCGTCGTTAAACGCATCGTTAAAAGACTTCATCCATTGACTCAACGCATCTTCTCTGTGTCTTCCAAAAGGAATCAAATCAAACATCATTTATTCCCCTTTCTTTGACCTTATTTGACCTTACACCCTCATTATATGCTTGCGGTCAGAGAATGACAAAAGCGATCTCCGGCCAAAAAACCCGATTGCGGAGCATTTTAGGCCAATTTTTAAGGGAGCTGCAGACCAGCCTGTCCATTTGACCTTCTTCGACCTTTATACATCCCCTTGTTCATTCCCCGAATTGTATGTATTTATATCATGACCCGGATTGACGGCAAAAATTCCGCACGCTATAATCTGATTAATCAATCAAATAAAAATTTGATCATTCAATCAGTTTGCTGAAGGAGGAGTCATCATGCATCAAGACAGAAAGGAGAAATTGGCCCCTGATTCGCCCGATTGGCTCGGCAAAACGCTGGCTTTTCTAAGCGCTCTTCTAGGCGCAGGGGCATTTTGGTATACTTGGTATAGTTACCAGGACTGGATGGCCGGCACCGGAGTTCCTTGGTATGGCTGGATTCGTATTGCCTTTATGCTGCTTATCGGCGTTTTCTGCTTATCGGCGGCCCTTTTGTTTATCATGGGAAAGCGTGCCGGATGGTCCGTATTTCAAACCGGTTTAATGCTGGTTCCCGTCATGCTGGCGTCAAATTTGATCATTGTGATCATTAGAGCGGTTATTGGCGCCTTCCAAGGAAAAACGCTGCCCTTTTTTGAAAAGATCATCAGCGACCCGAAGTCGATCGCCGTTCCCGGGATCATCTTGGCCTTGGCATTGCTCGGGGCATTAAGCAAAAAAGCCCCTAAAAACGAAGAATAGTTGGAGTAATCATATGAACGATAATCACAAACCGGAAACAAAACAATCTTTCATTGCGGAAGCAAGACGCGAGCAGATCATTGAGGCTGCAATCCGGACGTTGGACGAAATCGGCTATGTTCACGCGAGCCTGGCCCAAATCGCCAAACGCGCGGGGATCAGCACAGCGCTCATTTCCTACCATTTTGCGGATAAGAACGATTTGATGAATCATCTGTTGACGAAGCTGGTAGAATTATCGACCGCCTATGTCCTGGACAGGGTGCGCCCGGCAAACACGCCGGAAGAAAAGCTGGAAGCTTTTATCAACGCCAGCTTGGCCTATCAGGGAACCCATCCCGCCCATAATACCGCTCTGATCGAGATCGTCTTTAATGCTCGGACCCCTGACAATATTCCTTACTATAAGTTAAACGACGAGGATGAAGAGGAAGAGCCGCTTGCCCGCGAACTGAAGACGATCCTGGAGGAGGGCCAGTTCCAAGGCGTATTCGGAGATTTCCATACGGGCGTCATGTGCAAGATGATTCAAGGGGCGATCAGCGAATACATGCTTACTTCAGCCCATAACAAAGAAACGGACTTGGAGACCTACAGCAACGAGCTGGTGAAAATCGTAAAGCGAGCCGTGGAGAAATAAACGACAAAAGCGACCCCGAAGGGTCGCTTTGATCTTGTTATTCTTCGCTTGTCTCATTCACTTCATTGTAAATAATCACGGACTGTGTTTCCTGCTCCCATTTCACCGTGGCTTCAAACGCCTCGCCAATGAAACGAACCGGCACGACGGTGCTCCCGCCGATTACGGTAGCCGGCGCGTCAAGCGTTTGCTTCACGCCGTTCTTGTACGCGGTTTTGCTGTTGATGATCAGTTTCAAGGTAACTCCGTCCTTGGTTACGGTAATCGACTTATCCGACGGATCATAGGTTACTTCCGCCTGCAAAGCTTCGGAAATGGCGCGGAACGGTACCAACGTGCTGCCATCTTTTACAATCGGCGCTACCTCCGTCGCGGGCTCTTCCCCGTTCACATACAGCTTAACGCCCTTTTTGCCCAACTTGTCATACAACTTGCCGAGCTTTTTGTAAGATTCAAGGTTGGTTATGTCGGCCAATACCGCTTCTTTCTGGACGTAAACCGCATCGGTCACGCTGCCGTCCTGCTCCAGCATATCCGCCGCTTTGGTCAAAGCCTGCGCCGCCTCCTTGATCCCTTCCAGTTCTGTCTTCATTTCATCCGTCAGCTGAGCGTCGTATTTGGTGAGCAAAAGATCGGCCAGCACCGCACCCGCCGGCTTGTCCTTCACGTTTTCGACCGCTTTAAGCAACCCTTTGTAACCATTGTGGCCTGGACCATACGTTTCCGAAGTGACTGTTTCCGGTTTATTTTCCTTTTCCTTACCCCCTTGCTGTCCTTTAGTCTCCTTGTTTGCCTTGGAGGCGCTATTACTATTGCTATTGCTATTTCCCTTGTCTCCGTCTTTGCCGTCATTGCCATGCGGCTTGTCCGAATTCACCGTTTCCTTGGCTTGATCCTTGGCTTGATTGGATTCCTTGGCTTGATTTGCCCCCTTGTCATCGCTTGCATTGTCGGCTTTTTGGTTTCCTTGTCCCCCGCCCGATTTGGCCTGAGAACCGGTCTCCGCTTTCTTGTCCGTCCCGCTTGCGCCGCCTGCTTGCCCCGGCTTGGCCAAAGCGGTTCCCGCCGACAGGCTTACCGCCAAAATACAGGAGAGTGTGATGATCCAGCTTTTTTTCATGTGTTTGTTTGCCTCCTCAAAATGACTGGTTTATTTTTTAAATCGGTAAATCACGTCATTTTATAAATACCACTTTGTCGAAAAAACAGAAAAATTGTCGATCATAACTCATGGCTGTTCATTTTCCGTAGACAACTGCGCCTCGATGGCTGCCACTAGATCTTCATAAGAAGAACTGGGAAGCAGTTCGCCGTTCACCATAAACTGCGGAGTTCCGTTAACGCCGTAGTATCCCGCCGTCTTAAAATCTTCCTTCACCGGGAGCATATAAGTCCGGTCTTTCAAATCCTTGGCAAAACGCTCGTAATCGATGCCGTCGATATTGTTTTTGACAAAATCGAGCAAAAACTCGGAGGTGGCCCAAATTTCCGATTCCTTCCCTTGATTCGCGTAAAGTTCGCGCTTAAACTCCCAAAACTTCTCGTTGCTTTGCGCAAAAATCGCTTCTCCCGCACTGGCGGCCATAATCGAATCCCGATCTATGAAAGGAAAGTTGGTAAAGAACAGCTCGACTTTCCCCGTATCGATAAAATCTTTTTGAAAACGCTCCATATTTTCTTCTTCCCATGTTTTACAAGCAGGACATTTGAAATCGGCAAATTCCATGACCTTCACCTTGGCGTCAGGACTTCCGAGATGCGGCTGCTTTTCGTATTTCAGCCCTTCCGCGACGAATTTACCCTTAATTTCAGTATAGTTGGGCAGATCGTTAAGGTTGGCAGAGGCCGCCGAATCTTTGAGAAAAATCACGGCAAGCGCAATGATCGCCAGGCTTAAGAGAACAATTAAAAGTAAATATACCCGGTTTGAAACTTTCGGCTGTTTACCCGCCTTTTGTTGAATCATTACTAATTCCCCCAATACTCAATTTTTTCCTAATTTTATCGAATAAGCCCGGTTATAAATGTAATTTAAGTCACAATATCCTTCTTTTTGGAAAATTGTGAGATGTTGTGAATTGATTATAAAAATTCATTCGCTTTAATACGGAATCGAGATGTAATAAAATATTAGGAATCATCAAAGGAGGGATTTTTATATGCAATATGGGCCTGATCCTAATGCAATCTACCCAAATGAGGCAATCAAAAGCATATGCTATATTAAAAACGTTGTAACACGCCCAAATATTATTGTCGGTGATTACACGTATTATGACGACATAAACGGTGCTGAAAAATTTGAAGAGCGTGTCACACATCACTATGAATTTGGCAGACTTACCCCTTAAAGGTGACACTGTAATTGGAAACGACGTGTGGATCGGTCAAAATGTAACCGTAATGCCCGGTGTGCATATTGGTGATGGAGCAATCATTGCAGCCAATTCTGTCGTGGCCAAAGATGTTCCCCCTTACCATATTGCGGGCGGGAATCCCTGCAAAGTTATTAAGAAAAGATTTGATGACGAGCTAATCGATCATCTCCTTACTATTAAATGGTGGGATTGGCCTGCGCGTAAAATTTTTGATCATCTTGAAACTCTATGCAGCGGGGATCCGACAAAAATTAAGGAAATTCAATAGCTCATTATGAGCAAAATGGGAAGCCGGGAATAAGAGTTCTTGGGTTACCATTTTGCTGTTTTTTTTCTAAAGATTATCCATCGCTCACCCTTTTCCACACTGATCAAAGCTATAAAAAATGGTTCCTTTTGAGGATACGATTATTCATTTGGAATTTCCGGTCCAGATGCAGCATTAGTATAATTCCTAGTAAACTGATTCATAAAGTCGATATAACTTGTTGAACGTAATGATTTTGATTGGTAGCAATTACTCTTTCCATAGTCTTCATGGTGAGTAAATTAAAAATTTCATTCCGTATATTTCTCATCTTTATGTGTAGAAATTTTAAAAAATTATCCTCTATTGTCTACTTCTTTGAATCTCAATTCTTCTTTTAGTAAAAACACTAAAAACATTCTAATGGCCTCCGTTATTTTATAATTATTTGCTTAAAAATGGGAGGCCTAAGAATTTTGGCGCGCTTAAGGTTAAGAGGAAAAATAATGAAAAATGTCCGCTAGTTAAGAATTGACCCATATCACCTTAAAAAATATTTTTTATATTATATTTCGTAATGTTACGTAGTATAATATAATATATGTGAAGAAGCTATTCTGGTCAGAATTAAAAATTTAAAAATGGAGGCTATGGCGATGAAAGAACTTAGCTTTTTTATTGGTGGACATGGTATTCATGGCAAGTTTTATGATACTGGAATTGTTTCTCTTAGAAATGATTATGAATGTAGGCAAGCAGTTAAAGCCGGTGGTGCATATCGGACAGCAAATGATGTAAAGGTATATTTTAAAGCATCATTTGATAAAGAACTTGATATTGATACAAATTCCTTAGGTGTTGAAATTGTAGGTCATATTATGGCCGATGATTTTGCATTGGCCCTCAAATTAATACGTAATCCAATGACAGGAACACAAGTAATTCCAGATTCTGTAATTGAGTCTGTTGGAAAAATTGTTTCTTCGCATACTAACTGGATTGATTGTGGCATTAGCAGTCAGGATAGTAACAGATGGGTTTGGGATGCCCTATCTACATTTGTTGGAGCAAATATATTGTCCGATCTTTTGTAATCTTATCAAAAAGACCTATCCTTGTAGGGATAGGTCTTCTATAATTTACTACTGTAAAAACATTATATATAATAATAAAAAAGGGAAAGGAGAGAATTTTTTGACAAAACAAGAAGACAAACAATTAGATCGGATAATTTTTGGAATTAGTTTATTTGTTGTCTTTCCATTTATAATTTTATTCTCGGTTTTTCAATTAATTGTACGCATGTTCCTTTTATCTGAAATTCCCCCTCAAGTTACAAACACCGAATTTATTTTTTTTCTAAGCGTATCAATTGGATATCTTGCATTAAGTTCTGCAAGCATTTTATTTCTCTTTAGATCAAAGGTCCAACTGTTTTTTCCCAGCGTTTTATTTTTTGCAAGCTCATTGGTATGGATCCTTGCGTCTTATAACACTACTAATCCTTACAATATTAATACACTTGGAATTACTACAAATCTAATCTTATTTTTAATTACAACAATTAAATTTTTAAAATCATATTATAAAAAAAGAAAGAATAGCATTTAATTTATAACACAATATCTAGCGAAGATCTGCTTGAATTTATCGCTTTAAAGTAATGACATATGTTCGAAATCCTGATTTTTTTTGTAAGTCCGGCCGCTCGATCCTGAAATTTTGCCATTTTCAACGATGGCGGCCCATTTTGCTTTCGTGGAACATTCGATTTTTTAGGTCGAAATCTAAAAGTCGAGATCTTCGTTTTACTCTGTTTTTTCTTGTTTTCTAAGCAGCTTATTTTTTGGAGTTTTGCACTTTCGATTTACTTCGATTTTAGGTAACTAAATTACTTAAAATACCTTTAAATTCTTTTGCAGATTTTCCATTCCTCCGGAAAGGCTTTAATTCTGAAATTTCTGTCGACAATCATATGTTCCTTCTTGGGAACGAGATGGAGTACGAGTTTATAGGGACTCCTTTCATTAACGATCAAGCCTCTGAATTAGGGAGACATCTAGATGAAGTGTGCCAACTTTATTAAATCCAATCATTAAAATAATCATCTAATTACTCAATGTTATGAATATAAAAGATGATTTTCACATGATATTGGTCGATCATCGTAAAAATATCTAGCCTGGTTCTACCTTCAAGATTCACAATATTAATTTGGGCGGAACCATTCCCCCCCTCTTTCAACAGACTAACGATAGCTTCTGGCAGTCCCTATTTTCTTTTTGAGTATCGATGGACTGATACAACAATATCCCCTTCATGATACACAAACAAATTATTGTTTAACGTATATGCACGCTCATTAATCGTTTTCTTAAAGGGATTATCTACAATAGAAAGTTGACATAATCGCATTAAAGCGTTTCAACGCCGACATTACTTTACACGAAATCGCGATCGCTATAAAGCAAGAATCAAGTAACTTCAATTAACTGAACATTTCATATTGTTACGATAAATAATGTATATTATTTTTAATAAGTATTTTACAATTTTATGTAGCGTTAATAAATGTAACTCTGTTATTTACAAAAATACACAATTTATCAGTGAAATGATGTAAAATATAATGCAGAAAGGATATTTTTGTCTCTGAAGAAGAAATTAATTTCAATATACAATAATGATAGGTTTATTGATTCAAAAAAAGGAGGGAAGCAATGATGTTAATTTATGATCAAGAGTTTTCCGTAAGCACTTTCACTTTGTTGGATGGATTATTTTCCGATTATGTACGTCAAGAGATCTTGGATATAGTCGAATCAAATCCAACATCTCGGTTTTGTTGTCAGATAGATGACAAGGATCCCAATACATATATTTATCTTATCGAACATAATCAAGCCGAAGCCTATACATTATGCCACTTTTTTTCGACCGATAGAATTGGAGACGATTATCTGCATCAAAGCATTCCTTTGGAACATATACATGCCTTCGAGCAATTCGCTTCCCACTTGTCACTTGTTTGAAGACTCTTGTTCCTTCATAACGCGTTCATATTCTTCCTCAATCGTTTTGGATAGCAGTTCAGTTGCCGTCATATTTAGTTTTTTAGCCGCTTCAGCCAATTGTTTTTTGATATAGGCCGGAACATCATAATGAAATTTTACTTTATTACCGTACGCCAATTATGATTCCTCCTATCCCATAACTTCCTGGTATTTTTTTTCGATTAATCGAATCAGTAATTGAGTCGCCGACATATCCTGCAAAGCCGCTGCTTCAACCAACTTTTCTTTGATTTCTGGTTGAAACTCATAAGGCAATTTCAATTTAGGTTCGGCCATATGGCCCTCTAGCGTTTTTTCCGCATCTATTGCTAGCTTAACCAACTCTTGCAAAGAAAAGGCGCTAGATGACTCTCTCCCATACTTGGGTAAAACGCGAATAAGATATTGTTTCAGTGCTTTTTGATTATCTTCGGGAATTTCGATGTGTAAACTCTCTCCATCAATCTTTAATTGGCAATCAAGATTATAGCCAAACAGATTAATCGAATATTTCATAAGCTCCCTCCTTCTTCAAACTGAACGAGATAAAAATCACCTTTCGTTATTATATAGTGTTTCGGGTCGTTATACAACATAAATATATTCTGTCTTGTTTATTCTGTTTATATTCAATGTATATAGAGAAGTTAACCTCCGTCTTCTCATGCTACTACACCTCCGGTTCCTAAGGCCTTTTTCGAATTCATTTATCGAATCTTTCACAATGGTTTTTGGACTGAGGCCAGACGGAAATGACCAGACACAAAGAGCGAGCGTTTAGTGAAAATCTGACCACCAACACTCGCTCTTTTTCATCCCTAAGATAGTTTAATTTCATTGTCTAGAATTATCATGCCCAGGAAGTAGGGGTTACAGCAACCATATTATAAACTCTTGTACCAGTATTGCCACGGGTGATCGCTGTATTGCTGCTGCCCTTTTTCCCTTTCATAGAAGTGGAACTTTCGGAATCGAGCATTACACCTTCAGTACAACCTAGATTCTTTAAAATAGTTCGAACCTCCCAAGCTTCTCCATCAAGAAGGATTCCCATTACAATTCGTTTATTGGAAGGTTTATACCCAATAAATGTGCGCTCTCGAGAACTGCTAGGATCACCAATGTTGCTTGTACTCTCTTCAGAGTTCAATTTATCATAGTACGCATCTGAAGAACTAAAGTTTGATCTTAGATGCAAGCTTAAGCCCCCGATAGCCCATCTGATCCACCCTGTTTTGCCGGGGTATTCACTTGGCTTTGTTACCACATGTGCCGAGCACGTTACGTTATCAGGCTCATCTTCAGGATCATAACAGAATAAAGTGCCGCGGCTATACCCTTTAGGTGTCTTATCTCCGCCTGCACGGACGGCTACGCCATCAGGACCAAGTGCAATACCCAATAAGCTGCCATCCGAATTAAAAAAAGTTCCGTTCACTCCAGAATAGCTAGAGTCTTTAACAGTACCAGCTATACTTTTTACTGAAACATCACGAACATCTGCAGAAATATAATAGACAGTGCCAGCAATACCAGAGAATTTAGTTCCATCAACAAAAGTCGCTTGAGCCATATTTTTCTACTCTCCTTTAAATTTATGTCAAAGAGAGGGTACTCACTGCTCAAAATGCACCCCAACATTTTGAGCAGTGACTCTTTGTACTTCAATAATAATATATTACGTCACGTTACGCAATATATATTTTAAAAAAGTTTGCAACTTTTGGATTTATATGGCGTTTAAGTTATTGGATTCTAATTAATATAAGGAGGATTATTATGTCTGGAACCAAAAAAAGGATTATTATCCTTCTCTCTACTATTTTCCTCATTAGTGGATGTACACAAAACGCCAACCAAGAAACTCAACCTGCCGAAACTCCTGCTAAAACTAATGTAGAGAACAAAGAAAAGGAAGATGCTTCTTCGCAGGAGATTGATACCCTTTATTCTCAAACCATGGCCTTTGAAACTATTTTTTCACAGGAAACGGAAGAACCCAGTTTCAAAGAAGGGGTATTTGTTGACTTTGCTAAATATAAGCAACAGCTGGATTTGGAAGAAGGTCTCTTTGACACACTTTTCCAAAGCTTAGAGGCCATTGTTGAGAAAGATTATGAAGGGTTTTTGAGCACAATGAGGGAGGATATGCGAAAGGAAGAAGTACCTGGGGTAGCTACCTTTTTTAATGAAGATAATAAGATTATGTTATACGATATACAAGCAGTAGACATTGCTTATCATTCAACAGGTACAGGACACGATTATGTAGTTCTTGTGGATGGAATGGCAGATGAGTCAGGACCCAATGGAATTCTTTTCAATATGAGCGGCGCTTTTCAGTTATCTAAGGATGAGGATGGAAAGTGGTGGGTGGTATCGGTGAAATAATTCGTCCAGAGTCGAAATATAATACGGCAAATAAGTCATACGGTGCCGTTTTTCAATTCCAAAAGTCCAAAATGACACCATTTCTTTTTCGCATCATAAGCTTTGCTTTCGGCTCACGGATGAGTCTTATCGACAAATGGAATATTTGATGATTGCTTGATATTCCTGAACAAGTTCAAAAATAATGTTCCCTTAAAGAGTAGCTATTACTGATGGGCTGCTCTTTAATTTTGAAAAACGTCTGGAAAATGATCCGGCAGCCATCCTTGAGTAACCAATACCGATCTCTGGAGTTCGGTTTTCACCCTGCTTCAATGTGTTTTCAGGTAAGATTGTAGCTCTACTATAGTTATTCCATCTATACCGCAGGCTTCTTCGAAAATATTATATGGCGTATCGTCACGTTATGTAATATAATATAAGTAAACCCAAAATGAAAGGGGGTCTTATTCATGGAATTACAGTCTATTATTCAACTAGTCGGAAACGTCAGCTTCCCCATCGCTTTATCACTAATACTCCTTCAAACCATTCTCGTAAAATTTAACAAACATTTGGATGGTTTAGAGAAACGTTTAGCACAGCTTGATAAAACTATTAACGTTTTGATTAGAGAAGTTCATCAAAATAATTCTTCAACTCCAGTAATTAAACCAGATAAGAAAAATGACGATAGCTAAAAACTGTTACAATCCCCTGTAAGGCAAACAGTGAAAAAGGACTTCTTTGGTTATGGAGGTTAAAGATACTGTTATACCGAAGGGGATTTTTTTGCCTTCAAGCTACATACCAAGAAGGAGCAGTGGAGTTGGACTTTTTACGATTGTTCTTCTGTAGTTTAAAAAAACAGCACCACTGCCCTTTTAAAGCAATGATGCTGTATTTGAAACTTATTCTTCCGGAATGTCAACAATAATATAGTTCTCATTTACTTTATTTTGTTCAACTTCCTCTTCCTTAAAAAGGACATCGTTCCAGTTTTCATTATTTATTAAGCTATAACCTGTTGCCACAATATGAGGCATCCAACGGAAACTTGCAAAAGTAGTGTTTTTAAATGATGGAAGCGTCCCAACTTCATTTGTTATATTTCTATTAATAAAATAAAGATCATTTTGTGTGCTAGTTTTATCTCCAATAAGGCCCTGCCATTTTAGATAAGCGGTATTATTTGAAATTTGATAATAACTAATTACATTATTATAGACCTCAAGAAATTGATTGGATACCTTCTCTGGAAAATAATATTGGATACTTGAAGTATCCTCCGATGGCTCAAAGTTTTTGGGTAACTGAGAAACTCTAGGCATATTAATTACTGCATTTCTTGCAGTACTTAACTGATCACTTTTAAAATCATTAATCAGTTTCGAACTTGCTTTTGTGATAAATGCCGTTTGGGTCGACTGATTCCAGGTAACAGAACTGTTCATTGCTTCCGTCACAAAACGTAAAGGAATCATGGTTTTTCCATTATGAATAAATGGTGCAGTGCTAAGTTTAACGGTAACACCGTTCTTTTCTGCAGTTGTTTTATTAATCGTTAGCAGTAGATTAGTTTCCTTTCCTTTTACAGATACTTGTTTTGTTGTGTTGTTCCATTTAAAAGTTAAATCATCCAAGACTTTTGCCCCGGTTAAGCTAATGAAAACCTGGCCATTTTTTAAAAGTATTTCAGCAGAAGCAAGCTTTGAATTGTTGATAATTACATTTGTTTCCTTATTAGAGGCTGAAGCAAGACTGATGTCGTTTGAAAAAATTAACGTTGCGGCACATATTAATGCAGTAAATCCTAGTGACAATTTCCTCATGGTTATCCCTCCCAAATATTTTCAATTCCTATATATAAAACGTAAAAAAACACCAAAAGTTACAGGGATAATATTCTAATAATGAAATTTTTAGAACCATTTATCAAAAGTTTCAAATGTTATATTGCGTATCGTTACGTATTATGGTATAGTAATATCAATCCATTGAAATCACATTAGTGCGGGATACACTACTATGATTCCTATCCTATGGAAAATAAAAAATTAAAAATTGAGGTGTTATTATTTATGTATAGACATTTAGGTATGGTAACCAAGACTACCTCCAAAAAGTGGAACGGTATTCAAGCAGAAATTGTTCTCCCATCTACAGCTAATGCTACTGTTTATGGTTATATTGACTGGTACTTGGGATTAGGAGAAGCAGCAATTGAAAGTGGCATTTCGAAAAAAACAGGGGAAGGATATCAAGTATTCCTTGGTGGCGTGGGGCTAACGTATAAATCGAAGGCTATCTCACTCAAAGATGGGCAACGGGTTCGATTGAAACTTTACCAATACGCTAAAAACGGAGTACGTTATGTTGATATTCTTGTAAATGATGTTGTACAACATACAAGCCAATTCACATCTGCTACAAATTCTGCAGTTGGTGAAACAGACGTTGTAAAAATGGTTCATGGAGTTGAGGATCAAGGTCATTGTAACTATACTCAGGCAAGTTTCTCCAATGTCCAGTTGCGAACAGGCGATGGTTCCACTTATACTCCTTGGACCTCCAACGTTGGATTTTCCTTTGCAAAAAAGGAGCTTAATGGAAGTGACCCTGGTATGCTTGATACAATTACTGTTCATTCTCAATTGCCTTTGAGTACTTCATTGAAAGCCGCACGTTAATTTATAGAATTATCAATAGTCTATTTAATATGTCAATTAGAAGAGGCCGTTCTAAAGGTTATCAACTTGACCTGAGGGATGGCCTTGCTTTTGAGTTAAAATCATTAGTGAGCCATGATTTAGAGGACGCCAATTAAAAAACGTGAGCCCCGGGGTTGTTGCCCTCGGGGCTCGCGTTCATATCCTGCATAATTGCGGTTAAGCCGTGCGTTTTATGTTGCGTGGTTGCTCCGGATTCGGAAGTTCCGTTCCGCCTGCTCCGGGTTTGCGGAACAGTTTGCGCAGGTAAGGGAGCACGTAGTAGTCGAGGCCGATTTTGCCGGCGTTGGCAGCGGCGACGACGACCAGTACTTCAAGCAGCAGCATTTGCGCGTTCGTGCTTACCGTTCCGCTGAAGAGGAACGCCGCGTTCATCACCAGGCCCATCAGGGCGGCGAAGGTGGTGAAGGTGCCGAGGATCAGCCCCACGCCGACCAGGAACTCGCCGTAAGGAACAAGGACGTTGAAGATACCTACGTTAGGCAGGGCGAAATGTTCCAGGAAGGTGGCCCACCAGCCTTGGACAGCGGGATGATCGCCCGTGCTGTTCGCGATCGCGCCGGTAAGGAAGCCCGCGGCGTCGAAGCCGCCGGTAATTTTATGATACCCTGCTTCAATCCATTGGTACCCGAGGTAAACCCGGATGACGGTCAGCAGCCACATGGCGATTTTATTGGTTCTCAGGAAGTTGTTAAACATATTTACCACTCCTTAAGGTGATTGTTCGGTTGATTTTGTTTTTTAAGGATGATCATCTTTGATGTCTTTATTATAAGTGATTTTTTTCACAATATATGTGATTTAAATCACATATATCATAATTTTAATAAGTAAGTTTTTAAACATTCAATTTTCACGGCTTTCGAGGCGACTTCGCAGACCAGGTCCGCAGTTGTTGCAAAGCCATCCCGTCAGCAAAAGTGCCTGCTTCCTGCTTCAGCGCTCTCATGGTCTATGCATTGAATGGAATAGTTGCAAAATATACAATTGCTTCTCCGGCGATGCTCCCATAGCGCTCGATAAGTGCAAAATCTGCAATTAAACTGCTATCTTTCGTAGGAATGGCGAAATATACGGGAAATAACTGCATGAAATGCAGCTAACGAAGGATTGGGGCGATTGATATCCAGTTAGTTGTATGATTTACAATTAACAGTCAGTCCCCGGCCGATCAAGGCTATATCCCCAAAAAGGCTATACCCACCAAAAAAAAGGAGGCTCCCGCCCCCTCTGTTTCCGCGCAAAGTGGAAGCCCCCTCCCTATGTAACTTGACTTCCTGACCACCATCGCCTCTCGGGCTTTAAGCACCGACTCTTCCTCATCCACATCCAGCTCCAAAAGCGTCAGACGTCCTGACGCCGTGACCTGCAGCTCTTTTAGCGGATCCAAGTCCGTATCCAGCGACCGGAGGCCCGCGGCCACCTCATGACCTCGTCCCACCGCTTCCTTGACGATTTCTTGGCCTAGCCCCCGGCCCGCTCCCGTAACGATTATTTTCATGATATCAACAGCGCCTCCTATTCGAATCATATTAAATTTAAAATTTGAATCCGCTTTCAGTTCGCTTGGTTGTCGATTTTTCCGGCGATTAACTCACCCTCATCTTAGCACACGGTGCGCCGTTTCGTAACCAAAAAGTGGCAAGCCGGTCATGATTCTTTGGCCCTGTGCTTGTCCGCACTGCACAAATGCCCATATACGCGAATATACTGCATCATGAAAAAAAGGAGGAATTGAGCTTATGCAACCCAATCCTAATGTTTATTCGTCTTACGGGGCCAACCCGACCGCGCCCATCAGCCAGGTCAGCCCCGCGTATTATGAGCCGGCAGAGCACGGCCACAAAAGACATATGAAGGAAATGTGCAGGAAATATCATCATCATTTCATGCACCTCGAAGGCACCGACGGCAGAGTCTACGAAGGAATCATTGACGGCATCGACGACGATCACGTGTATTTGCTCGTTCCGATCGGCGAAACGGACGGCGACGATCGCGCTTTTGGAGGTTATCCGTTCGGCACTTTTGGGTACGGAGGTTTCCCTTATGGCGGCTTCGGAGGTTACCCCTTCTATGGCTATCCCTTTTACGGATACCCCCGGAGATTCCGCCGCTTTATACGCCGGCCTTTCCCGTTTTTCGGACTGAGAAGATTTTTCTTCCCGTTCTTTTATTGATTGCGACATCGAAGTCACGGCCACTGGATGGTGCGATCCAGTGGTTTTCGCATTTTTGCGGGAATAAACCGGGGGGAGGCGCGTTGGCGCCTCCTTCTTAATTAAACGGCATTCTTGCGGTACACGCAGCTGCCGATTCTCGCGAATACGCCGCTCAGGCTGCGGATATGCTCGAAGTTCGGATAGACCACATCGTCAAGCATATACGCCGAGACTGTGCTGCCCGGCCTTCTTCTGCGGTTCAGCGCTTCGATGATTCCGGCCGAAGAACGAATGCCTACGCCATGGCCGTAGAATTGGTCCGGTCCCAGCATGATGCCGTTTTCGCCCTGCCACTCCGGGGTAGCCGGATTGTGATCGGGATTTTTGAAATAGAAAATGTCCCCCGGGTAAGCTCCAAGCATCCGGCTTCCCTTGATAAACCCGAGATCGCTGTCATATTGCCAATCATACAAGTACAGGTTGTTAAAGTAAGTGTTGAACGCAGAACGCGGGATTTGTTCCGACACCGCTCTGTACACAACGAGAACCATCGCCATGGAACATTCAAAGGCGTAGAGCGAACCGTTGACAAAAATATCACGGATGGCATCGGCGGAAGCCACCCCGCTTCGCAGCCGGAACCCCCCTTCCGCGGTGCGAAGCCAATACGCTTCGTTGCAGCGGGAATTGGTGTACGTGGCAAACTTCACCCCGCTGGCATACAGCGCCCGCGCCGACTCCACGATGCGGCTGCGAAGGTCAAGCTCGAACAAGAGCGCCTCCAGCGATACGTACGCGTAAGTGACCGGGCTGGCTTCCTTGGCTTGCACGATGGATCGCCCCAGCTCGGGGAGCGCCACCTGGCCTAACCGGATTCTGTCTCCGGGCGGTAAAACAATCATTTTTTCCCCTCCGTGTTCATTATTTTGGGGTTGGTTAGGTTATTGTACGTGCAAAGAAGCGTTTTGGTGATGATTCGATTGAATATCGGCCCCCAGGCAATGCTATAATATAGAGCGATTTGAGCAATTTTACAGCCTAAAGCCATTTTATTCGAAGGATGTTGAAGGACGGCATGAACGATCGGCAAAAAGGAATTCTTCACATGCTTTTAAAAGAAAACCGCTCCCATGTTCGGGTTCAGGATATAGCGGCAGAGCTGAACTGTTCGGAGAAAACGATCCGCAACGATTTCGATGAGATCGAACGGTATTTGGCGGAGCACACCACGGCCGAGCTGCTGCGTAAACCCGGGATTGGCGTATCGCTCGCGATCGGGGAACGGGAAAAAGAGGAGCTCTTGGCCACGCTCGTCTGGTCGGCTTCGGATCAGGAATATAAAACGGACGCCAAGCGGTTCGCGGCGATCGCCTACCGGCTGCTGATGGAAAGCCGGCCCACAACGATACGGGAGCTCGCGGCCCAGCATTTCGTAAACAAGGCCGCCATCAAAAAAGATCTGGAGCGGCTTCAGCCATGGTTCAAAAAATACAACCTCGCCATCGTCTCCAAACAAAGGGTCGGCGTCACCGCCGAAGGCGAGGAGCGGAATATACGGGCCGCTTTGTCCAAACTGTCCCAACTGACGGGCCAAGCCGGAAACCATTTCATCAAGAACAGGTTTGCGCCCCACGAAATCGAGCTCGTTACCCGCGAGTTGAAGCGGCTGGAAACGGAGGCCGGGCTTTCTTTCACGGACGAAGCTATGGACAATCTGCTCGTGCATACGCTGCTGATGGTGCGGAGAACGAAGCTGAAGCAGCCGATCTCTTTTTCGGAGCAGGAAAGGTCGCTCATTCGGGAAAAGCGGGAATTCCCCTGGACGGAAGCATTCGCCCGGAGGCTGGAGCGGGTTTTCGCCGTCCGCTTCCCTGAAGATGAGGTGGCCTATTTAACCGCCCATATCCTCGGCGGAAAAATCCGCTCCCAGACGCGGATCGAAGCGGGCATCCCCGAAAGCGGCCCAACCGGTGCTTCCGATCAGCGGGACCATGTCTCCGGCTTGGCGGAATCGCTCGTGCGGAGAATGTCCGCGCTGACCCTGGTCGATTTTGCCCGGGACCCGATTCTGATGGAAGGGCTGCGCATTCACCTGCATTCGGCGGTAAACCGCCTAAGCTATGGACTGATCGTAACCAACCCGATGCTTCCGGATATCAAGAAGATGTATCCGTATATGTTTGACATGGTCATCGACGCCACCCGCCGCATGGGTGACGATCTCCCGTTTGCGATTCCCGAAGAGGAAGCGGCGTATCTGACCTTGCATTTTCAGGCCGCGGTGGAACGATTAAGCCAACCCGCGGCGAAGCCGAAGCAGATTATCACGGTTTGCCATATGGGGATCGGCGTGTCGCATATTTTGCGTACCAAGCTGGAGCGGAAATTCCCGGAGCTGAAGGTGCTGGATTCCGTCCGCAAGGTCGATTTGCCCGCTTATCTCGCCCGGGAGACCGTCGATTTTATCGTGTCCACGACGCCGCTGGAGAACGTCAAACCACCGCATATCGTTGTATCGCCGCTGCTCGATTCGAGGGATATCCGGAAGCTCGAAGGGTTCATCGGCCGGATGAACGAGGAAAGCGATCCTTCCGATTCGGGCTCCATCCTGCGGCAGTTTACCCGGCCTTCCCTTGTTTTCCCGCTGGCCTGCTTTGGCCACCGCTTTGAAATCATCGAATATCTCGCGAACCGGCTGCATGAGCAAGGTTTTGTGGAGCAGGATTATGCCCACCAGGCTTTGCTCCGGGAACGCGTCTCGGCGACAACGATCGGCGGCGGCATTGCCATTCCCCATGGCGATCCCAAGCTGATCCGAAGTTCGCAAATCGCCGTAGCCACCTTAAAAGAACCGCTGGATTGGGACCAGGAGAAAGTGTCCGTCGTATTTATGCTCGCCCTGGACCATCGGGATCAGGACAGCATGAAGAAGCTGTTCCAGCGCCTGTCGCTGCTCAGCGAACAGCCGTCCGCGGTCGAGCGTATAATCCGGGCGGACACCCCCGAGGAACTGCTGGGATGCCTGTAGGTAGGGCAGCCCATATAAGTTGAACTAATGAAATGTAAGAGTTAGGCAAGAGGGTTCAACATTCTAAAAGAAATGTCCATTTTAGAAATTGAACCTAGGCGAAATGATTCTGAAGAAACTAACAGCTTTCTGTAAGAAAGCTGCTTCGGAAGCATAGGCTTGGTCGCCCTCGGGAGCGGATTTCTACAGCATCTGAATTAAGTTAATTAAGAAATCTGCGAACAACAGCGATCGTAAGAACGTTTCTCACGGCTGCCCCATTACGTACAATCAATAGTTCAGCTTATATAGAAAAAATCTGTTTTTCCGGAACCTGCGGTAAGAATTAAAATCTTTTCCGCCCTTTTTCTGCGCTAAGATGAGGTTGTAAGCGATTACTATTCGATACAGGGGGGACCAAAACCATGAAATTGTTGGCCATCACCTCATGCCCAAACGGGATTGCCCATACGTATATGGCGGCGGAAAACTTGCAGAAAGCCGCGGACAAATTAGGCATTGACATGAAAGTGGAAACCCAGGGCTCGATCGGGGTGGAAAACCAGTTTACGGAGGAGGAAATCCGCCAGGCGGACGGGATCATCATCGCGGCGGACAAGTACGTGGACAAAAGCCGGTTCATCGGCAAAAAACTGCTGGTGGCGGGCGTACAGGAAGGAATCCGCACCCCGGAAGAACTGATCCAAAAAATGCTCCGCGGCGAAGCTGCCGTGTACCGGGGGAGCAACGAGGCGGACGATCGTCCCGCCAAGGCCGCGCCGGGCAAACAGCAAAACCAGTTTTACCGGCATTTGATGAGCGGCGTTTCTTACATGATTCCGTTCATCGTCGTCGGCGGTTTGCTGATCGCCATCGCGCTGTCGATCGGCGGCGTACCGACGCCGGGCGGCCTGCAAATTCCCGAGGATTCGTTCTGGAAAACGATCGAGAAGCTGGGGGCCGCGTCCTTTACGTTTATGGTGCCGATTCTAGCCGGGTTCATCGCCTTTAGCATCGCCGACCGGCCCGGATTGGCGCCGGGTCTGATCGGCGGCTACATCGCCGCCAACGGCAGCTTCTACGGCAGCGAAGCCGGCGCCGGGTTTATCGGCGGAATTATCGCCGGCTTCCTCGCCGGTTACGTGGCCTTGTGGATCAAGAAATGGAAAGTGCCGAAACCGATCGTCCCGATCATGCCGATCATCATCATCCCGGTGCTTTCCTCGCTGATCGTCGGCCTGGCCTTTATCTATCTGCTGGGCGGCCCGATCGCCCAGGTATTCGCTTGGATGACCGCCTGGCTCGCCAGCATGCAGGGGACCAGCTCCATTCTGCTCGCACTTATTCTGGGCGCCATGATCTCCTTTGATATGGGCGGCCCCGTCAACAAGGTTGCCTTTATGTTCGGCTCCGCGATGATCGCCGAGGGGAACTATCACGTTATGGGCCCGATCGCCGTGGCGATTTGCATTCCGCCGATCGGTCTCGGCCTGGCCACGTTTATGTTCAAGCGGAAATTCCATGACGCCGAGCGCGAATCCGGAAAAGCGGCCTTTACGATGGGCTTGTTCGGCATCACCGAAGGCGCGATTCCGTTCGCTTCGCAGGACCCACTGCGCGTCATTCCGAGCATTATGGTCGGCTCCATGGCCGGTTCCGTGATCGCCATGCTCGGGAACGTCGGCGACCGGGTAGCTCACGGCGGGCCAATCGTGGCGGTATTGGGTGCGGTCGATAACGTGCTGATGTTTTTCGTCGCCGTGATTATCGGCGCGATTGTGACCGCGCTGATGATCAAGCTGCTTAAAAAGGACCAGGTTGCCCCTCAGTTGGCCGGCGGTTCCGAAGCTTATGAAGAGGCCGCGCCGGCCGCGGAGCTGAGGGGACGGGCACAGGAGCGGCGGCTGGAGCGGCGGCTGGAACGGCAGTTAGAGGAGCCGAAGGAGCAGCGGCTGGAACGGCGGTTGGAAGAGCCGAAGGAGCAGCCGCAGAAGCAGCCGCACGAGCAGCAGTTGGAACGGCATCTGGAATGGCAGCACGAGCAGCGGAGCGAGCAGAAGCAGGAGCCGCAGCAGCTGGACTTGCCCGTCATAACCAGCCGTGAAGCCAAGGCTGGAACCGGAGCCGATAGACCACCGGAACAACGTGCAGTCAGCAAGCTGACGGACATCCTTGATTTGAACCTGATCGAGACTTCATTGACCGCATCGACGCGGGACGGCGTCATCGATGAAATGATCGGCAAATTGGAAACGGCAGGCGCGCTAACCTCGCGGGAGGAGTTTAAACTAGCAATTCTAAACCGCGAGCGGGAAAGCTCCACCGCAATCGGAATGAATATCGCCGTTCCCCACGGGAAATCATCCGCCGTTCTCAAGCCGCGGGTCGTATTCGGGATGAAGCCGGAAGGCGTCGACTGGGACAGCGCGGACGGAACGCCGGCGAAGCTGATCTTTATGATCGCCGTCCCTGCCGAAAATAAAGGCAACGAGCATCTAAAAATTTTGCAGATGCTGTCCCGAAAGCTGATGGACGACAGCTTTAGAGAGCGCTTGTTGAACGTAAAAACCAAGCAATCGGCCTACGAGCTTCTGGATGAGATTCAATAATGAGCAAAAGGCACCCCCGATACAGCTAGCTGTCCGGAGAGTGCCTTTTTTTGCAGGATCGGAGAACGATTGGGAATAGGAGCAATATGTGTCCCTATTCTCCGGGTTGGACATTTGGCTCGCCAAATAGCGGCAATTTATGTCGCTATGCCTCGGCCATTACGCCGATCCCCCCCATTTGCGCCAGTCCAATGGAAAATAGCGACACAAAAATCCGTTATTTCGGCGAGCTTTCCGGAAACCTCAAATATAGGGACATTTTTGGCCGTTATGTCACTTGTGGTGCATCAAGTCTTATCCGACAAGTTACATTTTCTGGTCACACAACTATTCTAACGGTTGCCACAAGCGCTATTTGTTCCAAAAACGTTGATTTCAAATTGTAACGGTTGCCATGGAGCTTATTTCACTGGAAACCGGCTAATTTTGCTTAGATTCAGGCAAATAACGGCGATCACAACCGTTGCTATGAACGTTTTTGTCAAGCCCTCCGTGTGAGAGGTGCCTGAGCACGTGGCGCGAGAGCAAAAATGCGAGCGACGGTCGGCACGCTGCTATCCGTGGGTTGGTACCACATGTTATGCCTTCGTCAAGGAGAGCTCTTGCAAGCTAGAAGCGCACGTTCAGTTACTCACCTAGTGCAAACGGTTGACGCAAATTCTCTCCCGGAACCTTCGTTTGCTCCCGGGCCTCGTGCTCAGGCGTGAGCTTGTCAAGCGCTTTTCTTGACAAGCGGTTAGGTTCAAATCAACACTTTTCCTATTCCTCATTGGAAATGAGGAACGCCTCACGGCGAGTGTGGGGGTGCAGGGGGCAACGCTCCCTGCGTCTCCCCAAAGGGGACGGAAGGGGCGTTAGTTAGCCACCGGTTGTTCCACCGTTCGAGCAACAGCCCATATGAACCCGGTTAGCTCCCTGGCCACCGCGCCTACGGCCACATTTTTGTGTTTGTTCTTTCCAAAAATGAGATGACGGTATTTGTAATGCAATCTTTCTTGCGCTTTCCACGACAACAGTTGTATATCGGCCGGCATGCCATCCAAACGCTTGGCGAGATCTCCTTTCACCGCAGGCCGATGACGGTAGCTCCAGGCGGATTCCACCAAGGATCGGCGCAAGCGCCCGTTACCGGCTTTGGTCATACTTCCGCGCCGAGTACTCAGGCCGGTTGAACTCTCACGAGGAACCAACCCTAAATACGCCATGAGTTGGGCCGGGGAGCGGAAGCGAGTAAATGAACCGATCTCAGCAGCTAGAGTGACGGCCGTCAGTAGTCCAATCCCACGCAGGGACTGAAGCACCCGAATCAGAGTTGCCTTGGAGCCGACCGTGGCTTGCTGAACCAAGGCTTTTTCCAAACGCCCCATCCGCTGCTCGATCTCATTTAAGGTATGGAGCATCTCGTCGAAGGCTACTTGCATGGGCTCATAAGGGAATGTCAGTTGCTCCAGCCAGGAACGGTACTTCCGGGTCCAACGACGCTTTATCGTAGCCGGCGGTTCGATGTGATGGCGGAGCAGGAACTTCAATATCCGCTGGCGTGCCCGATGCGCGTCCTCTTTGGCGGCCTCCCGGGCGCGAACCAACTCCCGCAAAGCCTCGTCTTCCCGCTCCGGGACGTAGACAGGAGTCAATTCTCCTGCACGAAACAGACGGGCAAGCTGCTCGGCGTCCCGTCGATCCGTCTTCACGTGATCGCCAGGGCGTTTGGGAATAAGCGACGGAGCAATGACAACGCAATGGGCTCCCATGGAGGTGATCCAGCGATAGGTTTCGTAACCTGTCGGACCTGCCTCATAACAAAACGATAGCGTTTCGGCCGGTCCCAGTTCTTTGATCAGCTTGCGCAGCGCCGCCGGGGTGTGAGGAATGCTCCCGTAATAGCGAGGAGTTTCACCGCTTGCATCTGCAATAGCAACCGAAATTTTTTCTTTGGATACATCTAAACCGACGAATTTTGTGGTAGACTGCATAGTATCAGCTCTCCTTTGCTATGTAGCTCTGAAATGGTTTGGTTTTCACTATCCATTTTAACCTACGAGATGTAGCAATATGGAGGGCTGTCTTTTGTTTACGTTCATCATAGCTAGAATTTAGAGAAGGTCTTTTTTCGGAAAATAGCCGCTGCTACAACCGTTAGATTTTCGGCGGCGATAGTACGGTTCGAAACCAACGCTTTTAAAGAAACCTTGAGTAAAAATGCCACGCTAGTGCCGCAACGCGCTATGTGCTATGTCTGCTGTATCCACTACGTCCGCTATATCCGCTACGTCCACTGTGTTCACTATATCCGTTATGTCCGCTATGTTCACTATGTGCAATATCCGCTAAATCCGCTACGTCCACTATGTTCACCATGTCCGCTACGTCCGCTATATCCGCTATGTCCAATATTCCGCTACATCAGCTACGTACGATATGTCCGCTACGTCACGTTATGTCAGAGAAGCGAGCGGCTAGCCCCTTCTAAGTGGCAAACCGGTTCCGTTCCTCTTAAATCTGCCGGATTTGGATTAAGTTGGTGGTTCCCGCCTGCCCAAGAGGCAAACCCGCGGACAGCACGACTATGTCCCCTTCCTGTGCATACCCGGACTTCACCGCGCTTTGAATCGCCGAATCAAACATCTCGTCGGTGGTGGTCACCGGCCCTCCCAAATAAGGGAAGACCCCGGACAAAAGGCATAACTTGACCAGCACATGCGGATGATGCGCGATCGCCACGATCGGGGCCTTTGGCCGGTATTTGGACACCATCTGGGCGGTAAAGCCGCTTTCGGTGGAGGTGAGGATCACTTTGGCGTCCAGCTCCAGGGAAGCGCTGACCGCACCTTGGCTGATTACCTCCGTGATGTTGGTGGCATGCAGCCTTCTTCTGCGGTTGAATTGCTCGCCGTAGTCAATCATCGACTCCGCCCTGCGGGCCACCGCCGCCATCGTGCGTACGGACTCCACCGGGTATTTGCCGGCCGCCGACTCCCCGGACAGCATTACGACGTCGGCCCCCTGCATCACCGCGTTGTACACGTCGCTCACTTCGGCCCTCGTCGGCCGCGGGTTCACCTGCATCGACTCAAGCATATGCGTAGCCACGATCACCGGCTTCCCCGCCAGATTGCACTTATCGATGATCTCCTTTTGCCTCACCGGCACTTCCTCGACCGGCACCTCCACGCCCATATCCCCGCGGGCGACCATGATCCCGTCCGACGCCTCGATAATGTTGTCGAGGTCGGCAATCCCTTCTTCATTTTCGATCTTGGAAACGATCTGCACGTGGCCGGCATTCTGCTCCTGCAAAATCCGCCGCACTTCGCGGATATCATCCCCTTTCCGCACAAACGAAACGGCGATCATTTCCACGCCTTGCTCCAGTCCAAAATGAATGTGCCGGATGTCCCGTTCCGTCACCCCGGGCAGCGTCGTTTTGATGCCGGGCAGGTTCACGCCCTTGTTCGGCTTGAGCTTACCGCCGCTGACGATGCGGCAGCGGATCTCCGAGCCTGCTGCGGACAGGACGCGCAGCTCCACCAGCCCGTCGTCGATCAGAATCCGGCCGCCCTCCCGCACCACCTTGGGCATATCGGGATAATTGACCGAAATCCGCGCGGCATCCCCGGCGATCTGCTCCGTCGTCAAAACCAGTTCCTCGCCGGCCTTTAGCTCTGCGAACGCCTCGCGCAATTTGCCGATC
Source organism: Paenibacillus macerans (assembly GCF_900454495.1). Classification (NCBI taxonomy): domain Bacteria; kingdom Bacillati; phylum Bacillota; class Bacilli; order Caryophanales; family Paenibacillaceae; genus Paenibacillus; species Paenibacillus macerans. Next base: position 4,672,778 of record NZ_UGSI01000001.1, read on the forward strand.
CGGACCTCCGGCCCCTTAATATCCATCATGATGGGGACAAACGTGTTTAACTCTCGCGCCGCCGCGCGCACCTGGGCGATCCGCCGCGCGTGCTCCTCCAATTCTCCGTGCGCCATGTTCAGCCGGCCCACCGTCATTCCCGCCCGAATCATGTCCTGCAGCACCCCGGCGGCATCGCTAGCCGGGCCAAGCGTACAAATGATTTTAGTCCGCAGCATGCTAACCCTCCTTCGAATTTCACATTCTTCTTCCAGTAAGGTATAGTATGCTTTTTTTGTCCTTCCAATAAACGAGACCGTACGAATCCGAGTCGCGGATGAGGGGCCTTAAGCGATCGTGATCACCTCGTATTGTTCCGCCAGTTCCAGGAAACGCCCCATGCTGGACACCTCGCCGGCTGCCAGCCGATCCCGAATCCCGTAATAGTCGACGCAGGTGCCGCAGGCCAGCACGGGCACGCCGCGCGCCTCCAGCTCCTTCAGATGCAGCGAAGCGAACGATTGCTCCGTCAAAGCCAGCACGCCCCGGTTTACGCAAAAAACCGCGGCCGGCAGCTGCTCCCGCTGCTTCAGCAGCGTCGCGAAGGTTTCCAGCAACTGCGCGCCAAGCTCCCGTTCACCGCTGCCTATACTGTCCGTCGTAAGAAAAATCACTTTGTTTTTCAAATCTCCGTCTCTCCTTTCAACTTCTCATCCAGCAATTCAAAGGCTTGCAAAAGCTTATCCCCGGGAACCGCATCGTAACGGTCGCCGATGCTGACTTCAAAATAGCTTCCTCCCGCCGTCCGTTCCTTTACATAATGAGAAAAACCGACTCCGGTCTCCCCGCAAATTTCGACCAGCACTTCCTCCATCCGTCGGCTGGACAGCCCGGCATGGACGTGGAACATGTTGGATACCGGGATTTCCGGCAGGGTCGTGATGCCGCGGCAGCGGTTATACATTCCGGCCAGTTCCCGCGCTTGCTCGTAATAGAGCTCCATTTTCCCGATTCTTTGCTCGTAATAATAATCCGCGCTGAGGATATATGGATAAAGGCTGATCAAATCGCCGCCGTGGCGTCTTTTCCATACCTTGGACTCCTGCGCTAACTCCGGCTGCCCCGCCAGGATCGCTCCGGCAACGCCGCCGATCCCTTTGTAGAAGGAAATATACACACTGTCGAACAGACCGCAAACCTCTGCGGCGGATTTCCGATAGTAGGGCAGGGTCTCGAACAGCCGGGCCCCGTCCAGATGCAGCTTGATCCCCTGCTCCCGGCAGTACGCCGAAATCGCTTCAAGCTCGGCGAACTCCGGCAGCTGCCCGCCGATCTCGCGCTGCGGCAGCTCCAGCAGCAGGCAGGCGATATCGTCCGGCAAATTCATGACGTCGGCCAGGCCGATTAGCCGGTTTGGGTCCGCCAACAAAATCGGCTCGATTTGGTGCAGCTCCTTGAGCCCGTCTTTTTCGTGGATCTCCAGATGGCAAAGCGGATGGTAGGCCACCCGGGCCACACCCCGCCGGTCGCACCAAATTCTTAAAGCGATTTGCTGGGCCATCGTCCCGCTGGGAAAAAACACCGCCGCTTCCTTCCCCAAAACGCCGGCCATCTTTGCTTCAAAATCCTCGATCACTTTACCCGCGCCGTACATATCGCTTTCCACTCCGCCGTCCACTCCGGCGAGCGCCGCCTTCAGCACGTCGACTTCTCTTCTGCCGTGGCCAGTAAGCGGGTATTCAGCCCGGTCAAAGACCTCCTTCAGTGTCTTCCGTTCCGGTTCCGGTCCCGGTTTGGGCTCCGAATGATGTTCAAGATCGTTCAAACGTTCCATCTCCCCTCGCGGTCTTTTTTCACGTTTCTCGCCCGCTTGCCAAGCTAAAGCTATTATAGCTCCAAACGCCAACGTAATCGAACCGCCCCTTGCCGGAGTTGGGCAGCTTCCCCAGACCCAAGCCCAGCCTCGAATCCGACCATTTGCCGGCGCAAAGCACCGGTTTCCGCAGGTACAATAAGTCCCGTACCAATAATTAGGAGGAGTAACCATATGAATTCCGTTTCATATAAAAAGAAGGCCGCCGCATCGTTTCTAAAAACCTTGCTGCTAACCATGGCCGCGGCTCTCATCGTATGCGCCATCCCGCTGAAGGCGGGGGCCGAAAGCGATGAAATCGACAAGGAGCAAATCGATGCTTTCATGCAGGATTCGATGAAGAAGCTGCAAATTCCCGGCGCTTCCCTGGCAATCGTCAAGGGGGACCAGGTGCTTTTTCAAAACGGCTACGGCATTTCCGGGCCCGACCGCACGCCGGTGACGGCGCAAACCCCGTTTGTCATCGGATCGGTCAGCAAATCGTTCACCGCCCTGGCCGTCATGCAATTGGCCGATGCCGGGAAAATCGATCTCGAGGCTCCGGTCCGCCAGTATTTGCCCTGGTTCCGGGTTGCCGACGAAGCCGCGTCCGCGCAAATCCGCGTTAAGCATTTGCTTCACCAGACAAGCGGGATATCCACCTATGACGGCCAGGTGTCGCTGACGCAAGGCGGCCTGCCGATCGAGCAGCATATCCGCAATCTCAAGCAGGTGGAGCTCACCGAACCCGTTGGCACGGCGTACCAATATTCGAATCTGAATTACGATATTTTGGGCGGCATTATCGAAGCCGTTTCGGGGATGTCTTACGGGGACTATATCAAGCAAAATATTTACGCGCCGCTGGGCATGACGCACAGCTATGCCTCGCCGAACTCCGCACAGGAGCTGGCTGCGGGCTATCAGCCGGTGTTCGGACTCATGCTGCCGACGAAAATGATCAACCACGAAGGTACGGTTCCTTCGGGATATTTGGTCTCCAGCGCCGAGGACATGTCCAAATACCTGATCCCTCAAATCAACCAAGGGCGATTCGGAAATACGTCCGTCGTATCCGAGCGGAGCGCCGCGCTCATGCATGCCCCGGCGGTCCAAATGTGGGGCAGCCAATATTACGGCATGGGCTGGAGCGTCGACAAGAACCGCAATTGGGTTTATCACGACGGCTCGACGGAAAATACATATTCCAAAATGATCATCGACGGCGACTACGGCATCATTTTTCTGGCCAACTCGATGGATTTCTTCCATATCGACGCTTACGATCAAATCACGGCGGGAATCGACCGTATTCTTCACGGTGAGCAGCCCATCACTGCCGGAATGGATAGCTATCGGAAGGATTTCCTGATCGTCGATGCCGTTGCGCTGGCCGTCCTGCTGTATCTGGTTTTGTCCGTTCGCGGCCTTTTCCGGTGGAAAACCCGCTTTAAGCCGACTAAGCTGCGCATCGCCATCCAGGTGCTGTCGATTACATTCATCCATGCGTTCATCCCGCTGGCAATCCTGTTCGTGCTGCCCAAGGTCCTCGTGCCGTGGCCTGTCATTTTCGTATTTCTCGCGGGCTTGGGCCACTTCATGTATTACGCGTCGATTGCGCTGCTAGCGATTGGGATTATCAAACTGCCGCTTCTCGTCAACAGTATCCGCAAACAAAAAAACGGCCGTAACTCGGCCGTGTAGCGGGTTGCGGCTCCGTCCGCAAAAGGATGGGCAGCCGCCTTTATGGCTGCTGCCGCAGCTTCTGTTGACACCATCGCCGCTTTCAGGCTTCTTATATCTTATACGGCAATTTTCCCCAGGTTGGGCGGAAATAAAGCCTCTGGGGCAGAAGCAAATCACGCAATGCAAAAGTGCAGGCGAATTTCGTCGAAACTTCTCGAAACAGGCAGCTCAACTGCAAAAGTGCAGTTCACCACCTTTGTATATTACATAATTTTACAATTCAATTCAAAACATATGCACTTTTGCAGTTCATCCGCTCGGAAACAGGGATTGGCAAAAAATCGGATGCACTTTTGCACTTGAACTCAACTGATCAACGGAAACGAAGGGGATATTTGTCTTTAACCGCCGATTACTTTACTACTTTGACATGCATCGGCCGACCGGCTACTTTATCGCAGGCGGGTACGCATAACACCGGTTGAACGCTTTATTGTGCCAAATGCCTGTTACTTTACTACCTCTAGTTACTTCACCGCCCCCGCCGCAATGCCCTTGATGATGTACTTTTGGGCAAACGCGTAGAAAATGACGACAGGGATGATGGTCAGCGTCAGGCCGGCCATGGCCTGGTTCCACACGATCGTGAACTCTCCGAAGAAGTAGAACGTCGACAGCGGGATCGTGCGCAGCGCTTTATCCGACAGCGTCAGCGACGGCAGCAGATAGTCGTTCCACGTCGCGATAACGTCCAGAATGGCTACGGTAATGGTGATCGTCTTCAGCATCGGGAACACGATCCGCCAAAACACGCCGAATTTCGTGCAGCCATCCAGAGTCGCGGCTTCCTCCAGCGCGATCGGAATCGATTTGATGAACCCGTGGTACAAAAACACCGCCATACTGGCGTGGAAGCCGATGTTCATGTATATCAAGCCGCCGTGCGTATTCAGCATCGGGAGATGCAGGTAGGTGCGAATCCAGTCCATAACCTGCATCAGCGGCATCATCAGCGTTTGGAAGGGGATCAGCATCGTCGCGACATAAGCCATAAACATCCATTTGCTGATTTTCGTGTCGCGCCGCACCAGCATCCAGGCGGTCATCGACGACAAAATCACCACAAAAATCACCGTCAAAATAGTGACCAGCAGCGAATTGCCGAGCACCCGGAAGAAGTTCATCTTGTCGATCGCGCTCGCGTAATACTCAAAGTTGAGGCTTTGCGGGAGCGCCAGCGCGTTGGTATACAGCTCCGCCCGGTTTTTGAAGGAGTTGACGAGCATGATATAGATCGGGGACAAGAAAACAAGTGCAAGAATGAGCAGTAAGACGGAAGGAATCCATTTGCCGGCACGCTTCATTACATTTGCACCTCTTTCTTTTTCGTAATGATGACCTGTGTCAGCGTCACAACAGCCACGACGAGGAAGAACACGATCGCCTTCGCTTGGCCGACGCCATACCGGCCGTACCCGAAGATTTCGTTAAAAATGTTCATGGCGAACATTTCCGTGGAGTTCACGGGACCGCCGTTCGTCAAAGACAGGTTTACGTCATAGATCTTAAACGCGCCGGAGAGCGTCATAAAGAAGCAGATCGTAAACGACGGCATAAGCAGCGGAAACACGATTTTGGTCAGACGCTGCCACATATTCGCGCCGTCGACCTTCGCCGCCTCAAGCGTTTCGTCCGAAATCCCCTGAATCCCCGCGATATAGATGATCATCGTATAACCGGCCATTTGCCACGTAAACACAATCACCATCGCATACAGCGCGAATTCCGGATTGATCAGCCAGTTGAAAAAGAGATGATCAAGCCCCGTGTTGTTCCCGAGAAACTTAAAAATATCAGTAAAAATAAACTTCCAAATGTAGCCCAAAATCAGCCCGCCGATCAGGTTCGGCATAAAAAACAGCGTCCGCGCCAGGTTGCTCGTGCGAAGCCCGCTGGTCACCAGCAAGGAGAACAAGAGCCCAAAGACGTTGACGGAGATCAGCGCCAAAATCGTGAATTTGATCGTATGCCAAGCCGAAGAATAAAACCGCTCATCATGAAAAATACGGATATAGTTGTCGAAGCCCACGAACACTTTCGGATCGGCCGGAATCCCGTTCCAGCTAATAAACGAGTAGTACACCCCAATGATAAACGGTATGATCACGACTGTCGTAAAGATGATGAATAACGGCATGGTAAACAACGCGTACCAGAGCTTATCTTTGTTACTGCGCATAGGTCCACCCCATTTCGGGAATTTGCTGTAAAAAACTAAAGCCTAACGCCATCGAAGCAGAGTTAGGCTTTAGTGTGATGATTTCCTAAACGTCAGCTAAATGTTACTTTGCCGCATTGGCCCAAGCTTTATCCAGGTTTTGCAGGAACTGCTGGCCGGTCATATCCGGATTCAGGAAGAACTCGGCCGTCGCCGGAGCCAGGTCGTTCACGATGATCCCTTGCGGGAAGTAGTTAAAAGCCCAAGGAATCGTTTCACCGCTCTTCGTAGCTTCAAATACCGCTTGCGACATCGGATCGAGGCCCGTCGCTTCGATGTTGGTCATCGCCGGGATAAATTTGAACTCGTTCACGATCGTATTTTTGCCCGTTTCGCTCGTAAACATCCAGTTCAGGAAAGCGTTGGCCGCTTTGATTTCCGCTTCGCCCGCTTCCTTGTTAATGACCCAGCCGCCCGGAATGTCCACGGACAGCTTCTTGTTGCCGGCAATCGGCAACGGCATCATGCCGATGTCCAGATCGCCGTAGTCCGCGAGCATCGAGTAACTCCAGTTGCCTTGGTGAACCATCGCCGTTTTTCCGGTGGCGAAATCCCCCATTTGCGTGTCATACGTTACTTCCATCGGGTTTGTGGAGTTGGCCCGAATCACTTCCATAAACTTGGCGAACTCTTGGAATTCCTTGGTGTCGGCCAGTTTCACTTCGCCTTTGTTCAGCTTCTCGACGAACGCTTTCGGATCTTCCTGGAGGGCGAACGGAGTATTGATGATATGTCCGATCAGGAAGTACGCTTCCTGGGAAAGGCTCAGCCCGTTAACACCTTTGGCCTTCAGGCCTTCCATCGTGGTCTTGAAAGAGTCGAAGTCGGTTACTTTGCCCAGATCGACCAGGCTCTTGTTGTATACGAGACCGAAGCCTTCTACGCCCGTCGGCACGCCGACCACTTTGCCGTCGACTTCCAGGGCCATGTTCGGCGCGATATTTTTGACATACTCTTCATTGCTCATATCGTAGTAATAGGACTTGAATTTTTCCGCTTCCGCGCCGGCGCCTACGCTAAAGATCGTCGGGCCTTCCTTCGCCGCCAGCTTGGCTTGGAGCTGAGTCATGTAAGCATCGCCGGCAGAGCCCCAAACGTCGACTTCGTTGCCGGTTTCCTGCTTATATTTTTCCGCCAACCCCTCCAGGGCTTCGGCGATTTCGACCTTGTTTTGGAACAGCGAAATCTTCGCTTGTTTTTCCGGTTGATTGCCGCCTCCGGCACCGCCGGCATTATTCGCGGCATTGCCCGCATTGTTTTTTGCGTTGCCTCCGCAAGCTGTCAAAGCAACAACTAACGCCATCGTCGCGATCAAACCAAGCGCTTTTTTCGTTTTTTTCATTCCTGTCCCCCCGATTATGATGTCGTTGTAGTGATGAAACCCCTTACACGTCCATTATATTGGTTATGAACCTGGGCAATACAGGGGATATCATCGCCTTTTGGAGTAAAATTTGAAACTAAACAAAAAAGGAAAGGAGAGGCTGCGGCAGCTTCTTCCTTCCTTTGTTATTCCATTCGCGGCGGCAGGTTATGCACTTTAGCCGTCCATCCGCGGCCGGGGGGCCTTATGATGCTTGCGGTACTGCGTCGGCGACTCGCCGGTAAACTTTCGGAACACTTTGCCGAAATAATTATCGTCCTCGTACCCCAGCATCCGGGACACCTCAAGCACGGTTTGGTCCGAATGGCTGAGCAGGGACTTGGCTTTTTCCATTCTTAGCCCGGTCAAATAGTTCATCACCGTGGTTCCATAAGTTTCCTTAAATTTCTTGGCGATATATTGGGGACTGAAATGAAAACGTTCCGCCAACGAAGACAGGCTGATGTCGGCCCCGATATTGGACGAGATGTAGTGCTGAATCGCATGGATGCTTTGGAGCGAAGCCAACCCTTCCCCTTCCGACTCGATCATCAGCCAGAAAATATGCGTCAGTTCCTGCCCCCATTCCTCCAAATCGCCGATCCAAAGCGACAGCGTTTCCGTCTGATGCTCCTGATGGAGCTGGCGGGAAATGCGGGCGATCAGCAAATTCATTTCCATCGTGTAATGCTGCAGGTCCTTTAACGACAAATACCCGAGCTGCCGGAGCTCCCGCACAAAAGAACCGATCAATTCGGCCATGTGCTCCTTGTCGCGTTTTCTTAAAGCCTCCAGCAGAAGAATTTCCCGGTCGATAAACGTAACGGCATGGCCTGGCTTGCCCGCACCCCCTCTGCCATCCAAAACATTGGCCTGAAGAATTTCCGTTCTGGCCTCTTTGATGGCGGACAAAATTTCAGCGCTGTCGTACTTTTTCCGCACAAACCCGGAGAAGACGTCCAGCTTGATCGCGGACAGCCACGACTTCTCCAGCTTGGCTCTGTAATGTTCCACATCCGCGGCGGGAGCTTCCCCCTCGGTCAGAATGCAGAAAAACGAATCGATCCGAAAAAAATAATACCGGCCCAATGGCCGCAGAACGTCCTTGATGATGTTGCGTACGGAGAACATAAACAACGCTTCGTCCCCCATAAAGCTGCGGTCGACGATCTCCGTCAGGTTCCTCGGCAAAAAGAGCAGCAGATAAAAGTCCTTAACGGGAAAGCCCGCCTCCTGCAGCACTTGGCGGACGCCCGCATGATTGACGGATTCCGCTTGCAAATACGTGGCCATCCTCTGCTCCTGGAGCAGGGTGTTGGCTTCATGAACCTGAAGGTTCCTGCGCAGCTCCTCGCTCCGGTTTTCCCGGCTTTCCAGAATCTCCCCGACCGCCTTGGAAACGGCCTTGTTCAAGTCGTCGATCTTGAATGGCTTCAGCAAATAATCGACTCCCTGCGCCAGCAGGGTCGCTTTGGCATAACGAAATTCCTGGTACCCGCTCAGAACGATCACCTTGGAGTCCCATCCTTCCGCCCGCAATTTTTCCAGAAAGGTCGGTCCATCCATACGCGGCATGCTCATATCGCACACGATCAGTTCCGGCGCCTCGCGGCGCACGATTTCAAGCGCCTCCACGCCGTCCTCGGCCTGCAAAATTGCGGTCATTTGATAGCTCGGCCAGTCGATGGCCAATTCAACGCCTTCCCTGACATGCTCCTCATCATCCACGATCAGTACTTTCATGCGGCTCACGCTCCTTCTCCGGTTGATAGGGAATGGACAAAGTAACGGTCGTCTGCGCATAAGGCTCGCTTTCGATGTCCCAGGCAAATCCTGGTCCATAGTACAACTGCAGCCGCTTTAATACATTAACCAAACCGATGCCGACCCGCGATTCGAGCTTGGCGGAAGAATCCGTATACGCACGGCGGATGTCGCCGATCATGTCCGGGGCGAAGCCGCGCCCGTTATCGATCACGCGGATGATCAACCGGTCGTTCAGCTCGATTTCCACACGGATGGTCCCTGTACCGTTCCCTTTTTCAATGCCGTGCACGATGCTGTTTTCGACCAGGGGCTGCAGCACCATTTTCGGCACCCGCAGGAACAACGCCTCGTCCGGGCAGCTTTGCGAGTAATCCAGTTTATGCTTAAACCTTCCTACCTGCAGCGAAATGTAATGGTTCAAGTGCTCCAGCTCGTCTTGCAAAAGAACCTCTTCATGATCGATATCCATATTGTAGCGGAACATCGCTCCCAGCTCGGCCAGCTTGTCGCTCACCTCGTGCGCGTTTTTCTTGATCGCCAGCGTGCCGATCGATTGCAGCGTATTGTACAGGAAATGCGGGTTGATCTGCGCCTGAAGCATTTTCAGCCGGGCGTCCGCGACCTCCAGCTTGTAGCGGTACTGCTGGTTCCAAAGCGCGTCCAGTTCCGCGGCCATGTCCTGAAGACGGTCCTCCAGAAGGCCAAGCTCGTCGGTCGCTTGCGAACCGCCTTGAATGTTGAAATTGCCCATCTGGATTTTTTTGATCTGGCCCAGGATGCGTTTGATCCGCAGCAAAATCACATACGAGATGACTCCCGCCATGATGGCGACAAAACCGGTCACGGCCACCTGCAGGGCCAGCGATCGGTTCAGCGCCTGCCTGCCCGCCTGCTCTATGACGGAGCTCGGGATGAATTTCACCAGCGTAATGGGCAACCCGTAGGAAACGTCCGTGTAGTAAATGTATATTCCCTTTCCCTTGGGGTCATGGATCAAGCCTCTGGCATCCCCGTCCACAGCGGCGATTTTTCCGCGCAATTCCTGAATCCATTCGCTATCGCCGGCCGCGGAAGCAGTCGAATACAACAGCTGCAAATCGTTTTGCAAAAGAATGTATACATCCCCTTGCTCGGACGTCGACAACGGTTCGACCAGTTCCTTTAATTCTATATTCCGCACCGTAACCGAAGTCAAACCCAGCGTTTCGCGGCTGGAGATGTCCGCAAACAGCTTGTTGATCTGCAGCCGCTTCTCCCCGTTTACTTCAATAACCGCGTACTCCTCGTTATAGCGTTGCCCTTCCGCGGGGAGCCGGCGGTGGACAAAATCGGGAATGAGCTGCCGCTCGTTCAGCCCCGATTTTACGTTAAACTGACGGTTGGTCAGCGCGCTCTTGTAGGTCACCGAGCGGATTTCCGTATAGCTGCCGTAGAGTCGCTGCATTTTTTGATTGATGTACACGGCCTCCGCCGGAGTCTGCATCTCCTTTTTGGTCAGCAGGCGCATCAGTTCGGGGTCGCCGTAGTAGGACAACGTGAGCAGCATGATGTCATGGATGTATTTATGAACGCTCGACATCGTGATCGCCATCGATTTTTGGTTCAGCTGAACGAGTTGATCCTGCACCGAACGCCCGATAATCTGGTAGGACATGTAGCTGGAAATCAAAAAAGGCACAATGGTGGCAGTCAGCAGGCCCAATAAAATTTTGGTAAATAAACTTCGCTTGATCAAGGACATGGCATCCTCGCCCCCGTAAACGGTTTCTTTCCTGTCAGTAAACCTTATTCCGCCGCCGGGTGTCAACTCTCGGATTCAGTATTCGCTTTGGAGCGCAAGAAGAACGCCTGACGGCGTCCTTTCTGACTCTGACTTACGTAAGAGCGATTGGAGGGATGGATATGGGGTGGACCCCCATACCCATTCCCTCTTCCTATTACGCTCCAGACCAGTTCATCCAGGCCGATTTGAGGTAAATACCGGCTCCGGAGTCCTTTAACCTTCAGATCTTGTTTACTCGTACGGCCGGTATGCCCTGGAAACTTCCCCTCCGCCATCCGCCAGCGCCCCTTCCAGAAACACCCGGTGCGAAGGATACGCCAGCTTAATGCCTTCCTCTTCCAGCACCTGCAGCAAGGCCAAATTTATTCCCTGCCGGGCCGACAAATATTCCGCCCAAACCGTGGACTTCGTAAAATAATATATAAAAATGCCCAAACTGCTCTCGTTAAAATCGGTGAACTTGACGTGAATCGTGCCGGGGTCGATTTGCTCGTTGTCCCTCAGCAGCCGCTCGATCCGGGAAATGGCCGCAGCCAGCCGCGCGCGGTCCGAATCCAGCGCCACGCCGAGCGTAAAGCTGACCCGGCGCTTGCCCATCCTGCTCCAGTTGGTGATCGGCTGATCGGCCAGCGCGGCGTTCGGCACCGTAATCAAAGCATCCGCGAAAGTGCGGATTTTGGTGCTGCGGAAAGTAATGTCTTCCACCACCCCTTCGGCGGCGGGCGTTAGAATCCAATCCCCTTTGGCGAAAGGCTTTTCCAAAATGATCACGATGCCGCCGAAAATATTGCCGAGCGTATCCTTGGCCGCCAGGGCGACGGCAAGGCTCCCCAGCCCCATGCCGGCCACCAGGCCGTTGATGCTGAAGCCCCATTCCGAACCGATTAACGCGATCGTCAAGACGATAACGACAAACCGCAGCACCTTGGACAGGAACGGAATCAGCATGCTGGAATCGTCCAGCCGGATTTTTTTGCCGATTCCTTCAAGCAGCACGGACGATTGGGCCGATAAAATATACAAAGCCCAGCCTGCTAGAGCAATGACGGCGCTGCGGAACAGCGGGTCAAGGCCGATGGCCAGCTCCCAGCTGCGCGGCAGCAAATATTTGACGCCCAAATAAACGCCCGCTAGCACGAAAAACGACCTGAACGGCCGCTCAAGCACCTGCTTCCACAGTTCCCCCTTGTCGGATGCTCCGAATCGTCGGTTCAGCAAGGCAAAGATATACTTCACCAGCACTTTGTTGAACAGCGCAAAAAACGCGATGATCAAGACGGCGATCCCGATATCCGCCCACCTGATCTTGCCGATATTATCCGCAAACCCCTCCCAAAAGTTCATAGATTAGACACCTCCCGGCTAAATAAAGTGCCATTATACCATTGCCCGTTTTATTTTGTCTAAATGGAGGGGGACCTACGCAGAAGCTCCATAAACACTTCCATCGCTTTGGTGTAAAATGGCGCCGTACGCGTGATCAAGGAAAATTTGCGGGTAAACGGAAAACCTTCGACATCCGGCTCCCGCAGCGTTCCGAGGGCAATTTCCTTGCGCACCGCGGCCCGGGACAGGAAGCTGATGCCCAGCCCCGCCTCGACCGATTCCTTGATGATTTGCGTGCTGCCGAACTCCATCAGCCGCTCCGGATAAAACCCCTGTTCGACAAACATTTTGTCCGTCGCCTCGCGCGTGCCCGAACCAGGTTCCCGGATAATCCACGTCTCCTCCCGCAAATCGGAAAATTTCAAGCCGACGCGCCCCGCAGCCTTGTGCCCCGCCGGGATCACGATCACCATGGCGTCATCGGCGATCGGCTCAATGCGGAATTGCGCGTCGCGAAACTCGCCTTCGATAATGCCGATATCCAGCTCATGTCCGCCCACCTTCGCTTCGATCTCCCTGGAATTTCCGATGGTGATCGCCGGCCGGATTCCAGGGTACAGCTTCATCATCTCCGCCACCACATGCGGCAGCACGTATTCTCCATACGTATAGCTTGCACCGATCGACAGATTCCCGTACGCGGTATGCTTCAAATCATCGATCAAATACTGCATCCGGCCGTACAGCCCGGAAATTTCCCGCGCATGGTGGTAGACGATCTCCCCCGCCTTGTTCAGCCGGACGAATTTATTGCTTCGCTCCAGCAGCTTGGTCCCAAGCTGCCGCTCCAGCGCCCCGATATGCTGGCTGACAGCCGGCTGCGTCATATGCAGCGCTTCGGCGGCGCGCGTAAAGTTTTGTTTTTCGGCCACCGTTATGAACACTTTTAAGGACAAATCCATAAGCGCATTCCCTCCCTATGAACCTACAATAAATATTTACTTATTATAATAATTAAAATGAGTAATTTTACTTATTATTAAAACCGATTTATGCTGGTTACGCAAACCAGACGGAGGTGATTTTGTGACTATTCGAACAGACAGCGGCCGCCGCGCGGCGGCAAAATCCCGTGGATTGCGCCGCCCCCCCCGGGGATTCGCCCAAACCGGCAAAGCCGCTTTTGCATTTGCGGTTCGCACGCGGGCGGGCGCTTGGGGAAGCGGCATCGCCTTTACGTTGATCATCGCCTTGCTTGGCTACGGTTTGGCCTGCCTGCCCGGGTTGGACCGGGCCGGTCAGTTGGCCTGCTCCATCCTGCTCGCCGTCCTCTACCGGCAACTCTGGGGATACCCGGAGAAACTGCGCGCAGGAATTCGTTTCTCCTCGCAACAACTGCTGCGGCTCGCGATCATTTTGTTCGGCTTGAAGCTGAACATCGGCGTCGTGCTGCAGCAAGGGCCGGGCTTGCTGCTCCGCGACGCCGCGGTTATCGTTTTCTCGATCCTGGCGACGATGCTGCTGGCCAAATGGCTGAAAGGGGACCCCTCCCTCTCCCTGCTGCTTGGCATCGGGACCGGCGTTTGCGGGGCCGCGGCCATCGCCGCCGTTTCCCCGATTCTTCAATCCAAAGAGGAGGACACCGCCATCGGCGCCGGGATCATCGCATTGGTCGGCACGTTGTTCGCCGTCGCTTACACGGTTATTCGCCCGTTTCTCCCGCTGAGCGGGGTAGATTACGGGATATGGAGCGGCGCCAGCCTGCATGAACTCGCCCACGTCGCGCTGGCTGCGGAACCGGCCGGACCGGACGCGCTCGCGGTCGCCCTGCTGGCCAAGCTGGGGCGCGTTCTTCTGCTGATCCCGTTCAGCCTTCTGCTGATGGTCTGGATGAAACGGACCGGCAAAACGGGGACGGACGCCAAAATCGCATTCCCATGGTTTCTCCTCGGTTTTATCGCCATGAGTTGTCTCGGAAGCTTCCTCATCGGCAAATATATTCTCATTCCGCAAGCGGTAATAAACGGGGTATCCTCGCTGACGACGTTTTTGCTGGCGATGGCTATGGCCGGTCTCGGCTTGAACGTCGACCTGCGGCAGCTGCGCGCCAAGGCGCTTCGCCCGCTCTTCGCCATGCTGACCGCCTCGCTGCTGCTCAGTCTGTTGACGCTCGCCGCGCTTTAGGTTTTGATCGCGTTATTTTCGCATAACAAGGCTTCCTCCGGCAGGATGCCTTGTTTTTTCGTGTCTTCGGGCGGCCAGGCGGCATTTCTTGAAAACTTTCTTGAAAAAGATGAAAATCCGGCGTATAATACAAAATGAACATTTTAGTCATTTAGTCATTTTTCGATAAAGGAAGTATGCCTGATGAAAAAATATCGAAGCCTCATAACGTGGTGGAAAAAAAGCATCGATAGTTTGCGCCGGTTCCAGGCTTCGATGGCGAGCTTGGCGGCAAACGCAGGCCGGGGAATCGGGCGCGCCCTCCGCTATTGCGGCGTTAAAACCCGCCTTGCCCTTCAGCGAAGCCGGCAATTTCTCGCCCGCCAGGGCGGCTACCTGAAGACGGAAACCTTGAATACCGTCAAAAACCGGGAGGTCATCGTGCCCGTTCTCGGTTTGCTGCTGATTCCGCTGCTGTATAGCGGCGTTTACCTGATCGCCAACTGGGACCCGTACGGCAGAGTATCCAATCTTCCGGTCGCCGTCGTCAATTTGGATAAGCCCGTTAAATTTCAGGGCAAAACGATTGATATCGGGAACCGTTTGGTCGACAATTTGCAGCATAACGACAGCGTGGATTTTCAGTTTGTTTCCAAGGAAAAAGCCGAGCAGGGCCTAAAAAACTACGACTATTACCTGCTGATTGAAATTCCGCCGGACACGTCGCAGGCCGCGACCACGATCCTTGACCCGAAACCGCAGAAAATGGAGCTGGTGTACAAGGAAAACAGCGCCTACAATTTTTTGTCCGCTTCGATTTCCGATAAAGTCGTGGAAAAAATCCAGAAGGAAGTTTCGGCGGAAGTGACCGAAACGTTCACGGAGGAAATGTTCGAAGCCTTGACCCAGGTGTCCGACGGACTGCGCGACGCCAGCGACGGCGCGGGCAAGTTGGAATCGGGCCTGAAGCAGCTCGGCGACGGCATTTCCGAGTTTAAAAAGCAAGTAAACGGCAAAATCGACGCGGCGATGGGCTCCGCCGATCAGCGGCTCGATTCGGTCATCGACGAATACGGCGACAAGCTGCACGAGCGGATCAACGAAGAGATCGACAAGGAAATCGCCGCAAACAAGGACCCGATCGATACGCGCCTGCACGAGGAAGTGAACAAGGCGATCGCGGACAATGCCGGTACCGTGAAGCAGCGCATGCATGACGAAATCGACGCCGCGGTCCAAAACAACGCCGAATCGGTGCGCAGCGTGCTGCACGAGCAAATCGACAAGGCCTTTGCCGAATACGGCGGCGATGTCCGCGCGCGGATGCACAAGGAGATCGATTCGGCGGTGGACGAATATTCGGAGCAAATCCGCGGCAAGCTGCACAGCGAAGCGAATGGGCTGATCGACGAGTACAGCGGTAAAACCCGCAGCCGGATTCATTCGGAAATCGACAAGGCGATCGACGAATACAGTAACGCCGTCAAGACGTATATTATCGCCAGCGTGGACGATGAAATCAATCAGCAGATCGATCAAATCGTGTCGGACGCCAAGGCAAAAGCGAAACAGCTCGACGATACGTTTGCCCGGGTGCTGAAAGAACTGGAGCCGGTGATCGATCAATTGCCGGCCGACAAGCAGGAGCAAATCCGGGCCCGGCTGGCCGAACTGGAGAAAGCGAAGCAGCAAATCGTCGATTGGATGGATTCGCAGCTGCCCGGTCTGAAGCAGAAGCTGAACGATCGCGTCAACCAGATCATCGGCAAGCGGTTTGACGAAAAACTGCCGCAAATCACGAATAAAATCCACAGCGTCGTCGACGATAAATTCGATGAACTGCTGCCGCAGCTGGAGCAAAAGATGAACAACCTCATCGACGACAAATACGCCGAGCTGCTGCCGCAGATCGTCAGCCGCATCCATTCGGCCGCGGACACCAAGTTGGATGAGTTGGAGCCGAAGGTACAAAGCGAGCTCCATGCCAAGGCGGATGAAAAATTCGACGAGCTGCAGCCGAAGCTGCGGGAGAAGCTCCATGAGACGGCCGAAGATAAGTTTAACGCGCTGCTGCCGGAAGTAACGAACCGCTTGCACCAGGTCGCGGAAGACAAGTATCAAGCGTTGCTGCCGGAGCTGCAGCAGCGCTTGCACGAAGCCGCGGACGAGAAGTTCGATGAGGCCAAGGGCAAGGTTTCCGAGCTGTCCCATGACAAGCTGGACGAAGTCAAAGGCATCGCCACGGATGCCCAGGGCACGCTGAACGACGCGTTTGACCAGCTGCTGGACGGGCAGCAGCAATTGCTCGACGGCGAACAGCTGCTGAAAGACGAGCTGCGCAAAGGCGCGGAAAAAGCGACCCTGGACCCGACCGACCAGACGTACAACATGTTCGCCCAGCCCGTGGAAAGCAGCCAGGTCAGCAACCATGACGTGGAATATTACGGAGAAGGGATGGCCCCTTACTTCCTGGCGCTTGGCCTGTTTGTCGGCGCGTTGATGTTCTCGTTGTTTTACCCGCTCAAAAAGACGACGATCGTTCCGCCGAACGGCCCGGTCTGGTTCCTTGGCAAATTCGCGTTCATGCTGGCGGAAAGCCTGCTGCAAACGATCATTCTCGTAGCTTTTGTGCTGTATGGTCTCAAACTGGAGGTTACAAGCGTGCCGGTATTTTTTACGGTGGCCTTGTTCTCAAGCATCACCTTTTACGCCATCATCCAGTTTCTGTCCAGCCTGTTCGGCAATGTCGGGCGGTTTATGATCGTCATCATGCTGGTGCTGCAGCTGTCCGCATCGGCCGGGACGTTCCCGATCGAGCTGACGCCGGAGTTCTTCCAGCAAATCCACCCGTATTTGCCGATGACGTATTCGGTCAGAGCTTTCCGGGCCGTTATCTCCAGCGGCGACTACGCCTTCATGTGGTCCAGCCTGGACCGCCTGGCTGTATTCCTGGCCGCAAGCTTGACCGGCAGCCTGCTGTACTTCACGTTGGCGCATTACCTGAAAACCCGCAAAGCCGCGAAAGCGCAACGTAAGACCAATGCACAGCTGCCGTTGGAATCTTGAGCAGCTTAAGGCCAATGCACAGCTTTCGTTGGAATCCTTAAGCAAGTAAATAAGCAGACGTCCAGAGCGGCGTCTGCTTTTTATTTTGTTGAGAAATCTGCCTGATCCTCCGGTCCTTCAAAAAATAGCGGACTTATATGTGCTTATTTTCCGGATCGGCCCCTGATCATCGCCAATAAGGGATTTTTTTGTACTTATTTTCCCCATGAACGGTGCAAAGGGCGGTCACTCCCTAACGATTCGGAGAAATAGCGGCATAAAATGCCTCTATTATCATCAAAATGTGTGGTACCGCTGAAATAACGACATTTTTTGCCGCTAACTCTGGCGGGCTCAGGTTATCTAAGATCACCAACCTCATCTAAGATTACTGAGTTTATCTAAGATTACTAACTTTATCTAGGATCACTAAATTTATCTAAAGCTATCTAAACGTTACCTAAGGGGTCTCTATATGCTCCAGCTCAATGGTCACGCAGCCCCAGCTTTGCTCCAGCACACTGCCGACATCGTCCAGCACGGCGTCCAAAGAGCGGGTTATTTTCTCCTCATTTAATCTATGCACCTGCAAAAAAACGCTGTACAGCCCAAAGTCCAACAGCAGCCCGTCCTTTTCAGCTTTTCCGAAAAAAAAATGCTCCCACACTGCGGGGAGAATCGTTGGGCAGCTCCAGCTCTATCTCGCCGCTTTTCGCTGCCGCTCCAGCAGTTCTTTTCTCCGCCTCTCCTCATCGGCGTTCCGAATCTCGGACGAGAGCCGGTCAAGAGCGGACTTCATGTTTTCCATTTCCGCGCACAGGCGCTCCATCGCCCGTTTGGCCTGCTGGTTGTAATCCTCGGCAAAAGCTTTGCCCGCCTGCCCCTTCCACCAAGTATCGATGCCGCCAAGCGTGCTCGAAAACCTGCGCTCCGCATTTTTCAGATCCATCGCCTTAGTGTGCACTTTTCTGGCCGCGCTGCTGATTTCCCCCGGCGAAGCCATATAACTCTCCCCCCTTAATTGATCCGTCATAGGCGAAAAGGCGTGAAGAACAGCTTGGTTATCATGCTGTTCTTCACGCCTGCTTCGATTATTTACGTAGTGCGCTCGCAATGTCTCTTTCGCTTTGTTCCTTAATATCAGCGATTTTGTTCAGGTTGTTGCTGATGTTCGTTACGCATTCCACCAGCTTATCCAGACTTGGTTTGAGTTGGTTGAATTCATCCACAAAAGCTTTTGCGGAGTCCCCTTGCCACCAGCCTTCCACCGATTTGATCTCCCGGTCGAGCTGGTTGATCAGATCGCGGGCATTATTCCCTTTGTTCAGGATGGACTTGGATACGCTGCGCGCCTGTTCGGGGCTAAACGTCAAATTTGCCATTTATTATCTCACCTCCTTTCAAGCACAAGCTCCGGCTTGCTCTCGTAAACGCCGGTACGCAGGCCGATAAATTTGTTCTTCACGATAAAATAACCGTCTCCCGGCTCGAACTCCTTCTCCTGGGCGCCGTATGGGAGTCTGGCGTTAAACAGGCTTTGCTCCTTCAAGCTGCCGAGCAGCAGTCCGCACTGCTCTTCGCGGATCGCTTTGCCCAGACCGTCCCAATTGTTCGCCAGCTCGCCGGTCAAGTCGGCGGCCAGGACGGCGGCTTTCAGGCCGCGTTCCTGCTTCACGATCCGCTCCAGCAGCTCCTTCAGCGAGTATTGGTCGCCCTCCGTCAGCTCGCTGAGCTTGTCGAAGACGAACACGAGCTGCTTCCAGGAGCGGACCAGCGTCTCAGGATCACCCCCGGCTCTCCGCGTCTCCAGCAGCTTGGAGCGGCGCGCGTCAAGCTCTTCCTTGACGCCGTCCACGAACGAATACATATCTTCGATCTGCGCCAGATCGGTCACATACGGTTCGTTCATGATCGAGTACAGCCCCATCGCGCCGGAATCCAGCGCGTATACGGCGAGCCCTTCTTCGCCCAGGTTCGCGGCGAGCGCCCGGATCCAGGAGACGAGCTGCGTGCTTTTGCCGCTCAGCGGATCCCCGGCGATCATCAGCACCGGCGTCGCCGTCAGATCGACGAGCACCGGCTGGAGATCCTGGTCGCCAAGGCCGATGGCGATCCGGCTGCCGCTGGCGCCACGGTTGATTTCCGCCATGTCGATGCGGGCCGGCATGACCGGGATCGGCGTTGCCGGGCGGACCGTCCCGCTGCGGACAAGGGCGGCGTAGCGCTCCAGCGTCTGCTCCAGATCGGCCGCTTTGTACTCCGGCACGGCGGTCTGGAACTCCAGCGGCGGCTTCCCCCGCACCAGCGCGCGGCCGGCCAGCTTGGCCGGTTCGAGCCCTTCGGTGCGGCCGACGATGCCGTCGTATTCCCCCTTGTCCGTCAGCTGCAGCGTCACCGCCATTTTGAAATTGACGGCGAATTTGTAGCGGACAAGCGAAGCATTGGTGGCGGAAACGGCCATGTAAATGCCGTATTTTGCCCCTTCCCGGGCCAGCATCACCATCTTCTCGTCGACCGACTCATACGTTTCCGACAAGGCGAAATAGTTGTCGATGACGAGCACGATCGCCGGCAGCGAAACGGGGGAGCTAGTGGCATTCGAGCTAGCGGCACTTGAACCGGTGGCACTTGTCCTGGCGGCAAACGCTCCGACGATATTCAGTTCTACGGAGCCTGTCCCGCTTGTAGCAACCGCCCCAGCGATATTCGTTCCGCCGATACCTCCCGCCCCGCCGCCGCCCTGGACGCCTCTTTCGCGGATGCCAGCGGCGTTTAGGCGGTAATCGTTGAACCCGTCGCTCCGTGTGTCCTCGAACAGCTTCTTCCGCTCCTTGATGGTCCGGAACACAAACAGCATGAATTGCTGGATAAGCGATTCCTGCTCCAGCGTCATCACGCCGCCGCAATGCGGAAGCTGCTCCAGCGCCCGGAACGAAGAGCCGCCGAAATCCATCACGTAGAGATGGACGTCCTCCGGCGAATATTTATGCGCCAGGGACAGGCACAGCGTTTTCAGCAGATACGTTTTTCCCGTACCGGGAGCGCCGTACACAAACAGATTGCCTTCTTGGGCGAAATCGATGCGCAGCGGCTCCTGGCGCTGGCCCCGCGGATCGTCGAGCAGGCCGATCGGCACGCTGAGCAGGTCGCCGCTCGGGGCCCAGCGGCCGAGGTCCGTCCGGAAGCCTTCCTCAGGACCGTAAATATCGTCCAGGTAGACGGTATCCGGCAGCGGCGGCAGCCACGGCCCTTTGAGCGGCTCGATTCCGTTCGCGCCGGACACCGCGATGATATGATCGACCATCGCCTTCAGTTGGGTCGGCATTTCCTTTTTGGCGATTTTCTCTTCTTCGCGCGGATAAATCTGCTCCGCCCGGCCATGCAGCGATACTTCGTAAATGCGCTTGGCCCGGTTTTCCCGTTTGAGCAATTCGCCCTCCGGATCATAATCCGCGCCGGAGTAGGCCGACTGGAACAGCTCGAAAATTTCGTCGTGCCCGACCTGGATATACGCCCGGCCCGGCTCCTTGATCATCGCCGCGTCCGGGCGCTTGATCACGTCTTTGCTGTCCGTCTCGTCCTGCACCTTGAGACAAATCTTGAACTTGGAGTTGCTCCAGATCTGATCGTCGACGACGCCGGCCGGTTTTTGCGTGGCCAAAATCAGATGCACGCCAAGGCTTCGGCCGACCCGGGCCGCGCTGACCAGCTCCTTCATGAAATCGGGCTGATCCTGCTTCAGCTCGGCGAACTCGTCGGCGATCATGATCAGGTGCGGTATCGCCGGCATGCTCGCCTGCTCGGAGCGGCTCCGGCTGTAGTACAGCTTCTGATAGCGGTCGATGTTGTTGACCCCGTATTCCGAGAACACGCGCTGCCTGCGCATCAATTCGCTTTTGATCGACAGCAGCGCCCGCGTCGTCTCGTTCCCGCCGAGGTTGGTGATCGTCCCGACGAGATGGGGCATCCCTTTGAAAACGTCGGCCATCCCGCCGCCTTTATAGTCGATCAGCACGAACACAACGTCATGCGGATGATAGTTCAGCGCCAGCGAGATGATGATGCTTTGCAAAAGTTCGCTTTTCCCCGAACCGGTCGTGCCGGCGACGAGCCCGTGCGGGCCGTGCCCGGTTTCGTGCATGTCCAGGTAAAACGGGTTCCCCCCGGCTTTGACGCCGATCGGCACGCTCATCCCCTTAAACGGCTTGTTGCGAATCCAGCGCGAGGCCACGTCCACTTCGCCCGCCGCTTTCGCGCCAAGCAGCTCGAGCAGCGTCAGCGAGACGGGCAGCGAAAACTGGGCGGCCGTGTTTTTGATGCGCAGCGGCGCTAGCCTCCGGGCCGCCTGATCCAGCTGGGCGAAGTCGGCCTTGTCGGGAAGGAAGGTGGATTTCTCCCCGGTTTCCCGATCCGCCAGCTCCCCGGTTTTGCCCTGCAGCAGCACGACCTGACGGCAGTTCATCGGCAGATAGGCCGCGCCCTGGGCGATAAACACCGACGACACGCCCAATGAAGCGCATTTGTTGTACAAATATTTGTGGATCGGTTCGTTTTCGAGCAAGCCGGGATCCTGAACGATAAATACATAATGCGGAAGCATCGCCCCGCCTACCGTTTTCAGCTCGCGATCCTTGAGGACTTGGTACAGCTCGCCAAGCACCTGGTGCGCGATCGCCGGCCCGCACAGCAGGTACCGCGAATCGAAGCCGCCGGACCAGACGTGCGGCAAAGGCTTAAGCCAGTTCCAGCGGTCCAGTGTCTCCTCGGAGGCGAGCACGACAACCCGCACGTCGTCATATCCGTGATGAGTCACCAGCTGCAGCACCAGCTTGGTCACCAAGTCCAGAGCCAACTCTTCTTCGCCGGCGATACCGCATATTTCCGCCTTCATCAGATTGACGGAAACCGGCACGTCGGGCACGCGTTCAAACTCCAGCGCCAACCGCTGCGGCTCCATCAGGAGCGGATCGCTCTCCAGAATAATCGCCTGCTTCGTGTATTGGATCCGCCGCGCCGCCGGCACGCTGCCTACGCCGAGGCGCAGGGACAGAAAGTCCGGATACGACGGCGTCCGTTCCCACAGCCGGCGGTCGAGCTGCTGAATGCGCTCCAGGCAAGCGGCAGGCTCCGGGTTCAGCTCGTTCATCGCCTTGATCTGCTGCTCGCGGGCCAGCGTCAGCTCGCTCCGGCAGTCGGCAATGAACTGCAGGTATTTTTTCTCCCGTTCCTTTTTCTTGTTTTTGTATTTGCGGATCTGCGCCGTGGCGCTCGTGAGCGACACGATCAGCGTCATCACCGTCATGGCGATCGACAGCATCATGAACATCGATTGCGATGTGAGCGCCAGCAGGCCCGTGATCACCAGCATGACGGCCGGCGGCGCCAGCAGCGTAAACCAGGAAATTTCCGGCTTTTCATAGGCGTGCGGCGGCCCCGGAATCTCCAGCTCCCCGCCCGGCATTTCCGGCAGGAACCGGGGCTGGCGGTTAAACAAATGGTTTTCATTCATCATATTGGCCTCGCGAATTCGTTATGACTTTGGCAGCCTGCCCGCCCGACAACGACATTTTGTGCCATTCGAAGCGGCTGCTGAAATACATTTCCCCGCCGATCACATGCAGATGATCCGCGCTGTCGCCGCAAATCCGGATTTTGCTCCCCAATTCCAAATCGATACGGTAGATCGTATCGGCATGCATCCGGTTGCTGCAGTACAGGTAACGCCCATCCGTGCACAAGCTGCCGGGGACAAGATCGTCATACGCCCGCGCACTCCCCGTACGCAGGTCGAACACGGTCAGCAGGCGACGGTTTTTCTTGTCGGCGTAAACCAGCTTCTCCCCAAGCAGAAACAGCCCGGTGGCGGCCGCGTCGGACACGATCTCCCGCTCGCTGCCGTCGGGGCGGCAGGTCCGAATCCCCAGATTCGTCGCGTAATAAATTTCGTCCCCGTCCATGGCAAAAGCCTCGACCGCCTCGTCGGCAATCCGGCTCTCTCCCCGGCCGTCCATCCGGAGGCGGTACAGCTTGCGGTCCTCTTCGTTGATATAGTAAAGCCAATCTCCCTGGCGGATCAGCCCCCCGCAAGGGGCCTGCGACACCGGCTCCACGGCCCCCGTCCGGGGATCGATCCGGCAGAGCCGATGGCCGCGCTGCTGGTCGCTTGCGTATATGCCGTCATCGGCCGGGTTCATAAACCAGAAAACGCCGTCCAGCAGCTTCGTTTCCCCGCTTGCGGGATCGAGCCAAAACGTGCCGGAGTAATGGCAAATGTCCGTCAGCAGCAGCTTGCCGCCCGCCGCGAGCACAAGCCCGCTGCCGCCAAAATGATCGCCCATCGATACTCCCCCTTTCTACACCAGCGTCAGCAGCGCCCCGGCCGCCACGCCTTCCTCCTCCAGCGTCCGGACCGGGTCCAGAATACGCCCAAGCGGCTCGGCCTGCAAACGATGCCCCGGCGAAACCGCAAGTCCGTAAGCGTCCGCCAGCATCTCCAGCAGCTCCGCCGAGGTGACGAACGGCGGAACCCACAGCTCCTTGCGGAAATGGGGCGCCTGAAAGGTCACCAGCATTATTTCATCCATCCGAAGCCCTTCCTCCTCGTCAGTTTGTGATCGTCAGCACCAGGACCCGTTCCTCCTTGAGCTGGTAATCGACATCTTCCCCGGCCGCCGCCGCCAGCTTCAAGTATTTGGTCTTGAATTTATAATCGGAAACGGCCTCCAGCGTGACCTTGGTCACGACTTGCTCGCGCTTCGGGTCGGTCTCCTCGTCGAAATCGAGCTTAACGGTAAAATCGTTGTACTTGCCGTCGTTGGATCTAAACTCCAGTTCCGTGTTGCTTGCCCCCGGATTTTTTCGGGTGACGTTCATCGCCGCTTCAAACGCATCGGAGAAATACTCCGCAAATTTATCCTCGTTCACCTTCGCATCCAAATTCCGCTGGAATTCGTATTCCAGGCTGCGGTCCCTGGCGGACCGGGCCGAGTTGGACAGCGCCGTGCCAAGGATGATGTTTTCCCGGCCCAAATTGAGCAGCTCCACCAGCGGTTCGAGCAAAACCGAAGCGAGGATGACGACGAGTACGCCGATCGCTATGTTTTTCATGGCTCATCGCCCCACTGATCGAGGTATTCGTAATATTCCAGGTCCTTGTAATGCTTCAGCCCCGTCGCCGTCAGCGAAAACGAAACCGGAATTTCCCGCTCGTATTTTTTGCCCCAAAGCTCGATGCTGAGCGGATATACCGCCTCGATCGTCACTTTGACCGGCTTTCCCCGCTGGCGGTAAGGTTTTTCGTATTCCGTCAGATCCTCGTAATAGGACGCATCGTCGTAGCCGATGGCGTCGTCGCCGTCCGCATTTTTCGCGATAATTTCCACGTCGTCCGCCTTCTGCCTGTAAATCGGGCGTTCCCGCAGCCGCTCCAGCGCATCGTCATAGTACGTTTGCTTCAAATAATTGTCGCTCGCCGCCACCTGGGACACGTTAAACGTCTCGATCACCAGCGTCATGTACCAGGGAAAAAAGTAGATCAGGTTCGTGAACAGCAGGATGCAGACGGTAACCAGTATGGATACGAGGATCGACTTGGCAAAAGCTCGCATGTCAGTTCTCCTGTCTGTCCGAAATTGAGATTATGCCGAGGCTCCCGTCATTTCATTGATCAGCCTCATAAAGAAATCCCATGTATCGTTCACCCAATTGGGCAGGTTTCCTCTAACGATGCCGACGATTATTCCGATGATAATGATGACTGCCACGGTAGCAGCAATCTGCTTTATGCCGAATTCCCCGGTCTCATCCTCCCAAAACGCACGGATTCCTTTCTTTGGACTCGCTTGTTTTTCCACCTGTTTCATCGTGACAACCTCCCCTTAACTCCTTATTTTTAGATGTTTATTGAAACATTTGAATGGAATCCATGATCGTAAATAGATAGTAGATGCCGATATACAGCGCGAGAATCCCGATCAGCACGAACTGAATCCGGCCGTTGGTCCGCTCCCGCCGCTCCAGCTCCTCCTCCAAAAAACGAATCCGGAAGCTGTCGATTTCGTTTTTGAGATACACCATCTGCGAAATGTTGTCATACCCCTTTAGCCGGGTTTCCATCAAATCGCAAAACTTGATGATATAGTGAATCGGCACCCGCCGCTTTAGCTGCTTCAGCGCGAATTCCTCGCCGTATTCGATATTGTCCAGCATCACCCCAAGCTCCTCGGCCATGTCGGCGTTGGCGTTCGGCAGGTAATCGCGGATCACGTCGGCCAAATAGATGTTGATCGACTTCGAATACTGGTAGTACACCATGCTGTAAAACCCCGGGAAATCGCGGGCGATGTTGCGGTTTTTGCGCTCGATTTTTTTCTCCATCTCCGACACCGGGTACAGCCAGCCCAAAATGATAAAGATCGCCGCCACGCAGCCGAGCAGCCGGTTGGCGCTCAGGACGACCGCGGTCACCAGCACCGCGCCGCCGGTATACAAAATCTGCTCGAGCCGCAGTTCCTCCGGGGTCATCGTCAGATCGAGCCTGTCCAGCATTTTTTTAAACCGCAGCCGCTCCGCGCCGCCTAGCAGGGGCCTGACGTATTTTACCGCGGCGTTTTTCTTCCATGTCCGCAGCTTCTCCCGGAACCGGGCGTGTTTCCGCTCCTTCAAATACTTGCGGTTGCGCTTCTTCTGCTTGGCCTGCACCGGCTTGAAAATCGGGTAAGCGAACACCTTGACTAGGTAAATGATCGACACCAGCGCGGCCAGCTTCGCCAAAAGCGTCATTTCAGCTCACCGCCAATCCCCAGATCCCCCTGCAAAGTCTGCGTCCGGGCAAAGCTGAGGCAGATGATGCTGATCATCACCGTATTGATGACCTTTCCGTAGCTGGCGTAGAGCATAAATTCGCGAAAGTCTTTGACGGACAAGGCATATATGAAAAACAACACGATAATCGCGGTTTTCAGCAGAAAATCCCGGTTCATCTTGCGGAAAATCCGGTCCTTGCGCGCGTTGATTTCCCGCAGCACCGCGTTTTCGTCCACGATGTCGAGGAAGATGTCGGCCATCCCTTTGCGCTCGTTGTATTCGAACACGATGGCTTTTTTCGTGAAGTTGTCGAATTTCGGACCAAGCTGCCGGTTCAGCACGGTGATCGCCTGCTTGAAGGAATAGCCGTTGTTTTCGCAGTTGTCGATAAACTGCTGAAAGTAGGGCCGGATGCTCGGGCGAATGTATTCGTCGCTTTCCATCACTTTTTTGATCGCGACCAGCACCCCTTCCCGGGCGAGCGGGCAGATGATGTCCTCGGCATCCATGATGCTCTCCAGCTTCTCCGCCTTGATCGCCTTCGACTGCATGGTGAAATACGTGAGCAGGCCAACGAATATGGCGATCGTAATAACGACCGATAAGGTGACGTTCTCCATAAAAAGAATGATCACCAGCACCATGACGGCAAACGCGATGCACAAAAGGGAGGTGAAGCTTTCGAGCGTCAACGGCAAGTTGAAGTCGAGAATAAGCCCTTCCACCAGCCGGTTGTATTTGGCGTAGATGTTCTCCTTCCGCTTCACGATCCGCTCTTTTTTGATCCGCTCCACATAACGTTTGGTGTTGTACCTGCCGAGGTATTCCGCCAGCGTATCCAGCATCCCGAGGAAAAAACGTCCCGTGCCTTCAAAAAAACGCACCTCAAACACGGCGTTGAATACGATGAAAGCGGCGATGCCCAGCAGCAGACTAATGGCTGAAATCGTATCCATTGGGCGCATACTCCTCTATTTCGTCGTCTTCCGGCGGCCGGGTCAAAAACGCGAAACGGCTGCGCTTAATCCCGGCTTTGATCATCGTCTGCTGCACCTTCTCCGACAGCTGTCCCACGCGCTTGTGCTTGCCGACGATTTTCAGCACCCGGTGCGTGCCCTCTTCTTCCAGCACGTCCTCGGAAATAAATTTGTAGATCGGGTTCACGATCGGCTCCAGCCCTTCGGAACCGAGCACCTCCGAAATCGAGGTCACCTTCCGGGTGCCGTCGGCCAGCTTTTCCTGAAAAATAATAAACTTGACCGCGCTGCAGATGTTCCGCAAAGCCAGTTCCGCCGGCTCGTTGGAGGCCATCAGGTAGGCGGTCAGGAAGCGGTAAATCGCTTCCCGGTCCCCTTCCGCGTGCAGCGTCGTGAAGAAGAAGTGCCCCGTCTGCGCCGCCCGCAGCGCGGTGGCGAATTCCCCCGGCGTCCGCAGCTCGCCCGGACCGATCCAGTGCGGCGACTGGCGCATCGCATTGATCAGCAGGTTCTCCATCGTCGCCGGGCTGGCATCGTCCTCGTCGGGGACGGATTCGTACTGCAGCACGTCGTTGATGACCCGGCCGTGCTCGCCGCCGCCTTCCCGGCGCAGCAGGCGCATTTCGGAAGGATTTTCGATCGTAATGATCCGCGACAGCGGGTTGATTTCCTTGACCAGAATCTCGTTCAGGGTCGTCTTCCCGCTCCCCGTCGGGCCGACGGTAATCCAGGACAAATCGGCCTTCGGCAGCAGGGACAGCAGCTTGAACATATTGACCGAAAACGACTCGTTTTTGATCATCGTTTCCGGAGTAATGCTCTTCTTGCTGAATTTCCGGATCACCACAGCCGGCATGTCGTACGGCGAAATATCCGCATGGGTGGCGTTCACCCGGTACCCTTCGATCGTCCGGGCGTTGACCATCGGGACCTTCGGGGTCAGCCGGACCTTGGAGACGCCAAGCAGCTTGGAAATGATCCGCTCCAGATGCTCGCGGTCGATAAAATGCGGCTCCCAGGGCAAGGTTTTCCCGCCGGTTTCGACAAAAATCTGCTCCGGTCCGTTGATGCGGATCTCGTCGATCGCCGGGTCCTCCATCGCCTTCGTGATCGGGCCGTAATGGGTGATCTCGTCGGTCAGCGCGTGCTTCAGCGCGGCAAGCTCGTAATACCCTTCCACGACCGGCTTTTGCGAATCGACGAACTCGTTGATGAAGGCTTTGGTCATTTCCCGCTTGCGGGCCGGGTCGGTTTCCCGCCGGAAGGCGTGGGTGGCGACCTTCGTGATGTATTTCTGGCAGAGTTCCAGCGCCTCTTCGAATTGAATGGTCGTATATTTGTTTTTCAATTCTTCCAAATCTTCTTTTTTGCCGCCGCTCTGCTGCGACACTTTTTGCTGCATTTCGCTGACTTTGGCGCGCGTAAGCATCCTTCCACCCCCTTACTGCTTGCCCAGAATATCCGCGAGCCGCTTCAATTCCTTCATGAAGTACTTGTTCACCAGGGCGCTGTCCCTGACGTACAGCTTGCCTTCGAGCGACGCGGCATAAGCGGCTTTCACCAGCGGCATCGCCGCGGCGATGTTAAAGCCGTATTCACGCAGGCCCTTGTAATCGTATTTGAGATCCTGCATGTTCATCAGGATGACACTTGTGAATTTGGCGGTGCTGATCCCGACCGAAGCCGCGAAATCGAGCAGCCGGACCATGTTGCTCAAGGCCTCAACCCGTTCGGACGCGGTAAAAAAGCCGATATGCGAGCTTTTCATCGCCCCGAGGCACAGCTCGAGCGGCGGATTGTTCGGGATGTCGAGCAGAATAATGTCGAACATCCCTTTCAAGGTGCCGATCACCCGCTCCAAATGCTCGAATTCGAAATCGAGATACTCCTCGATCAGATCGTGGGGACTGGGGGCCAGCAGATACAGCCGCTCATATTTCGAGCTTGTCATTTCCTCGCGAAAATCGATCTTGTCGCTTTTTAAGACCCGCAGCAATCCTCTCCCCTGCTTGGGCGGCTCCACGTCCAGGTAATGAAACAGGTTCGGCTGAAAAGCCTTTAAATCGACGATGCACGTATTTAGCCCCTTCTGCGCCAGCAAATATCCCAAATTGCTGATCAGGATCGCGTTGTCGGCGAGATCGCAGGCCGGAATGAAGCCGATGACGCTGTAGATGAGCTTGCTCTCCTGGAGCTCCGCCCCGCCAAGGTAGTCCTTCGGCGAAATTTTTTGCAAAATCCGGTCAAGCTTTAGTTCTTCTCTTTGATCCATGACTCCACCTCATTTTGCAGCGTCGGCAGCTGATCCAGGATCACGTCGCTGTTTTTGCGGCTTAGGATCGTGATGAGGTATTTCTTCCCGTCATAGCCGTTATATTTGGCAAAGTTGTCGATCTGCTCCTTGGAGCCCTCTAGCAAAAGCGCCCGCGGCTGGATGCTCTTCATGAAGTCCTCGCTTTTCATCACTTCCTGACGTTTGTCCTCGCTCAGCTTGAGCACCTCTTTATACACTTCATAAATCGAGTGGCTGTTCGCATTGAGCATATCCTTCACCGTGATTTGATCGAATAATACTTCCGTCTTGATCGCTGTGCTCGTTCCCCCAAAATTGGGATTGCCGGAGGACGTGCTTTCCTCCTTCTCATAGGAGACGCGGATTCTGACGGTGTCCCCCGGCATCAGGATGTCGCCGCCGGCTTCCAGGAAGTTGTAGGGCAGGGTCAGCACTTCGTGCTTCTCATCGAGCTGGTACAGCCATTCGTTTTTGAGCGGTTTTTCTTCCCGCAGCTGGTCTTTATACAAAATGCCGCCGTCCCGCAAGTAATACTCCGCGTATTTGCCCGCCACCGCTTCCAGATCCGCCGCCAGTACCATATCCTCGGTATATTCCTTGCGGATGAGGGCGTATTTGCGGACCATCTTCTCGGTAATCACCTGATCGGCCGGAATGCCGCCGTCGTGATCTACGCGAAGGATTTCCACCGTGTCCTTGGCCGCCTCGTTGGCGTTGTTGAGCACGATGAACGAGACGATGATCACGGTAACGCTAACGGCCAGGGCCATGATTTTTTTGAAAATTTTGCGGTTCGGCGAAACGCTTTTGATCGTCGTTAAATCCATCGAGTGTTACGCACCTTCCATCAGTCTTAGAAGCATATGGCCGAAAGCTTGCTCGTACTCCGGCGCGAGATTCGTCAAGGCGATCTCCGTCTCGATCTGGGAGTCGAAGCCGTTATTGTACGGGACATGTCCCGCGAGGTTCATTTCGTAACGAAAACACTCGCTAAGTCCGCTGGCCAGCACTTCGCCCACCCGCTCCGGCGCAAACAAAGCGTTCTGGAAGCGGGAGCGGTCGTTGTATTTGGTCACGATCACCTTCGACTTGGCGTTGAGATAGGCCGCCTTCTCCGCGTCCAGCACGACCTCGACGTTGCGGATCGTGCTGAGCACCGCGTGCAGGTTGTTCGGGACGCACAATCCAAAAATATCGATGTGAATCATCGTTTCCCGGAACTCCCGGAACAAGTCAAGCGGCATATCAAGCAAGACCAGGTTAAACTTCGTTCTTAGCAAAGAAAGCAGGCCTACCAGCTTGTCGCTGGTGTAGAACTGGTCCATCAGCCTATGGTCCTGGAACGAGTAGCCGAGCGCGGTCAGCCACAAATTGTCCTTGATGCTGCAGGCCGTCGTCATGTAATCCTGGGGCCGGGCTAGCGTGCGGATCAGGGAGGCGCTCATTTCGTCGTATTTATTGCTTTGTTCATGGAACCTGCCGAAGTACATGTTCATGCTCCGGTACTCCGCGTCCATGTCGATGATCATCGTGCTCAGCCCGCGTTTGCTGGCTTCATGCGCCAGATTCACCACGGTGCTGGTCAGCCCGCTGCCGCGGTGTCCGGTAACGGCCACGACCCGGCTCATGCCCCGGCTGATCCCCGCCATCCGTTTCGTCAGAGGATCGGTGGCCTCGGGCTGCGCTTCGCCTTTTTCGGCTTTGGCGCGGAAGCGGCTGAAGAAGGATCTTTTCTTCTCCGGCTTCGCCTCCTCCACAGGCGTGTCCACGGGAGCGCGCTGTGGTTTGGGGGACCGTCCGTGTCGCCCCGCGGCCAGCTCACCCAGCACGGAACGGATCAGGCCGAGCGGGATTCGCGGTTCGTCGCAAACGACGATCCGCAGGCCGGCGTACTTCTGCAGGAGCGGCTCCAGTTGCTGGGACCTGAGCGGGTTTCTGGTGAGTAAAAAGACCGGGACCTCCGCCCCCCGGCGGTCGCTGAACCAGTTCAAGGCCGCGTTAAGATGGCCCAGATCCGGTTCCTGACTCCCTGAAAACGCCTCGTCGGTCAACAGCACGCCATCCACTGCCGGGTTGTTCTCCTGAAGATAGCCGGGCAAATCCTGCAGCGTCAGCGCATCGGCCTGGACAGCTTCAAGCCTGTCCGGCAAATAGCCCGACACGATTCGATAAAATCCGCCGGAAACGATGAGAATTACCATAGATTAGTAATATTTTCCTCCCTTGTTTGTCGCTATTTTAGCAACAGCATGGTTTACATACAATACCTAATATGGTCCCCTCAGCCTTTTTATGGACTTTCTTCCTATAAAAAAGAGTCTGAAGGCATTAAAGGAAAGCCGCGGGCGGACATGCCGGCCTCCCTTCCTTTGTCCCATTTCCGTCAGTCGTTCAAATCGTCAAACATGGACCCTACGACCGTGACCTCGATGTTATCGAGCACATCGACGCCCTGCAAAGTGCCGAGCTTTTTGTAGGTATGGCCGCCTCCGGAGAGCGGCGCGTCGTCGATCCAAGCTTTGACGTAATACTTGCCGTTTTGCATGTTGGCGTGAGTATAGACCGGGATATTGTCCGGGTTGATTTCGATCGTGACGGTCGTTGTTTCGGTAATTTCGTACATCTTTGGTTGTTTGTCAGCAACGTACTCCCGATACTGGTAGTTGTCCTTGCTGCCTTGCGTATTCGACTCTTTGTAACCTTCGAGCACCCGTTTCCAGTATTGATGCGTTTTGCTTTCGTCCTTATCCTGGGAGTAATAGATTGGCTCAACCACTTTTCTATATCGCGACTCGTCGTCTTCCCGGTCCAGCACGTTCAGCAGCACTTTGCCATCCACGCCTTTGGGCTGCTCGGCCGTCAGAATTCCGGCTTCCGCTCTGAACCCTCCGCCCTTGGAGGCCAATGGCTCGTTTGCGATATTGACCGCGTCCTTCTTGCTGTTGATATAAATCAAGTTCGTTTCGTAACGGAACGAATCGATCAACGCTTTGACCAGGTCCTTGTGATCCTGCGTATCGTTATCCGACTGTTTGTACATGACGGTTTTAACCGTAAACGTGTACTTTCCAGCCGGGTTGAAATAGTACCCGGATTTGATCGGATACGCATATTTTTGCAGCTGCCGGTCGGTGGCGAATACCGCCTTGTCGTACAGCGATTTTCTGTTCGTTTTATTGCCGGCCGCTTCCCGGGCCTTCTGGTATTCCTGCGCCATCGTGCTTTCGCTTTTCCAGGCGATGTCCCCGCTGGCCTGCTGGGTGAACGTGCGCCGGAACCGGCCGGGGACGGCCGTCCAGTCGTACGGTTGACCGTTCTCGTCGAGGTGCTTCATCCAGCGGATGACGTCATACTCATAGGGTTCGTTTTCCCAGAACATCTTTTTGGTTTTGGAGTCCGAAGTATTGTTCTCGATCTCGTTCTTGTACGTATGTTTTCCAAGTTCTTTAGTCCCGTTGTAGACGTAGACGTCGTAGACTTCCCTGTCCTCCCCGGAATCGAAGTCGGCGTGGGCCGTTTCCCTTCTGACCTCGGTACGGCATACGCCATTACTGCAGACTTCAACCTTATATTCATAGTCCCTTTTGACGGAACCTTCATAGGACACCGTCCCGCTTCTGCGGATCGGCACTTTAGGATTGCTGTGAGGCGACCACTTGCGGTTTACCGGATCGTCCCCGAAATCCTCGCGTTTAATGGTGGCGTGAACAATCGGATTTCGCGAAATCCATGCACTCGGTTCGTCGACCAATGGATTACCTTCGACTTCGAAATCGCGAAACAAATCCTTCGTTTCGTTGTTCACCTTAAGTTCACCCGTCGCATTACTAACCCAGTAAGCGTCCGGCCGCGGCAGCGTCAAGGCGGCGGCAATCGGATTCCCGTTGTTTAATGGAAACTTCACCTTGGTGGACAGCACGTCGTAATTCAGCGGTGTCGGCTTCAATAGTTTTATTGCCAGCGGGTTGGAATCGAGCACATTGTTGCCCAGGATCGTTTCTTTGGGCATTTTCCCGTCTTCATTGACCTTAAACTGAATGCGGACGTCGCTGTCCGGCATCGTAAAGGTGGCGTAAAGAACAACACCCGTTCGATTCTTGATTTCGAAAGCGCCGGATTCCTGATTGGCATGACCGGAAAACGACAGGTTGTCGTCCTGTGCGGTCAGCTTTGTTCCGTTTTTCTGCGTCAAAGTCCACGAATAGTTGGTCGTTACCGGATCGGCGAAGGTAGAATTCACCCTTACCGCCACCTGGACTTGTTCGCCCTTAGCCGCTTCATGCGGCAATTTTTCAAACGATGCCGACAAATCGGACTCCAACAAAGCGTAAGGGGCGATCGGGATGTCCAAATAC
Source organism: Paenibacillus macerans (assembly GCF_900454495.1). Lineage (NCBI taxonomy): Bacteria > Bacillati > Bacillota > Bacilli > Caryophanales > Paenibacillaceae > Paenibacillus > Paenibacillus macerans. Next base: position 4,706,450 of record NZ_UGSI01000001.1, read on the forward strand.
GTCACGCCGATATTGCTGTTGTCCATATAGACGGTACCAAACCCCCAAGAAAACATGGTCGGGGGCTGCAAGACATGGACATAATCGATCCAGTTGCCGCCCTTACTCGGTTTGGCGCCCTCTTTATATACATCAACTTTTGCATAATCAGAGTCTTGATTGTCGTACATAAATTCGGAGTAGGGTATCCCCGCGTACTCCGTATTTAGTCCTTGAATGATCAGTTGTTCAAAAGTTCCGTCGCTAAGATATTTGTTGGCAGGGTCTTTGTATTTGTCAAAGCGATTTGGCCGAATCCCATACTTTTCCGTAACCCTCGTTTTATTCCAAGGTTCAGGAATTAAATTATAATCCTGAATTTGGGTCCCGCTCCAACCAGCATCCCAAGGAAAATCGTCGGAAGAAACGGATTGCCCGTTTACGCTAAACCCGCTGTACCGGACGACCAGTCTGCCTTTATGGACCAATTCGTCTCCATGGTTCGAGCCGTAAACCATTTGAAACGTGTTGTTTTTTCGCGCTTCTCTTTTAGTCTGTACCGGCGGCGGATTCAATCTTTTTTCGATCAAATCCTTCCGTAGCTTGAGCGTCTGCCCGTCCTTAGGTATACTCTCGGGAAAGTAATTGTCGAGGCCATAGTACTCCTTCATATCCCGATTAATTCTTTGAATCGCTTCCTCGACCGTCGTCGGCCGCGTATTCTCCGCCGCTTCCGGGTTATCCGCAGCTTGGGCAGGCGGAAAGGGAAACGTTGCCGTCAGAAGTATTAAAACTAATATCAAACCAAACCATTTCACGCTGTTTTTCATATTCGATACCCGCTTTTTATTCAACTATATAATTCTTGGTTTCGTAGACTTGTACCGCAATCGGATCGGAGGTATTCGACCCGACCGAAATGACGTAATTGCTGTCTTTGAACACCTTACCCTCAAGTTCTTCTCTCCAATTGGTTTTCTTTTGAATGTGCTGCATAATGGCTTCAACGGTTTTTTTATCCACCTTCTGCAAGAGAATTTCTTCTACTTCCTTGACCTGCATTTTATAATCGGCCCCCCTCATCTCCGGGAACGATATTAATAATGACAATACAGGAGTTTCCGGCTCATTTGTTCCCTTATCTATAAAAAGTTGAGATCCCGTATTATGCTTCACGATAAAGCCGTGCATGTTTTCTTCCACGACCTTGTTGCCGCCCGGCTCCTTCTCTTGCTTCGGATCAAACGCGGTATCGCTGATGTACGCCGTACGCACCGCGCCGTCCCACTTGGTATAGGCGCCCAGCCCTTCGCTGACAAAGCGGATCGGCACGAACGTTCGGCCATTGATCCGGCGCGCAGACGTGTCCATCTGTTTTGCTTCCCCGTTAACGTTATACAGCGTCTGGCCGATCACCAAAGTAATTTCGTTGTTTTTCAGCCGGATCGTCACCGTTTTGCTCTCCGGAGCCCACTTTACATCGGCCCCTAACGCTTCGCTGACAAAACGGACCGGGACCTGCACCCGCTGCGCCTTATCCATAAACGGCTTCGCATCCGGAAAGTCGAGAGGCTTCCCCTGATATTCCACGCGAAGCGGCAATTCTACCGCTGCCGAAGCCGCGCCCGGCACCCATGCCAGCGCAGAAATAAAACATGCCAATACCCCTATCGTTTTTTTCATATTGCTGAATTTCATTTTGCTAAACCCTCCTAAAGCTTAAAATACGTGTTTAACCGCGTTAAATTTATTTCTTGCATCCTAAGGGGCATGACTATAATACCAACATATTCCAGCTACCTGGGCTACCAAAATTATACACGGCAAAAAATACCTCCGGTGAGGGCTGGAAGTCTTGATTTATTGGTGCCTTTGCGCTAGTTCTGGAGAAATTAGCTAAGTCCTAAGACTTAAAAATGCGAATATTTATGCAAAATGAAATATATTGGAATGTCCCTAAAAAATAAAAGCCGCCCCAAAGGCAGCTTCGCATAAAACAAACTGCTTTCGGGACGGCCCGGAATAGTTTATTAAATTTTGGCGGCAGGGATCGCGCTTACTCCGCAATAACCTCCTGATTTTTCAATACATTGATTTTATAATTCATGCCCCATTCATACATGGACTCCAAGATCGGCATCAGGCTTTGGCCGTGTTCGGTGAGCGTATACTCCACTTTGGGCGTAACCACGGGATACACCTCGCGATGGACGATGAGATCCTCCTCCAGCTCCCGCAACTGATTGACGAGCATGCGCTGGGTAATTCCGGGAATGAGGGAACGGAGCTCGTTGAACCGTTTGGTCCCCTCCTTGCCAAGATGCCACATGATGAGCATTTTCCACTTCCCGCCAATGATATGCAGGGTCAGCTCTTTTTCGCAGTTAAACGTTCTTTCATCAAATCTTCCCACGTTATCTCACCTCCAATCCCATCCTACCACAAAAAGGGGAGCACAGTATACTTTAGGGCAATAGGTGCTAATCAAGTACATATAGTCATTTTCAAGTAACTATATGTTTTTAAAGTGCGTACTTACATCGTTAGCAGTTCACGGTTATGATGGGCTTACGTTCACCACATTCTAAATCATCGGGAGTGATTATAATGGAATTGCAGTTGGCGCTTGATCTTGTCAACATCCCTGAAGCCAAACAAATCGTGGCCGAGGTGCAGGAGCATATCGATATCGTGGAAATCGGAACCCCCGTGGTCATTAACGAAGGTCTCCGCGCGGTCAAAGAAATTAAGGAACAGTTTCCGTCATTAAAAGTGCTGGCCGATTTGAAAGTGATGGATGCCGGCGCATACGAAGTGATGAAAGCCGCGGAAGCCGGCGCGGATATCGTAACCATTCTGGGGGCGACGGACGACGCCACGATTCGGGGCGCTGTGGAAGAGGCCAAAAAACATAACACCAAAATATTGGTGGATATGATCAACGTAAAAGATATCGAAACCCGGGCCCGGGAAATCGACGCATTGGGCGTAGACTACATCTGCGTTCATACCGGTTACGATTTGCAGGCGGAAGGCCAAAGTCCGTTTGAGCAATTGCGGATCATCAAGAACGTCGTGAAAAATTCCAAAACGGCGGTGGCCGGCGGAATCAAGCTGGACACCCTGCCCGACGTAGTCAAGGCCAATCCCGATCTTGTCATCGTTGGCGGAGGAATTACCGGACAGGCCGACAAAAAGGCCGTGGCCGCAGAAATGCAAAGATTGGTCGCTCAGGGGTAACGGTGCGGATGGATACCGTGCAATATGCCGCAAAAATTATCGAAGAGCTGCAGCATTCCGTCTCTTTTATTCAGGAAGCCGAAGCCGATCGGTTGGTAGACCGGCTGCTCCAGGCCGATAAAGTGTTTGTGGCCGGGGCGGGCCGTTCCGGGTTTATGGCGAAATCGTTTGCCATGCGGCTGATGCAAATGGGCCTTGACGCTTACGTCGTCGGTGAAACGGTGACCCCCAGCATCGGCAAGAACGACGTGCTGGTCATCGGTTCCGGCTCCGGAGAGACGAAAGCACTGGTCAGCATGGCGCAAAAGGCGAAAACGCTGGAAGCCGGGGTAGCGCTCGTCACCATCTCCCCCGAATCCGCTATCGGGAAACTGGCCGACGTGATCGTACGCCTGCCGGGTTCTCCGAAGGATAAGGAGCAAAGCCGTTACAATACGATTCAGCCCATGGCCTCCTTGTTCGAACAAACGCTGTTGATTTTTTATGACGCGGTCATTCTAAAATGCATGGAACGCAAAGGAATCACGGGCAGCGAGATGTACGGCAGGCACGCAAACTTGGAATAGCGCGTAGACCTCGAATAACACTAAACCTGGAATAACGCCGCAAAGCAGGCCGGACCTATGGACGGCCTGCTTTTTTTGAACCGGAGTTTTCTTACTCATGACTAAAGTCGCATTTTTGTGATAACTCGTTATCAAACTTTCTCCCCTCATCTATCAAAGCGGTTATATGTATCCCATCCATTAGTCCCTGTCTATACATGATCGAATAAACCTTTGAAATTCTTTCATTTTGCAGTTCCTCGTATTGATACAACTTGGATTGCTTGTCCTTAGGCAAACATTGAAGCATTTCATTGAATAACAATTGCAATCTCTTCGATTTACCACGATACTCATCTTGGATCGACACGCCATTCCCAATTTCATCAGTCCGCAGCTCTATCAGCTCATTCAAATAGCTTCTTATCGTTTCCATGGACCATCACACTCCATCCCCAAGTGATGCCCATATTATATCAACGTGAATAAATTTTTTATACGATCACATTGACATCAAAGTGATGTCACCATACCCACATTGCGCTTAGAACAAGGGATTTTTGAAAAAATTATATTTATAGCCGATAAAATAAACGCTCAATCGTAATAAAAAACCTGTTCGACTTACTGGCAAAAATGCGCTTGATCAGCTTTACCTACTACGACGATTAATTGTATTTTGCACAACTAACTTCATACCCAACTGCCCAATCACTCGTTTTAATTGCATTTCATACAATTACATTCCCGTTTCTTTCCCCTTCCTCAAAAAAGAGCGGAGTAATTGTAGGATTTGCACTTAATCAAGTGCTATGGAGTATTTCCGGATAAATAATTGTACATTTTGCAACTACTGCAACGATTAAATCGAGATAACTCGCCGGCTTAACCCGTTTATGTATACAGACACACATAGCGACGGACCCAGGAGTACAAGAGTATCGGCCTTCTGAATTAGCTTCTATCATTTTCGAGAATTTGGAATATAAGTGGACGAGGTGCATCGGTGGGTGGACGCGGTGGAGCTAACCCGAAGGGGGGTGGGGCCGTGTCCATTCTTGAATTGTGCTTGAAACTGTTGGACGGGGTGTCGAGGCTGGTCGGGGTTCTGACCGGAATTAGCACGTTGCTTACCGCCCGCAAACAGGCGCGAGAAAAAAAACCACCGGGAATAGGTTGCCCTCAAGGTCTTTAAATCATTCGTCAAATTTATTGAGCCAATACATCGGCTTTTGTGTACTAGACATGGATTTAAGTAAATCTAATGTTTCTTTCTTTTTCACCTTAAGTGCATCTTTTAGCTTTTCGGGAGCTATGTCTCGTATATCTTCCAACATTCAGCATTCTTCAAACATTTCAATTATTTCCTTGTTCGCATCATTTTGTTTTAGAAGTTGTGCCACATAAGGACGGTATAGATATGCATATGCATATGCATATGCATATGCATCTTCAAATGTTAATGCCCCTTCAAGTAAGGAATCAAGCATACCAAGATTTAATATACATAAAAATTTTTGAATCTCATCTGAATGCTTCAATTGAATTTGTAAATTCAATGTACCACTCCTTTATTTGGGCATTTGACTTGACGAGTTACTCCACCCGTTTTTCACCTTGACATTATAAACTTGACCTAATTGGCTTTGGAAGTAGTGGATTGAGATTTTTTTACCATTTGCATTCATTCCATCCTTGTAAATTTTGTGCCAAGTACCGAATTCTATAGCTCGTAGTTCCTTAAGTAATTCTGTATTGTTGACCTTATTCTTCACAGTTCCGTTTCTAGCAGCTGAAAAACCTTGTGGGTAGAGAGGAGCATCCTTAATTGATTTATATACATATTTGTAACGCACAATTATGAACCCAAATACCAAGGTTAGAGACAAAGTAAGTCTAACGGTTGTATCCGTCGCTATTTTGCGAAAAAAGACCCTTTCGAAATTTTAACGGTTGTGAGCGTTGTTATCTGCTCTAATCTGAGCCCAAATAGCCGATTTTTAGCTAAATAGGCGCCATGGCAACCGTTAGAATTTGAAAAAGGCGTTATTGGAGCAAATAGCGGCTGTGGCAACCGTTAAAATGGGCCTTAATGCAATTCGACGAAATAAGGTTATTTCGGTCCGTTAGCCCGTCCCACGTACTCTGATCTCTTGTCCAATCCGATTCCCTTTTCCTGTATCCCGTGCCTTATTTATATATCGGAAGTAGGAATCTGGAATGAGAGAGGAATCTGCAAAACATATAGTTCTTTATGCCCAACCGGAGACACCGTGCCGCAAATAAAAACCCCTCCTTGGAAAAACACTTCCAATTGAGGGGTTATGCACGTTTTCGGAATTTGTTCTATTATTAAGGGCTAAGCTTCCTTAGGTTTCACCATGCGCGTGAATACTTTGATCACCTCGCTCAGCAGCAGCGGGATAAGCGCCAGCCCAATGACGATGGCCCAATCCGCAAAACTCAGATTCTGCACTTTGAAGGCCGCGGCCAAAAACGGAACCGTGATGGAAACGAACTGTAAAAACAAACCCGCGAGGACCGCCCCGACCAACAGCTTGTTGGAGAACAGGCCAACGGTAAAAATCGACTTCGTGGCGCTGCGTTTCGAAAAAGAGTAAAACAGCTGCGAAGCCGCCAAAACGACAAACGCCATCGTCCGCGCATAGGTCATCGCGTCTGCGGGAATATTTTCAGACCTTAGTCCATAGCCGTATTCGCGTAGGCCCACGTAAAAAGCAACCAGCGTCAGCGCCCCGATCAGCAGGCCGCCGATCACGGCCCGTACCGCGGCGCCGCCGGCGAAGAAGCCCTCCTTCGGATCCCGCGGCTTGCGTTTCATCACATCTTCTTCGCCCGGATCAACCCCGAGCGCGATCGCCGGCAGCGTGTCCGTCACCAGATTGATCCAGAGAAGCTGAGTGGCCAACAGTGGCAAAGGCCAGAAAAAGACGATCGACGCCAAAATCGCTACGACTTCCCCAAAGTTGCAGGCCAATAAAAACGTCACCGTTTTGCGGATGTTGGCATAAATATTCCGGCCTTGCCGGATCGCATGGACGATCGTCGTAAAGTTATCGTCGGTCAGGATCATATCGGCGGCGCCCTTCGATACGTCGGTACCGGTAATGCCCATGGCCACCCCGATATCGGCGGTTTTCAAGGACGGCGCGTCATTCACCCCGTCCCCCGTCATCGAGACGATATTTCCCTGGGCCTTATACGCTTTGACGATCTTGACCTTGTGCTCGGGGGACACGCGGGCGAACACGCGGATATTGGGGATTTGCCGGGCAAATGCTTCGTCCGTCATCTCGTCAATATCCGCGCCCGTCATGCTCTGCTCCAGGGAACTGGCGATCTCCAACTCCTTGGCGATGGCGACCGCGGTATTTCGGTGATCGCCCGTGATCATCACCGGCGTAATCCCGGCCATTTTCGCCTCCCTTATCGAGTCCTTTACCTCGGTGCGCGGCGGATCGATCATTCCCACAAAGCCGAGGATCGTCAAATCCTGTTCCATTTCCTCCGGCGGCAGTGGGCGGTCGGTGTCCTTATAGGCTGCGCCAAGCACCCTTAGCGCGTCGTCCGACATTTTTTCGGCCGCCTGCAAGTATTGGCCTTTCAGTTCCTCGGTCAGCGGCACCACTTCCCCCTTGACGACGGCCGAAACCGAAATCCGCAGGAGCTGGTCGATCGCCCCTTTCGTATGGACGCGGTAGCCCTCCCGGGTCTGATTTAAGGTGGACATCAGCTTGCGGTCGGAATCGAAGGGCTTTTCGTTTACCCTTTTATATTCCGCTTCCAGCGAACGCTTCTGAATATTATACTGTTCGCCGTAGGCAACCAGGGCGATTTCCGTGGGATCGCCGGTTCCCTGGCCGTTCTCGTAGGTAGCGTCAGAGCAGAGGACGAAGGTTTTGATCATCTCCAAAGGCGGTTCTTCATTTAAGGGGGCGGCGGTAAAATACTCGACCACCGTCATTTTATTTTGCGTCAGCGTTCCCGTTTTGTCCGAGCAGATGATGTTCACGGAACCTAACGTTTCGACCGCAGGCAGTTTCTTTACGATCGCGTTAATCCGCGACATGCGGGTAACGCCAAGCGCAAGCACGATCGCCACGATGGCCGGAAGCCCTTCCGGAATCGCCGCCACCGCCAGGCTGATCGCGGTAAGAAACAATTCGAACAGGTCGCGTCCTTGGATCAGCCCGATCACGAAAATCAGCACGCAGATGCCGATGGCGATGTAACCGAGTATTTTGCCGAGCTCTTCCAGCTTTTTTTGCAAGGGCGTGAACTCCCGGGTGTCTTCGTCGAGAATTTTGGCGATTTTACCCATCTCCGTGTCCATGGCCGTCGACACGACAACTCCTTCGCCGCGCCCGTAGGTGACCAGCGTCGACATGAACGCCATATTGGTCAGATCGCCGACCGGCATCTTCGGGTCCTCGTGGATGTCGTCGGCGTTTTTATCCGCCGGCACGGATTCCCCGGTCAAAGCCGATTCCTCGATCTGCAGGTTGGCGCTCGCCAGCAGGCGCAGATCAGCCGGAATGTAGCGCCCGGCATCGAGGATGACGATGTCCCCGGGCACAACCTCCCCGGAGTCGATTTCCTTCACCTCGCCGTCGCGGCGGACGAGCGATTTGGGCGTCGTCATCCGCTGCAGCGCTTCGATTGCTTTCTCCGCCTTTTGCTCCTGGATCACGCCGATGACCGCGTTCAGGAGCACGACGGCCAGGATGATCACTGCATCCATGTATTCCCCGACAAACAAGGTCACTACGGCAGCACCCAGTAAAACGTAAATGAGCATATCTTTGAGCTGGGCCAAAAAGAGAGACAACATGCTTTTTTTCGGTTTGCCCTTCAGCTTGTTCGGTCCGTACTTGCTTAACCGGGCTTTGGCTTCCGCGCTTGTCAAGCCCGGCGCCGGGTCGGCCTGCAGCTCCCGCAGCACGGCTTCCCGGGATTTTGTATGCCACATCGGCAGCACCTCTTATTCAGGATATATTCAAAATGGACCCTACCCCATTATTGTAAACCTGTTCCATCCATAATTATGAGTACGCACATGAAATTGAATGAATCACGCCACAATTTTGCCATGATTTAAAAGCGCGCCATTTGCCAGCATCAAGATGAAAAAAAACCGGCGCTATGCTACAATACTTGAATGTGTTAACGGGAATTTATTTAGGAGGGTATTTCAATCACCATGCTGATTATAGGTATCGCCGGCGGAACCGGCTCCGGTAAAACCACGGTGGCCCGCTCGGTTATAGAGCAGCTTGATACGGATAAAGTGACATTCATCTCGCAGGATAATTACTATAAAGATCAAACCCATCTGACGATGTCCGAACGGGAAAAGACCAACTACGACCACCCTTTCGCCTTCGACAATGAACTGCTTGTGGAGCATCTCACCCTTCTGAAAAACGGACAAGCCGCTTACGCGCCGGTGTACGATTTCACGATCCATACCCGGTCCGACAGAACGATCATGCTGCAGCCCAACAATATCGTTATCGTCGAGGGACTGTTCGTGCTGTATGACGAGAAGCTGCGGGGCCTGCTCGACATTAAAGTGTTCGTGGACACCGATTCCGACGTCCGCATCCTCCGCCGCGTGTTGCGGGATATCGAGGAACGCGGCCGCTCGATCCATTCCATCCACCAGCAGTACCTCGCCACTGTAAAGCCGATGCATGAAGCCTTCATCGAGCCGTCCAAAAAATACGCCGACCTCATCATCCCCGAAGGCGGGCATAACGAAGTCGGCATCCAAATGCTGGCGATCCTGACCGAAAAATATTTATCCGGAGGCGCCCGGTAAACCCGGGCCGCCTCTTCTTTTTGCGGGAGGCGCCGGCTTTATGGCCGGGACATTTTGCCATATGATAAAATGGCATTAATAATGGGGAGAGGACGGGATGTTTCGTGCGGGGAAAAACTTTGCTGCTTGATCACATCAAATCGCATTTGCTGTTTTACCTGACGGCCGTCGGGTTCCTGGCGGTTGCCAACATCACGTATTCGTATTTCCCGAAAGTGCTGGGAGAGTTTACCGATAACCTGCAAACCGGCAATCTGACGAGAAACGGCGTCGTTTACCACGCCTCGATTCTCGCCTTGATCGCGCTCGTTTACGGAGGCTGCTTCGGAATCGGCCAATACATTAACCATCGCCTCGGCCGCATCTTCGAATTCCGCGCCCGCCAGCAGTTGTTCGGGCACTTTACCCGCTTAAGCGAATCCTTCTTTTCCAAAAACGGCATCGGCAAGCTGCTGAGCTACGTGATGAATGACGTCACCGGCGTGCGAGAGTCGATCGCTAACGGATTAAATCAAATGACCAATGCGTCGGTTTTGCTGATTTCCGTCATCGTGATGATGGCGGTGAGCGATATTCCGGCGCTTTTGATCGTGGTCAGCATTTTGCCGCTCATCGCCATCCCGTTCCTGGTCGTCCGCATCGGCCCGTTGATTCGCGACCGCTCGCGGAAGGTGCAGGAGTCGCTGGCGGCCATGACCGAGTCGGCGGAAGAGCAGTTTGAGGGCGTCAAAGTGACCAAAAGCTTCGCCGCCGAAGACACCGCCTACCGCCGGTTCGGCGAAACCGTCGACCGGATCTTAGGCAATCAGCTGTCTCTGGTCCGCATCACCTCGTTGTTTCAGGTGCTGCTGCCGTTCACCGGCGCGATGGCGATGGCCATCGCCATCGCCTACGGCGGCATGCTGGTGACGCGCGGGGAACTGTCGCTTGGCAATTTCGTGGCGCTGACGCTGTATTTGCGCATGATCATGAATCCGCTGCGCTTGATCGGCAACGTCATCAATGCGATGCAGCGCTCCAGGGCTTCGCTGGACCGGTTGAACCGGCTGCTTGCCGTGAAGCCGGACATCCGCGAAGCCGAAAGTGCGCTGCAGCTCGAAGACCGGCCGCTGAGCATCGAAATCCGGAATTTAACCTTTTCGTATCCCGAAGCGGCCAGACCGTCGCTTACGGACATCCGTCTCCGCTTGAAGCCGGGCCAGACCTTAGGCATCGTCGGCCGGACGGGCAGCGGCAAAACGACGCTCGTCAAGCTGCTGCTGCGGATTTACGATCCGCCGCGGGGCACGGTGTTGATCGGCGGCGACGACGTCCTCGACTTGTCGCTGGAGAGCCTGCGCTCGGAGATCGCCTACGTACCGCAGGACGGCTTCCTGTTCAGCACGACGATCCGCGACAACATCGCCTTTTTCGACCGGGATTCAGAGCTGAAAAAAGTCGTGGAAGCGTCAAAGCTCGCCGACCTGTACGACAACATCGCCGCCTTCCCCGACAAGTTCGAAACTAAGCTGGGGGAACGCGGGCTGACCTTGTCGGGCGGACAACGCCAGCGCACCAGCCTGGCGCGGGGGCTGATCAAGGACGCCCCGATCCTGCTGCTGGACGACAGCGTCAGCGCGGTGGACGCCGTAACCGAGACGAAAATCCTGACCAATCTGCGCTTGGCGCGCGAAGGCAAAACGACGGTGATCATCGCCCATCGCATCAGCGCCGTTAAACACGCCGACCATATCCTCGTGCTTGAGGATGGCCGGATCGCCGAGCAGGGCACGCACGACCAATTGCTGAATGCCGGCGGGTTATACGCCGCGCTGCACGCCATTCAGGAAGGAGGGGAAAGCGATGCCGGCTAAAACCATGGAACAAAGTCCGAAAAAATACGAGCTATCCCCGGAAAACCGGCGCAAGGCGTTCGCCGCCCTTTTCGCTTACGCCAAACCTCACCGCAAGGCGTTCCTTGGCGTGTTCGCCTTTGCGTTCCTGGCGATCGCCGCCGACCTCCTGCAGCCGGTGCTGATCAAATACGCCATCGACGAAAAGGTGTTGTTCGGAGCACACGGAGCTGGTATCCTGTTAACGCTTGCAATCACGTATTTGCTGTTGGAGGCTATCAGCGGCATATTTTCTTATTTCCAGGCCAATATGCTGCAGCGCGCCGGCCAGAGCATCGTTGCCCGCTTGCGCAAGGATTTGTTCCGCCACATCACCGGACAGTCTATGTCCTTCTTCGACCGCAGCTCCGCGGGAGGGCTTGTCACCAATGAGTCCAGCGATACGGAGACGATTAACCAGTTTTTCACCCAAGTGCTGTTAAGCCTCGTACGCGACGGGTTGTCGCTCATTTTGATCGTCGTCTTCATGTTCGCCCTGGATGCCCGCCTCGCCTTGTACTGCATGATCCTGTTTCCGATTATTACGGCCATTTCCCTGGCCTTCCGCAAATATTTGCGCACCTGCTACCAGCGGGCCCGCGCCCTGTTGTCCCGGCTGATCGCCTTCACTGCGGAAAATTTGACCGGCATGAGCCTGATTCAGTCCTTTCATCAGGAGAAGGAGCAGGCGTCGCGGTTTACGCAGCGGAACACCGTCTACCTGCAGGCCAACCTGCAGGAGGTGCGGGCTTCGGTGCTGTTCAACCGTTCCTTCGATATTTTGGGCAACCTGTCCGTCGCCTTTGTCGTGTGGATCGGCGGGATCGCGGTGCTGGGACAGCGCATCGAATTCGGCGTGCTTTACGCGTTCATCAGCTATATCCGCCAGTTTTTCCAGCCGATCAACGCCATCACGCAGCAGTGGAACACGCTGCAATCGACGATGGTATCGATGGACCGGCTGTGGCGCATCTTCTCGGTCGAGCCGGAGGTGCGTGATCCGGAGCCGGAGGATGCCGTGCCCGCCGACCTCGCCTCCGTTCGCGGCCGGATCGATTTCAACCGCATCCGGTTTTCGTACACCGCAGGCCAGGAAGTGCTGCACGGCCTGGAATTACATATCCGCGAGGGGGAGTTCATCGGCATCGTCGGCACGACCGGCGCGGGCAAAAGCTCGCTGGTCAACCTGTTGACCCGCTTCTATGATGTAAGCGAGGGAAGCGTCGAGATCGACGGCATCGACATCCGGCGCCTGCCGTTAGAGTCCCTGCACCGCATGGTCGGACTGGTCCAGCAGGACCCGTTCCTGTTCTCCGGTACCATCGTCGACAACGTCCGCCTGTTCCGGCAAGAGATCAGCCGCGAAGAGGTGATCGAGGCGTGCCAGCGGGTCGGCGCCCATCCGATGATCAAGCGGCTCAAAGACGGATACGATACGCTGCTGTCCAACCGGGGCAGCGGGCTGTCCGCCGGGGAGCGGCAGTTGATTTCTTTTGCCCGCATCCTTACGTTTAAGCCGAAGATCCTGATCCTGGACGAAGCGACCGCCAACCTCGATTCTCAAACGGAGCTGCTGATCCAAAACGCGCTGCACGTCGTTTCCGAGGGACGGACCACCCTGGTGATCGCCCACCGCCTGTCCACCGTCCAGCATGCCGACCGCATCATCGTCATCCAAAGCGGACGCATCGCGGAGCAGGGGACGCATGAACAGCTCCTGGCGCAAAGCGGCTATTACGCCGAGCTCATCCGCCACTCCCGGGGCGAACCGGGCGTGACGGCTTAAGCCGGCTCACGGCAGCCGATCTGGCGCACGGCCGGTGAACGCCAGGCACATGCCGAAGCTCAAAGCCGGTACTTTTGGCTGCCAAGGCCGGCTCACGGCCGATAATAATGGCGCTGCGCACCGAAATGCCCGCACACCCGCTAGGCGATTGCCATATGATACGGTAATACTAACGTCGGGTGGGTGACACAAAAATGATTTATACCGCGCTCGGGGATTCGATTACGTTCGGAGAAAATGCCACCTCTCCGGCCAAAGCCTATCCCCAGCTTGTCGTATCGTCGCTGAATGCCGCGAACTCCCGCAAGGTCAGCGGATTTGTGCTGGCCCGGCCGGGTTGGAGCAGCCATGAGCTGCTGGACGCCGTCTTATGGCGGGATTCGTCCATGATCAGTATGTCCGATGTCGTATCCGTATGGATCGGCGGGGTAGACCTGGCCAGCACGGCGATTTCTTCGCTATTGACCGGAAAGCTGCAGCCGGACGAACGGCTTTTGAGCTCTTATCGGGCAAATCTGAACGGAATTTTGCTTCAGATTCGCAATCTAAGCCAGGCAAACCTGGTATGCTGCACGCAGTACAACCCGTTTCCGAACAGCCCCGCCGCGGAGGAGTGGATCGGGCGGCTGAACCGGGTCATTAAAGAAACCGCAGTTCGGCACGGGGCCAGGGTCGCGCCTGCGCATCAGTGGTTCGAAGGCAGGCAAGCGGAGTTCATTGCCGGTTATAAAACGGGGAGACTTCAGGATGTGTTAAGCGGATCGCTGCCCATACATCCAAACGACCGCGGGCATCGGGCGATCGCCGCGGGTCTGGCCCCGTACATCCAGCCTGTCCCCAAGCCTGTAAAGCGCCACAGCGTGAAGCGTCATAGCATAAAGCGCCGCAAACGGTAATTGTAAGATTTGCATTTTACAACTATACAACGGGACACCTCTTCAAAAAAATATCCCCTTCCGGGTCTGCCTTTGCCGCACGGACTTATTGGCCACCCGACCGAAGGGGATTTTTTTCACATACTGCTCCATGGCGAACGATTATCTGGAAACTCGATCCTCGCTCACATCATTAAAAAATTTCAGCGAATACAACGCGCAAATTCCAACGATAACGTAAATGATCCGGGACAAAGCGGAATTTTGCCCGCCGAAAATGCCCGCCACCAGATCGTATTGGAACAGTCCCACCAACAGCCAGTTGATCCCGCCGATAATCAGCAGAGCCAGCGCAATAATATTCAATGTTTTCATGAACGGCAACTCCTTGTCAAAATCGTTTTTATTAACAAAATTCCCAAAATTCCCTGAAATTATGCAGCACTGGCAAACAAGAGAAATCAAGGAGCTTGTATGCATACTTAAAAACATCCCGGAGCACAATTAAGGGGGGAATGACAAATTTTGCTTGGAGGGAATTGAAACGATGAATAAGCTTGGCGCACATGAAGTTATGGAAGTCCACGAGATTTTAAGCAACGAAATCTCCGGATTGAATGCGATGATGCTTTACCGCCCTTACGTAAAAGACCAGCAGCTGCAAATGATGATGAATCATCAAATGCAAGCCTGTACCATGGATTACAATCAACTTGTACAGCTGGCGCAGCAAACGGGGGCATCTCAAGCCGTACCGGCCCGCGGCCAAAAAACGGTGGCGCACGCCAGCGGAGCGATGGCTACTTCCGGCGGGACCATGCCGACTGCGGGGGGAACAATGGGGACCCATGAAACCATGCCGAACTATGCAAGCTCTTCGTATCAACCGATGTATGGACTGCGTCAACCGGAAACGCAAACGCCGGCTCAAAGCACGGATCAACTCGACGATGCGGACGTAGCCCTGGCTCTCTTAAACTGCCATAAGCAGTCGGCCGCCTTAAAAATGAAAGCCGCGCTTGAAATGGCCAACCCTTCGCTGCGTCATTTTGTGCAAACCAGCGCCAATAGATGCGCGGACATGGCTTACGAATGTTTCCAATACGCCAACCAAAAAGGGTACTACCAGGTGCCTACGCTTCAGGAAAATACGACCGATACGTTCGTGCACGCCTACGGTACGGTTCCCCAGGGAACTCAGCAGCCGTCCGGCGGCATGTTTATGTAGAACGGGCGGCGGCCATCAAGGCACCCTTTGCGGTGTCTTGTTTTATGTTAAGGAAACAACACGGCCGTTCCCCGCTGCATAACAGGAAACGGCCGTGTCGCTCCGTAAATTACACTTGCTTAAACTCGATCCATCCGATCTGCAGCCCCGGCTTGGTGAATTCCAGCTTCAGCTCGTAAATTCCCGCTTCCAGCCCGATCTTCACCAGCTTTTGCCGAATCCAATTGCCGTCCGTTCCGTTCGTTTGCACCGTCGTTACGAGTTGACCGCCCAGCATAAGGTTGCAGGCGCTTTGGGCCAAATTGGTGTCCGCGTACATTAAGTTGACGATGATCCGGTATTGGCCGGCGCGGTCCACCTTGATGAAGGTCGATCCGTGAGCAGCCGGTTCAACCTGCGGGTTCACGGACAGATCCTGAACCTGCTCCGGAATCCGCTCCGAAACCAGCGCCGGATTCGCCTTGAAGTTATGAACGGTTTCCACGATCTCCTGTTTCCGCGAAAATACCGGCGCGTTCATCAGGAACCGGCAAATATTCATGGCGCAGCGCTGCAGTTCCCCTCGCGTCAATGACCCGTTCCCCAGCGATTCGATGGTGTTGTCGTCCATGGCGTTGACCTCCGCGCCGTAGTTGCTGACGACCATGTACAGATCGTTTTGCGCCCGCACCATAAAATTCGTATATTTCTTATCCGCCGGACCGCCGTTCGCCACATCGTTCATCATCGCCCACCAGTCCGTCATCACGATTCCCGTAAAGCCCCATTCTCCGCGAAGAATCGTCGTGTTCAGGTCGTAATTCGACGCCGCCCAATGCCCGTTCAGCGGATTGTACGCGGTCATGACCGAGCTGGCCCCGCCCCGCTTCACCGCCATTTCGAAGCCTTTGAGATACACCTCCCGGAGCGCGCGTTCGGAAACGACCGCATCGACCTTGCTGCGGTACTGCTCCTGGTTGTTGCAGGCGAAATGCTTGAGCGTCGCATGGGAGCCGCCTTTCTTAATGCCGGCGGTACAAGCCGTTGCAAAAATTCCGGTGAGCAGCGGGTCTTCGGAAAAATACTCGAAATTCCGCCCGTTCAGCGGGCTGCGCCGGATATTGAGGCCCGGTCCGAGCAGCGTGTCGATGTTGTTTCTCAGCAGCTCCTTGCCTTCCAGCACATACAGCTCTTCGACCAGCTCAGGATCCCAGGTCGCCGCAAGCAGGGTGCCGATCGCCACCTGGGTCGCCTTTTCCCCGGTATCCATGCGGATCCCGGACGGGCCGTCCGCCGTACATCCGATCGGGATGCCGAAGCGGAACAGGCTGTCGCTCACTCCCCCAAACGCCGAAGCCGTACCCGGGGTCACCAGCGGGCTGCTCATCCCTTCGCCGCGGACGATCGCGGCCAGGTCCTCGTCGCCAAGCTGGGCCACGAAGGTTTCCAGGCTGATTTTGCCGTCATGCACGTCCTTCAGTTTATAGCCGCGGTCCCCCGTTTGCTCGATCGTTTCGGGAAGCCTTTGTTCAATCCGGTTCGCTAAGGATACGGTTCGTTTCGGCACCTCCACGTAGGTGATTTCGTAAGATCCGTCTTCCTTGCGGGCCCCCGGCTTCATGCGGGTGAAATCTTCCGTCGGCGCCAGCGCTTCTTCCAGCTGCTCCACAACCCGCAGCTCCGGCACCTCGTACCCGTTTTGTCCGTCCACGCCGATCCTAACCGTATTTTTGACGCTGTTCCCTACATGAAAATAGTACATCCCGGCTTCAAGCACGTAAGCGGAACGGTGACCGGTATAGCCGCCGTCGTCGTAGGAAGCCAGGGCATTCACCGGGAAGCTTATGGTCAGCCGCTGCGATTCCCCCGGCTTCAGCTCCTGCGTTTTGGCGAAAGCCACGAGCGCTCTGGCCGGTTTGCCCAGCTGGCCTTGGGGCGCTTCAACATAAACCTGAACCACCTCTTTGCCGGGATAGGTTACGCCGATATTTTGCACGGTCACGCCGATTTCAAGCTGCTCCCCGCCATTTTTGACGACCCGCTTCGCCTCTTCCGGCTTGATGCCGAACTCCGTATAAGTCAATCCATAGCCGAATTCAAACCGCACCTTATCCGGGCAAAACGTCTCAAAATACCGGTACCCCACATAAATATCCTCCTGGTACAGGTTTTTGAATTCGTTGCCGTAGTTGCGGGTAGACGGGTAGTCCTCGATCGAATAGGCGATCGTATCGGTCAATTTGCCGCCCGGATGGACGTCCCCGGCCAGCACGTCGGCGATGGCGTTGCCGCCTTCCATCCCGCCGTGCCAGGCGTAAATGACGCAAGGGATCGGGTGCGCGTACGCTTCATCGTCGAGCCAGCTCATGTCGATGATATTGGAGACGTTCAGGACGACGATCGTCTGTTCAAAATGAGCCGTAACCCGCCGCAGCATCGCAATTTCATCGTCCGTCAACCGGTAGCTGCCGGGCGCGTCAGCGTTGTCCTGGTCTTCGCCGGCGGTGCGCCCGATCACCACGATCGCCTTGTCCGACTTGGCTCTCGCCGCGGCCACCAGCTCATCGGTGAGCGGCATTTCCTTCTGGTGCCAAGGTTCCGCGGCCCAGCCGCCTCCGCCGTTGTCGAACGGGTTTTGCGCGATCCACTTTTCATAAACGGACGCCAGCTCTTCATTCACCCGAATTTGCTTTTTGCTCCGCAGGCCGTCCAATAGATGGGTCGTGTAGGCCACGTTGACGCTGCCGCCCGAACCCGTGCCGCTGCGGTAATAGTTCACTTGAATTCTCCCGAAAATCGAAACGCTTTCGCCGCTTCGCAGCGGCAGCGCTTGTCCTTCATTTTTCAGCAGCACCGCGCCTTCCGCGGCCACCTTCCTGCTGAATTCAGCAAACCCTTCCAAAGGTACTCCCACTTTTGAACTCAATGCCTTCTCTCCCCACTTGTTTTTTTAATCCAATTATTTATACCGTAACCGATTCGTTTTGAAATTTCCATGGCATTATTGCAGATAAAATAAACGGAACATTGAATATGCGGGCGAAAAAAAGAGCAGCGGCATCCATTGCTGACGCGCTGCCCTTACGGCACAAATCACTGACTAAAAACGATTAATCCCAATCCTTAAAATCCTCGTCCACGGAATACACTTTGCCCGTAACGGCATCGATGTCCACATCGGCTTCGCCTAGTTCGGTCTTCAGCTCGACTTCGTAAACGTACCGCCCGTCGTCGTAATCAAGCTCAACTTTGGTGACCGTAGCCCCGTTTACTTGCTTGACCGCGATTTCGGAAGCTTGATCGGAGGTGATTTTCGCCCCGGCAGGCAGCCCTTTATTCGATCCCGCAATATAGTCACGGTTGTCACGGTTGTCACGGTCGTCACGGTCATCATCATCGTCGTCATGTTCTCTATCCTTGACCGCCAATACTTTCCCCGTTACGGCGTCAACATGTACGTCCACATCACCGTAGGCCTGCTCGATTTCGATATCGTAGAATACTTTGCCCGATTTGCGCTTCAATTCCACATCCTCGACACGCCCGGCCTCGGCTTTTAATGCCGCGGCTTTCGCCTGCTCAATCGTGATGTAGGAACTTTTTCCCGACTGAGCCGCCGTTTTTGCGGTTGCCCCGGTTCCGGTATTTCCTGTGCTTTGGCCCGCCGCCCCCGCGCTGGCAAGCGCCGTGGTCGCCCCCAGCAGCAGCGCCGCGGACATGGCACCAACCCACATTTTTCGCTTCATCATCATAAAAATGCCTCCTTCTAATATTTCGCTTTCGCTTTGTGCCTGCCCAATTAGATTACCCTTCTCAAATGAGAAGCCGGAAAGAGAAACATTAGAATTTGCTGAGAAAATGAAGTGAAGCTTTGCGTCCATCAATCATCTGAATCGGTTTCATCATCATCCCAGGTTACCGTCCGGATCGCCCCGGAGATCGCCTGGACCTCCACCGTCGCCTCCCGGCCGTCCGCCAGGTCGATCTCCACCAAATAATAAGGCGTGCTGCCGTCCGCACCGCGCAGCTCTACATCGTCGACTTCTCCAGGAATCTCGGCAAGGGCAAGCTTTGCGGCTTCGTCTTCCGTCAGCAGCCGGCTTTTTGTGCCCTCTTTCCGCCCTGGAGAAGAAATCGTGCGGGAAACCAGCGTTTCCCCCGTATAAGGGTCAAGCGTCATTTCCCGGCTGGTGCCGTTCTGCTGGACAATTACCGCCTGATAAGCCTGCTTGCCCTCCAGTTCAACAAGCTCCAGCTTGGCGATTTCCCCGTCGATGCGCGATTGCAAATCCGCTTTAACCTGCTCCCGGCTCAGCAGCGTTTTCCGCTCCGTATCCGCTGCCGCTTCGATCCGCTCGATCGAATTCACCTTGCCTGAACCGGCGTCGACGGCAACCTGATACAATCCTGATTCAGAGCGGAGCCGCAGTTTATATTGACCGTCCTCAAGAACGGATTGTTCGATTTTGCCGGGATATTGCTCCAGCACGGCTTGTTCGGCATCCTGCGCGGTCAACGCCGGTTCACCGCTCTTCCAGGGCTGCCAGACCATGAGCAGTACGGCAGCAGCCGCAAGCACAACGATCCCCGCCATCCAAAATCTCAGCCCAAACCGCAGCTTCATCTCCCATCACCTTTCATCATTGCCGCTCCCCCCAGTATATCCGGTGAAAATGAGAATTCCATGAGAACTATTCACCGGCCTGCTCCTTGCGAAAAATCAGGGAGGCGGTTGTCCCTTGCCCTACTTGGCTGTCCAGCTTAATCCGCACTCCGAGGGCCCCGGCGATCTCCTTGGCCAGCGCCAGCCCCAGTCCAAAACCGCCCTCTCCGGACCGCCTCGTTCTTGCCGGGTCCAGCCGATAGAAGCGGTCGAATACTTTGTTCAGCTCCTCCCGGGGGATTCCGACCCCCCGGTCCTCCACCGTGATCCACCCCTCACGCTCATCCGCCCCAACGCGCACGGCAATGCCGGTTTCACTGTATTTACGCGCATTGTCGAGCAAAATGAACAACAGCTGCCTTAGCATGCCCGCATCCGTATTTTGCCAAATAGGTCCTTCGGCGAATAATGATACATCCCGCTTATAGGCATTGCGAAAAGCACGGACCGATTCTTCCGCCGCCCCGGCCAGATCAACGCGCTCCACTTTCAATTGCCAGTGCTCGGGTCCCCTGGCCAGCATCAGCAGCTGTTCCGTCATTTCGCGCATGCGGAGCGATTCGGACAAGATGGCTTCGACCGCCTCGTCAAAGATTTCCGGGCGCTCCCGGCCGCGCCGCCGCAGCAGGCTCGCATAGCTCTCGATGATCGTCAGCGGCGTCTTCAGCTCATGGGAAGCGTCGGAAACGAAGCGCTCCTGGCGCTCAAAGTTGGCTTCAAGCATGTCGATCATCCCGTTAAATGTCTCTTCCATCTCCTTCAGCTCGTCTCTGGACGAACCGCTCTGGCTCAGCCGCTTGAACCGGCCGCTGCGCATAATCTCCTTCATCGTTCCGATCATCGAGGAGACCGGCGTCATCATCCGGTTCGCCAAAATCCGGCTGGACACCAAAGCAGGGATCAACGCGATGAGGGTTACCGCGACGAGCACCGTGCGCAGCACCGCAAGACGGCCCTCCGTGTCGGCAATCGATTCCATGACCTGAACGTTGACGACTTCACCGTCGGGCCAGATTACCGGGACCGAAACCCAAACATAACCGGTCCGTCCGACGTCTATGCGCCGTGTCTTCCGCTCCTCCTCGAAGGCATACTTGAGCTTGCTCAGTTGCTGCTCGGAGGAGGTGGTTACCGGAGGCGTGCTTGTGCCGTCGCTCTTTACGATCCTCAGCATTCCGTTCAGCGGAGCGTACGCCCGCAGGAGATCGTCCGGCGGAATCAAGCCCGCCGACTGCCGCACGCCTTTGACGATCGCCTCCGCTTCCGCTTCGACCCGCTTGATTTCATGGCCGACCGACATACGCTCGAACAAAATATACACCGACAAATTTACCACGATCAGCAGCACGGCGAACAGAGCGGAGGTATATAAATAAATTTTGCTTCTCAGCTTCATGGCTGCTCCTTCAGGACATATCCGACCCCGCGGACCGTGTGGATCAGTTCCTGCGCCCGGCCGCGGTCGATCTTTTTGCGGACATACCGGATATATACATCAACGATATTGGTATCGCCGTAATGATCGTATCCCCAGACCGCTTGTAAAATCTGCTCCCGGCTCAGCACCTGCCGCTGATGCTTGAGCAGAAACACCAGCAGGTCGTATTCGCGCGGCGTCAATTCCACCGGATCGCCGTCGCGGAGGACTTCCCGGGTTTGCTCGTTCAGCCTTAAACCGGCGGCGCCGAGCCACGCTTCTTCGGACGAAACTTCGACCTGAGGAGCCAAGCCCACCGTATTGCGCAAACGCAAAGCGGCGCGGATTCGGGCCAGCAGCTCCTCGATCCGGAACGGCTTGGTCACGTAATCGTTGGCCCCAAGATCGAGGCCGGAAACTTTGTCTTCGACCGAGCTCTTGGCCGTAAGCAAAATGACCGGGATCCGCTCGTCCGACTGACGTATGCGGCGGAGAACTTCAATGCCGCTTATCTCCGGGAGCATAATGTCGAGCAGGATCAGATCCCAATGGCCGCGACGGTAAGCTTCCAAGCCTTCGGTTCCGTTATTTGCCTTGCCTACGCGGTAGCCTTCGGACTCCAGTTCGATTTCAAGCAGGCGCGCAATTTTCACTTCATCTTCTATGACCAGTATCGCTTCATTCATCCGCTTCCCTCCGCTGTTAATTGCAAGCTTATTTTTCTATTATACAAAAGAGGCCATCCCTTAGGTCGGGTTGCTCCCTTGTCTTTGCAACTGTTATGATTACCTGCAATTGACAAACCAAAAACCGGCATGTAGGATAATACTTACAACGAAGAGTTAGTTATTTGACCAACTTACTGTGAAGGAGGGAAATAAACCTATGGCAAAACCCAATGTGGTGACCCGTGAGGAGCTTTTGCGGGCCGCCCAGGAATGCGTCGTACAAAAAGGGATTGAAAAAACGACGCTGAAGGCGGTCGCCGACCAGGCGAAGGTGAGCCAGGGAACCGTCTTTTATCATTTCCGGACGAAGGAACAGTTAATGATCGAGCTGGTGCAGAGCCTATGCGATTCCTCCTGGGAGTCTCTGCGGCAGAGCCATGCCAGCGTGGAAGAGGCGCTGCAATCGGCCAAAGAAAGGTGCGGGTACGACTCCACCTATCACCGGTTGTTTTTCGCTTCGCTGGCGGCCAGCCTGCATCTGGAACCCAACCGCCGGCGGTTGGGCGAGATGATCCGCGAAGAAAACAAACACCTCGCCGGAATTCTTGAGGACCGCTGGGGAAGCTCTCCCGTGGAGCAAATCTCGATGGACCAATGGGGCATGCTGATGAACGCGATCATTGACGGGCTGGCCGTGCAAGCTTTGCTGGACGAGGATTTTCCTAAAGAAAAAGCATTTGATGCGCTTCAGGCCATGTTCCATTTTATTTCTAAAGGAGTGAGCAAATGAAAACCGGAACAACAACCAGGACGGGGAACAAGGTTTTCCTGCTGTGGGGATTCCTCCTCTGGCTCGCGGCCACCCTTGTTTTTCACTTCTTCGGAGGCTTGTTGATCGATGTGGAGAAGCCGCTTATTACGGGGATTTGTTTCATTGCCGCGATCCCTTTGATTTGGGGATGTATGACGCCGTTGTATTCCATGGTTCGCCTTTCACCGCTGGAGCGCTTGGTCCCCGCCGCGTGCACGGCCTTGCCCGGGATGCTGCTTGACGTAGTATCGCTCCCCTTCCATCGCTTCGTTTTCCCGGGGATAAGCGACAGCAGCATGCCGTTGTTGGCGGCTTGGCTGCTTTGGGCCTACGCACTGATTATTCTAACGGGATTACGTACAAAAGGACACTCGGCGTGAGCCGGTGTCCTTTGACGAAAATATTCATTGTTCCTTAATGCTGACGGCATCCCTGCCGGCATTTGGCAAACTCCCAAGCTTGTTCGGAGCGCCCCCGTTCTTCTTAACGGCATACACCCCGTCTGCGAACGTGTAATATACGTAATCCCCCAACGCTTTGACGTTTCTAATCCGCAGCCAGCCGGAATCAAAATCGAGTTCCTCGGTGGCCAGCCGTTTTTTCGCGCCTGTCAAAACGTCGACCTTCCATAAGGATTGCGTCCACTTCAACTGATTTTCTTCGGTGTAATAAAGCGTTCCCCCGACCATGTCGAAAATCTGCATCCCGGGATCGTTCAGTTTGGCGACAGCCCTTTTGCCGGATCCGTCGAGGTTCATTTCGCGCAGCATTTTAGCGCGGTTGTCCAGATAATAGATTTTGTTGTTGAAGATCATTGAATCGTTTACATCGGCATCTCCGGACAGTTTCTTTTGATGGCTTCCGTCCATCCCCATGCGGTACAACGTCCAGCGTTTGTTTTCGTAATAGCCATAATAAATCCAATTATTGTAAACATAGCGGATGAAGCAATTCGCCTTGGACAGTTTCGTTTTTTTTCCGTTCTGCAGCTTGTAAATGGCATAATTGGCTTCGCCGTCGGTGAACCAAATAACATCGTTTTTGATATAGGCGTTGTCTTTCATTAAATAGCCCTTGCCGATCACATGGCGTGCGCCCGTATCATCGTCATAGCCGATCTTCACGATGTCGCCGTTCGGCCGATTGAAATAGAGATCCCCGTCCTGGCCCATCACGAGACCCAACTGCTCACCCTGGGGAAAATGGAAAGTTATCAGATTCCCATTGAGATCTGTTCGGTAAAAATAATCATTATCCACCGTCCCCAAAAAATCCTTTATGTAAAAAAAGCGGCCATCCGTATATTCCACCCGATTCATTTCCTGCGACCGGATCTCCGAGGAAGGGCGGGTGTCAATATCGACTTTCTCGACCGTCCCGTCGCTGTACATATAGTACATCATTAATTTACCGGCATAGATGGCTTTGGGCTGCAAACTTTTCTTTAGAGATGCCAGCACATCGCCGGAAATGTTTTGTTCACTGTCGCTGATCACAATGATCCCGTCTTTAAAAAACAGCTTCTTCTGAAAAAGATCTTCGACCGCGTTCCGCAGCGGCAAATAAGTCGTGCCGTTCACCGCTTGGCCCGGAGCGCTCATGACGATCTTCCGGTCATTGATGTAGAGCACCCGTTCACCGATACGCGTTTTGGCCGTCTGGCCGCCAGCCGTAATCGTGATGTCCCCTGTCTTTGCGTTAAACGACATTTTCGCCCCCACCTGATCCGCCAAAAAGCGTAATGGGACTAAAGCACTTCCTTTCTCCACAAAAGGGGCGACCCCGGAATTCATTCCATCGATTCGGGTCATTTGGCCCTTGACGTAAGCCTTGGAGCTATCGACCGATAAAACGATGGCATCGCTCAGCTCCGATTCGGGGCGGCCATCCGCTGCTTGGCCCGTTGTTCCGCCGGTCTCTTCCGCCGTATTATCGCTGCCCGTTTCCGTTACGATTAAGCCCCCCTCTTCCGCAGCCGGGATTTGCGCAGCCGGGATTTGCGCAGCCAGGGTTTGCGCTGCCGAGGTTTGAGCTGCCGCCGACAGGCCGCCGCTTATACAACCCAATAGCAAACTCATGATCACGATCGTTTTTTTGAACAACTTGCGTTTCCTCCCTTTTCAATCCATGCGTTCTGCAATCGGTTACACCTTCTTGGGGAAATGTCCATGTATAATTTCGAACATTGATCCACTTTTAAAGCGGTTGATTGCCAAAGTTAGGATACTATACGCTCCCATGAAATTCCATAGTTCTAATGGAGGTCTGAGGGAGCATTGAACTGCCTCTCTAACGTTGGTAGAATATACCTTTAAAGAGTATTTTCACTCACGAAGGAGAGGAATTAATGACATCCCAACAGCAGGCGGCCATGGCATCAATGGTGGGTTGGCTGGCACATGAAAACGAACTTGGCCGGGAACCCGGAAAAATCGAAATCGCCGGGGAATTTGATTTGCACGGCATGCACTACTACATGTTCAAGTACAAAAAGAACTTGCTCGGCAAGTGGCTCCTGGGCGTATGCGGAGGTTATGAAGATCCGTCCGACACCGAGCATTGCGGCCATATTTTCAGTGAAATGCAGCCCTATGATCCGGCCACGGCCGAGCAGGAAGCGATCGCCATGGTCGAAATGATCCGCGAGTACTGGATGAAGCGGGCGGCGGAACTGGAGGCCGCGGAAGCGCAGGCTCAGACTCAGACTCAGGCGGATGGCTCTGCCGGCAATGAAGAAGACGGGAAATCCTCCGGGATTTTTAACGGGTTCGTGCTGCTCAATACCCATGAATGCGACCTGGAGTTGATTAAGGCCAACCTGCTGCAGGATTGGAATATCGCCTACTCACGGGACGAGGATGAACAAGAACACCCCGGAGAAGAAAAGGAAAGCATCCTGGTTTTTGAAGCGGAGGGCTGCACCTTGGCCGTCAGCTTTGTCGACGCTCCCGTGCCGGACGGAGAAGCCGAGTTTCATGCCCAAGGCAACTATCTGTGGCGCGAGGCGGTGGAGGTGACCAAAACGCATGTGGCCCAAATCATCGTGGCTACATTTCCCCGCTCCGGCTCCTCGCTCGATAGCGGCAAAATGTACGCCAAACTGGCGGCAAGCTGCTTGAAGCTGCCGAACGCGGTTGGCATCTACATGTCCGGGACCGTTTTTCAGCCGGAGTTCTATGTGGAGTTGGCGGAAGTGATGAAGTCGGAGGACATCGTTCCTTTGCTTAATTTGATCCACTTCGGATTGGTCGGAAGCGAAGCGGGAGTCAGCGGTTACACGAACGGGCTGGCATCGTTCGGCAAGGATGAGATCGAAGTGCTGGACAGCCAGGCCTCGCCCGCCGAGCTGCGCGATTTCCTGATCGACATCGCCGGGTATGTGATCGACCGGGACGTCACGCTTAGGGACGGAGAAACGATCGGCTTTACGGCGGAGCAGAAGCTGCCGATAACCCGCTCCGAAGGCGTGTATGTCGAAGGCGACAGCCTGAAGATCCAATATTAACAGCGGTTGCTCAAGGCAGGGGGAAGGCCCCCTGCTTTTTTCATGGAAATGTGGGATCCTGCTTCGGGCCTAGGAGTGTGGTGCTGAATAGTTGCAAAAGATACATTTATTGATCGGAAAATGGAGCGGGGCGCTTGTTTAATTGCGAATCCTGCAACTAAATCCGCGCGATTCAAAAAACTGGTGCAGATATTGGGATGTTAGTTGCAGGAAATACAATTAAAGCATATGAACCCGCTTCTTCGTTGAAATCTAGTTGTATGTTTTGCAACTAATGGTCCGAGCCCCTGAGAAAACCTTCATATCCGCAGGCGTCGTTTTCTTATTTCTCCTTGCCGCGTTCGGAAGCGGACGTCCGCAGGGACCATAACCCGGAGATGGCCCGGTCCAGTCTATCGTTAATCAGGATCGACTCGGCGTATCGGGCCGGAATCGCTTCGTAGCCGTAGTGGATCCCGGCCAGTCCCCCGGCGATGGCGCCAATCGTATCGGAATCCCCGCCCAAATTGGCCGCCCGCTGCACTACTTCGCTAAAGTCCGCGCTATGCAGCAAAATATGGAGAACCCACCGGAACGTATGCACGACAAAACCGCTCGGCTCGCAGTCGGGGGCCGTTTCAAAAAGTCCTTCATATTCCGTCCCGGCCGTTTCGGCGAAGATGGCGGACCTTAAATCTTCACCGCGGAGCAGGCGGGCGGCAATCCGGTTATAGATCAGGCAGGCCTCGCCGCAGCGCGGATCGTAGTGCGTCATCTTCGACTGCATGAGCGTCACCCGCTCCATGTCGGCGCTGTCCCCGTAAGCCAAAGCTGCGGGCAGACAGCGCATCAGGGAACCGTTCCCGGCGCTTTGCCCCAGATCAGCGTGTGCGTAAAAAGCGGCCTCAAACCAGTTGCCCTCGTAACTTTCGAAGACGTGGCGGATAATATTGCCGATGTCCTTCGGCCTCGAATTGTACCATTCCAGGAACAGCCGCCCGATGGGCTCCATCGGCTCGGCCGGATTTTCCAGAATGCCTTCGGCCACACAAAGCGTCATCATCGTATCGTCGGTCACTTCCCCCGGCGCAAGCCGCCACACCCCGCCGCCGATGATCTCCCGCAAATAACCGTGCTGCGCCTTGATCTCCCGTTGACTCATAAACTCCGTCGTTCCGCCGAGCGCATCGCCCACGGCCACGCCGTACAACCCGCCTTTGATTTTGCTGTATAAAACTTCTTCGTTCACGGCAACTCCCCCGTTTTGTCCGAGTTTAGTCTGAAACTTTTCGCGATCGCAAACGTCAATCCAATGAAAGCATAAATTCTCAAATGAGGTGACACATGAAGACATTGGACGGTCTCTAGCTTCCCGTTAGGAGGTTAGAGAGCCCAAATGAGCAGAAGTGTGAAAAAATAACCGGTATGGACAGATCATACCACGCCCGGGACACGCTGGTCCAAACGCCAAGCCGGTAAAGCGGTGCGACGGTTTACAGGCGATATGCAAAACGGCGGATGGTACCGCAAACTGTACTGTTCCTGGGATATTTGCGATTACAAATTCTATAAGCCCCAACAAGAAGCGATACATGAATGGGAAAATTGCCGGTGGCTGCAGAGCCGTTCGCTTCCCCGAGCGGACGCCGTCAACGACTGGGAGAAGCACTACAAAAGAAAATAATGCAAGAAAGCGCCGGATTGGGAAGCCCGGCGCTTCTGCTTTTTTTCATATACCGAAAAATTCCCGCGCGGTTTGCGTGGTCATCTCGGCGATTTCCGCCGCGGTTCTGCCCGTGCAGCGGGCGATCGTCTCCACAATATGCGGCAGAAAGGCGGGCTCGTTCCGCCGGTCCGCCGGCTTGTCCTTCATATCCCGCGGGGTCAGGAACGGCGCATCCGTCTCGATCATCAGCCGGTCCGGCGGAATGATGGGGACGAGATCCAGCAAATGGCGTCCTCTCCGCTCATCGCAAATCCAGCCGGTGATCCCGATATGGAAACCCATCGCCAGGTACGTTTTAAGCTCCGCTTCAGTTCCCGTAAAGCAGTGGACCACCGCTCTTTTTACCCCATGCTCCTTCAAGATCGAGGTGAAATCGCCGGAGGCTTCCCGCTCATGCAGGAACAGCGGCAGGTTCAGGTCGAGCGCCAAGCGGATCTGCTCGGCAAACCATTTGCGCTGCACGTCGCGCGGGGAGAAATCCCGGTTGTAATCGAGCCCGCACTCCCCAATAGCGACCACCTGGGGAAGCTGCGCCAATTCCCTAAGCTTGTCTATCGTCTCTTCGTTGCAGCCCTTGGCATCATGCGGATGAACGCCCGCCGTAGCGTACAGCTTCCCCGGAAAGTCTCCGGCATAACGCGCCGCCTCTGCACTGCTTCGCAGGCTCGTCCCGGTAATGATCAAAGGCGAGACGCCCCTAGCGGCCGCCCGCTCCACCACCTGCTCCCGGTCGCGCTGAAACGAGCGGTGCATTAAATTCACGCCAATATCGATCGTGCTCATAGGTTGATTCATTGTTGGATTTATTGTTGGATTCACTGTTTGATTCCTCCTCGTCCGCCTTAAGCCGGATATTATTAACTCCCCCGTTTTTCCCGCCCCGCTTCCGCGATTCTTTCCCGTTTGGGGCGGTTCAGCAAGCAAAGGGTATATTTCAAGCATTCGATCCAGTCTTTGGCGGATAAAAAAATATTTATGCAAAAAAATGACGCCCATAAACGACCCCAGCAGCGCGAATCCCGAAAATACCAACACGCCCGCGGCGTTCCGGCCCGCGTCACCCAAGAGGGCTGCGGACAAGTTGTACGCCATATACCCTAAGCCGCGAAAATATCGCGCCCCATGATGGCTTTCGGACTCTTAGCTGCTGGAATCCTTAGGTTCTTTAGACCCTTTGGGACTTTTAGAGCCCTGTTCCAGCCGATAGTAGGTCCCGTCATGAAACGCCTTATCGTAATAAAACGCCATAAAGCCGATAAGCAGCACATTTCCGCTCCCCGCCAGCCAGATGAACCACGATCCGTGCAGGTGCACGATCGAGTACATGATTTTATACATGCTCATATGGCTTGCAACCGCCATCCCCAGCCCAAGCACACCGGCGTACAGGACGAACTGCAGCTCGCAGCGGTAAGGATTGGCGCCGATCCATAAGCCCCAAACCGTCAGTACTGCGGTTATGGCCGCCGCGATGTAAAATTCCCATGTCAACATGGGCGGGGCAAGAGTCGGGAAGGCGCAAAGATAGACCAAAAACAAAAAGACGATCAGCGTCCCCCGAATGCCGGAAGCATGCATGATTCTAAGTTGAAAAGAATCCAGCCTGGTTCGTTCCCCGCTTCTCATTTTTCCCCCTGTTCCCGTAGATTTCAAATGCTGCAGCATTCCGGCGGCACCCGGTCGGCCAGCCATACTTCATTGCCGGCAAAATAAAATGTAACTCCAAGCCGCTCCGCGCCTCGTGTGTCTATTTTAAGAATAACCAGCTCACCTCTGCGGCTGCCCGCAAGCGTGGCGAAATGGGTCCCTTCCGACAAATGCACGTACTGCCGGCTCATCGGATGAAGCCCTTCTTTCAGTATAGACGGGAGGGCATTCTTGTTGGTTCCATGGTACAGCACAGCAGGAGGCTCACCCGGGGTGTAAGTTACCCGGTCATGACTATGGCCGTATCTTGCTCTAATCCGGTCGTCCTCGATCACAAAACGCTGCTTATCCGAGTTGCGGACCACCTGTTCGATATCTTCGCGGCTTACCCATGACCACTTCGCCTGTGCCCTGATGGCTTTCAGAAGGGAATCCACCGGACATGAACCGTCCGCGGGATCGAGGACAAGCCTGAAATCCTCGGGGGTATGGCGCAGCATTTTGCTCATCAGCTTGCTTAAGCTTTTTTCCGTTGCCGGATTTAACATCGTTATCACTTCACTTTCTAGCCGTTTCCATTTATTGCATTATAACCTTTCCAGGACGGTTTGGTCAGGAAAGTTTGGTTTAACACAACATTCCCACGAGGAAGTCAGGCAGGTGACACCAAGATAATCGCGTAAAACGTACGCTAAGTGAAAATCAAAGCATAATGGCATGAACCTGCGTAAGCTAAGAAATATTTTGAAACGAATCTACATAGCGGGTATAATAAAACTCATCAACTGGGCGTATGCGATAGCTCAATATAGTCCAAAAGAAGCAATCTCCCTGCTTTGCAAGGGCCGAAGAGATTGCTTCTTTCACTTTTTGTGACGAAACATCTCGTCAAGCCGCTAATCGCGGGACAAATACGCAAACGAAACGTGGGACCTTCGGAGATAGAAGTTAGTGCTGTGATGTAGAAATATTTTGTGAGATTGCGATACACTGTAAACAGGAGGGATTTTTATGATATCTAACCGGAGCGTCCAGATCGGTCCGCCGCGTTTCGGCATTGCCGTACATGCCCTGATCTTGCTTGCCAAATGCGAGGGACCGCTTTCCAGCGCGGCCATTGCCAGCAACGTCCAATCGCATGCCACATTCCTCCGCAGGGTATTGGCGCAGCTCACGCACACCGGTATTGTCGAAGCGAGAGAAGGGCGGAATGGGGGCTACTATCTGAAGCGCCGTCCGGATCAAATTACACTGGCGGATATATTTTTAGCTGTAAAATCGGATTGCTGCGAACAAGAGGTTCAAGAGGAATGCACCTCGGGCCAACAAAAGCTCGAAGCGATTATGGGAGAAGTGCAAAAGCAGGCTGTCGAACTGCTCAAGCAGCATACGTTAGCCGATTTGATGCAAGAATAATTACCGGATTGCAATGTGAGCCGGAACGTTATATACTGTACTCAGTTAAGTTGCAGTTGATAATTCGACTGCATTTTATTTCAAAAAATACTGTGCCTAAATTGAGCACAGTATTTATAAGGAGGAGAGAAGCATGTCCGTTTCACAATCGTCCCAAACGGTGGAGCAGCAGCAGTTTTTCAACGTTATTCAGGATCGGCGGTCCGTCCGCAGCTATGATCCCGAGGTAAAGATTCCGCGGGAGGAAATGAACGAAATCTTGCAGCAAGCTACGCTGGCTCCTTCAGGCGCCAATCTGCAGCCGTGGCGTTTTCTCGTAATCGATTCGCAAGAGCTGAAGCAAAAACTGCTTCCGATCGCCTTCAATCAGCAGCAAGTGATTGAGGCTTCGGCTGTCATTGCGGTACTCGGAGATTTGGAATGTTATAAATTGGCCGAGAAAATTTACGGAATGGCGGTCGATGCGGGTTACATGCCTGCAGAGACGGCTAAATCGTTCGTGGAACGTTATCAAGGGATGTTCGCGAGCATGCCTAAGGAGACTATTCGCCGATCCGTATCTATTGACGGTGGTTTGGTATCCATGCAGCTTATGCTTGTCGCCCGCGCTAAAGGCTATGATACGGTCCCGATGGGCGGCTATGACCAGGCTAAATTTGTAGAAGCGTTCGATATTCCGGAGAGATACGCTCCTGTTATGCTTATCGCCATCGGTAAGGCGGCGAAGCCCGGACACCCGACGGTAAGATTGCCGATTCAGGATGTCGCTTTCTTCAACGAAATGCCTAAGGCATGAAAAGGGCTTTTTTCGTAAAATAGCGGCTGCTGCATCCGTTAGATTTCCGGCGGGCTGGCGCAATACCCGCTCGAAACCTGAGCTTTTTGGCGGGAAATCGCGAATGTATCCGGGCTGCAAAGTGTCTTGTGCTGGACAACCGCTCGCCCCCTCATGGTATACTGCCTGTAATATGCGGAAAAGGGGGGTTTGGTAACCATGTGGAAAGAATTCAAAGCCTTCGCCCTAAAGGGCAACGTGCTGGATCTGGCCATCGGTGTCATCGTTGGTGCGGCTTTCGGGAAAATCGTCACCTCCCTGGTGGAAGACATGCTGATGCCCGTGATCGGCCTCTTGATGGGCGGCATTGACCTTAAAGGACTGCAATTCCAATATGGCGACACCATCTTGAAATACGGCGCGTTCCTTCAGACCATCATCGACTTCTTTATCGTCTCCTTCTCGATTTTCTTGTTTGTCAAAGGTATCAATAAACTGAAACGCAAAGAAGATCCGAAGCCCGAAGCGCCGCCGGCGCCGTCCAAAGAAGAGCTGCTGCTGACGGAAATCCGGGATTTGCTGAAACAGCGACAGGTCGAATAGATGCAGCCGAAAAAGAGTGCCTTGAGCCGCAACCAACCTGTCGGGCTCGGGCACTCTTTTGTCATGTTACAACCGCGGATCGATCTCCCGCTCCTGCGCCACCTCAAACAGCAGATTGGCGGCAATTTCCTTATACGCGGCATGGTCCGGGGTTATGTCGGCGAAAGATACACCGAGCAGTTGCATCCCGAGCCGGTACTCGCTTAGCGAAGTGCGCAGCTTCTGGTTGACGTTCTTTTGCTTCAGCAGCTTGCGGTATTTGTGCGGGAACTTGTAGTCATACCCGTAGATGATGGACAGGTACTCGGGATTGCGCACCTTCATATAAGGCACGGTCCTGCCGTTCCATACCTCGGGCTTGATGACGACTCCCTCCATATGCTGCTCCAGCGTCAGCTTGGCGAAATACCGCTCCGCCCGCGCCAAGCAATCCGGATCGGACAGATCGAGCAAAAGCGCTTCATCCTCGGAAAGAAAACCGTACATCTCGGACGTCTTCCACTCCGGCACTTGCTCCCGACCATCTTCATAGACGATTTTCAGCACGGCAAACGGCTTATACTCCAACGCCCCGTCCTCCGCATAAAGCTCCAGCTGCCGCTTGTAAGTTTCATAAGCCCCCAAATGATCCGCCAGCGGAACATGGGTTTCGCGAATGTCATGCATATGCTTATAGTTCTGGTATACGCTCGCTCCATACTTTTCGCTGAGGTCGTTCTTCGCCATGCGGAACTGATCCCGTTCAAAACCGCTCGCCTCATACTCCGCGTTCAGCTTGGCAAAGGCCTGTTCAAACCCGGTTTGCGCCAGGAACGCAAGCTCCGTTTCCAAGGCCTTCTCGATCGGTTTAAACTGCCGCTCAATCAGCCCTTCGCCCAGCGCTTTCCACGGCATAAGCTCTCCATCCAGGATCAGCATGGCGATCCCCTGCTCTTCCATATACCCGCCGAATTTATCCAGCAGCTTAGCATAAATGGCCGAAAGGTCCGCCCGATTCACCTTGTAGCCGTTCCGGCTGACGGCAAAACATTGCTCCGGGTCTTTATACAAATAAACATTGCACCGCGAACCCATATATTTCGGCTGCAGGACGACCTGCCCCACGCCGCGTTCCTTGAAATAATCCAGCCCGCGCGCCAGGGACTCGAGCTCGTCTGCCGCTTCGTCCTTGTCCGCCGGGGACATCGTACCGGAGATGAAGTTGATTTTGTGCCGCGAGCAGTAATGCAGCCGGCGCAGTTCTTCTTCCCCCAGCTCCCCGACGGACACCTTCCGCTCCTCTTTAAACAGCGTCGGAAGCTCCTCGAATATAGCCGCCCGCCCCGACTTCCGCGACTTCAAAAACGGCTTGTACGAGATGCTGACGGAAGTCAGCAGGTTGCCATGCACACTGCCGGTGTCGATATGGATTTTGTTGCGGATGCGAAAAGACTGTTTGGCCGCCACATGCCCGAATATATGGTAAGGGTGGTTCTTCACCGCTTCCTCCTGCAAAAAAGCCAACTGCCCTTCCAGCGGCGCCTCCCGGTCAATCCGGAAGTTCCGCTGATGCCGGGCGGAGTTCGTGTCCAGCTTGCCGATATACTTGTTCCGGCACGGCGCATGAGTAACATAGAAGGATGATCCCCTGGTCCCCACATACCGGTAAAACGGCTGCGCCATCGACACCAGCTCCCGGAATCGCTCCAACAGCTCCGCATCCTGCCGCAGCGCCTGAACCGAATCGAAATACGTCTGCAGCAGCTCCTGATCGACGCCGCTGATTTCGCCTTTAAAATACTTGTCGACGAAGTTCTCGTGGTTCCCCAGCACAAAGTAAAAATGCTCCCGGTTCTCGTACAGAAACCGGATGATTTCCTCCGTTTGCTTGCCCTTGTCGATCCAGTCGCCCGCTAGAATAAGCTTCGTATGCCGCAGCTTCTCCGCCGCCACCAGCTTGCCGTCCTCCAGACGGTACCCGTGATCGCGCAGCAGCCCCTGCAGATCGTCCACGCATTCGTGCACATCGCCGATGATGATATATTGCTGATCCTGCGGGAGTACGGTGCTCAAGTAATCGTCAAGGTTCTCGATCACGACGCGGTACTCCGGATTCGCTGTTCCTTCAACCGGAAGGTAGAAATCTTTAGCACGGACCTTGTGAACTTTGCCGTAGCCTTCGCGGGCCAGCGAGCCGAGAACGTCTTTTTTCAGCCGGTTGATGTGGTTGGTGATCAGCTTCTTGGAGCGCTCCGAGGCATAATAGTCCTCCCGCCGGCGATAATCGAAGACGATCACCTCCAGGTTGTAATTGTTCTGAACGGCGATGTCTTTCACCTTTGCCCGGAAATCCTCGGACAAACCGGTCGTATCGACCACTACAAACTCCGCGTTGATCGGAAAAGAGGTGGCCAGCTTCAGTCTTTCAAACAGCAGGCGAAAAGCCTGCTCGCTCGCCTCCAGCATCACTTGATCGTATTTATCGTATTCGTATCCAAGGAGCTCCTGGCGAATCCCGTCGGAGGACAGATACTGCACGTTAGCCTTGATATTCCCGCGTCCGTCCTCGAAACGCAATCCCGGAACCAGCACCTCCTTGGCAAAGGTGGTTTTACCGCATTCGGTCGAACCGACCAGCATAAAAATCGTATGGACCTTCGTTTGGATTTCCATCGCTTTAGGCCCCCTTTTTCTTAAGAATGACGCCCTGCGTCGTCTTGATATTGTCGACCCCGTCCCCGACAGCCACGAATTCGAAATGCAGCTCCGTGTCCCGCAGCACCTCGCCGATCCACTGCCGGAACGAGTCCTCCCCCATCTCCCATTTATGATCGTCATGCCGGAATTCGCTCAGCTCGTAAAACCGGTTGAAATCCGCGTTCGGCGTCGTGATGATGAAACGCTCAAAGTCGACTTTGGCGCAGATTTGCCGGATCAGCCGCCCCGCCTCGTCCCGGCTCATATGCTCAATCACTTCGGTGAGGATGACATCGACCTGCTCCCCATTGTAGCTTTCCAGGAAGTGATCGATCGAGGCGAACGTGACGAGGTTATCCAGCTCTTTTCGCGCGGCCTTGCGTTTGACCTGCTCCAGCAGTTCCTCGTTGATATCGACCGCATAGTAAGTTCCCTCGATTTTTCCGGCAAAAGGAATCGCATAGAACCCTTCTCCGCAACCCACGTCCAAAATCGACTTGTCGAAGGACAGCGCGTTTCCGATATAGTTCCGCCGCTGCAGCGCCGTGCCGCCGTAGGCGAACTGGATGTCGTAACGGTCCGTCTTCTCCAGCTCCGCCTTGTACCTGTTGAAGCGGTCCCTGGAAGAAAGAAAGTTCCGTACGAACAAACTGCGGATGTAAAACGGCGCATCGATCACATTCAAGCTTTTGATGTACTTATCGAGAATACTGTCCGAGATATCGATATACTCATTGCCGAACATGGACAGGAACAAGCACAATACGCTGACGGTGTGCAGCAGCAGGTACAGGCTTTTCTCCGTCTTCACGATGAGCGAGTAACTCTTATCGGCCTGATGGGTGATGTCAAAGGTAAATTCCTTCAGATGCTTGGCAAAAAATTCGATGTACCGGACCCGCTCGATATGAATCATATTGATGAAAAAAGTATGCTCATAGCCTTCCGTATCCCGTGTATCCTGCGCTTTTAACGGGGCGGAAAAAAACTCGCCGATTGCGTTCAGCGGAAACAGCGGGGTGTTGTACCGCGATACGTTCAAATACTCGAAGTTCTCCTGTTCGTGCTGCTTATATGAAATGTCGTTGTCGGCATCTTTAAAGTACACGTTAAAGGTGTGCTCGCCGGTATACCAGCCGTACGCCATGCCTTTGCGGATGGAGCGGAGCAGCATCCCGGAGTGCGGATTTTTTTTGATCAAAAAAGAAAATTGCGGATTCGTGGATCTCACCTGGATGATCGCCATGGGAATCCCTCCTGACTTCAGTAAATTGCGGCTACCCCCAGACCTCATGCAGGGTGGAGCGGAATATGCCGTTCAGTTGTTCAACGTCGGGCTGGGCTTGCCGGGCCTGCAACTTGGCGGCCGCTTGCTCGAAATAAGCCAGGCGCTCTTCCAAATACGTGTGGATCGGCTGCAGCTTCGGCTCCATATCAAGCTCATCCCCGGACTTCTTGCGGGCCAGCAGGTGTTGGATCGTGTCCATTAACTCGCTATTCGCGGGGACCAGGTCCTGAACCAAGTCCTCAAACTCCACCGGCGGCATCGTATCGTATTTCTCGATCCAGCCGCAGGCCAACACCGGCCGCAGGACGTAGAAGTATTTTTTGAGCTTCACCCGTTCCCCTTGCAGGTAACCCCGGAAGTTCCCCTTTGCCATTTGGAGATAGTGATACATACAGGATTTTGGCGAAAAGGTTAACGGGGAAATCCGGCGAATTTGTTCGGCGGCGGAATATTGCTCCATATATTGTATCGGTGAATGCAGCCATTCCAGCAACGGCGGGTTCGATTTATGAAACAGAACCAGCGCCTTTTTTAAATCCCATCCGTTGATATCCAGCCGATCGCTGATCGGCCGCTCGATTACGTCCCGGCCTTCGTAGATCGACAAATACCAATCGGCCGGCCGGATATAGAGGAAGCGAACATCATAATCGCTGTCCCGCGAAGGAAAACCCCAGGCCCGGCTGCCCGATTCGCAGGCGTAGAGGATACGCACCCCTTCTTCCCGCTCAATGTTATGCAGCTCGTTTAGAATCGTTGGATGGAAGTCGTATGGGTTGGTCATGGGAGGTCACTCTCCTTGCTATTACTGATATGTATGGCCATGGACTCCATGGTCCATGGCCGTTCTATAGGTACGGTCACCTATTTATTATGTTTGCTCAAAGCGTCCAAATCCAGTGTTGCGACCTGCTCCGTCATGGAGGCATATCCCTGCACGGATTGGGCGATATAGGACAACACCGTGTCGCTCCAGCCGTAAATGTAGAACGTGTTGCGGTCCGTCTGCGGGACCATGGCATGGCGGTACGGGGCGATGTCGACGATAAACGCCTTCACTTCCGGGTTCACCTTGGCCCGGTACTGAGCCAGTACCTGATAAAAAGGACTGCCGCTGTTCTGCTGTTCGTCCGTGATGATGATGATCTGATCCACGCGCTTACGCTCCTGCAGCAGCTTGCGGACCGGCGCACCGGTATCCGTCCCGCCGCTAGCGCGGATGTGCTCGGCTTGCCCGAGAATACTGTCGCGCTTCGAAGGTTTCGCGTCGTGAACCTCGTGGTTGAACAGCCAGAACAGCGAGTTCCCCTGCGTCTTCTTATACAGCGCCAAGGCAAAAACCGCGCCGATCTCCAAATACTGTCCTTGCATCGAACCGGAGATATCCAAAAAGATCGCGGTGTTGTCGCCCAGCTCCGGCAGATTGCCGAAGGTCAGATCGGCCGCGTCCCGCAACGCCTCGCGCAGCTCCGGATGCTCGATTTGGCGGAACGCCGTAGCGAAGCGAAACGGCAGGATGCGCGCTTTGCGCAGCGCCTCCTCGTTGGTCAGCCGCGCGATCACGTAATCTAGGTGCCGCTGCTCATCCAGCACGCCCGCCCGGTCTAGCGTGTTCAAATGGCGGAGCAGCGCGAAGGTCGGCAGCTGGTACAGCAGCGCCTCCCAGACGGCCTTCGACGGCTTGATCGCGCCGGTCACCGTTTCGTACGGCAGCTTGCCGCGTTCGATCCAGGCGATCTGCTCGCTTTCGCCTTCGGCCCGCTTCAAATGCTCCAGTGCTTCCACCTGCGGCAGCAGCCCAAGGTTGGCTTCCAGCCCGCGGAGGTAACGGAACAGCGCCTGCTGCTTCAGGTCCGCCGGCTTCGGATGGGCGGTGGCGATCACGTCGCCCAGGCTGTAGCCCCGGCCGCGGCCGTTGTACTTCACCGCCCAATATTCGCTCACTCCGGTAAGGAAGCGGTTCACCTGGCGCTTGACGGCGCGGCCGCCTTCGCCCCGGCCCTGTCCCTTCAGGATTGTCAAGAAGTCGGACAGGTCGGACGGGATGCGCACCACCCGAAGGAATATCTCCGCGAACAGGTCCGGACGATAGGCGGACAACACGGCCAGGCCAAACAGCGGCTGCAATCGCATTAGGCCTGCGGTGCGCGCATACACGATCGCTTTTGCCATAAAGGTCGGGTTAGCCGCCGCCATCTCGTGATGCATCTGCTCCGCTTCATTCAGCAGTTCGTTTTGGTCGGCATAAAACGTGTTGCTCATTGTATTGGTCAGCAGGATCTGCAGGTATTGCTCTTCGGCAGACCGCGTATAAGCCGGGTAATGGTCTTTGTTGCGTGTCGTCGGTCGCATGGAACCGAACAATTTTTGCGCGAAACTCATGGTTATAACCTCCTGCCCGTTTTCATAGGAAAACGGCAAATCAAAATAGATAACACCGGCGAGGAATGGGTGGAATAGGTCGGCGCAGGAGTCGAACCTGCCGTAATGCCCGGATATTCCAATGGTCGCTATGGATGCGAAGTAACCCATTCCGGCGCCTCACCGGTGTTATACGGTTTTGGCAAAACGCACGCAAGGGAAACTGCTTTTCGAAAAGGTTGCCTTGTGCCGCTTGGCACAATCGGATACTAATCCCCTAAACTAGTCGAAGTAACCCTTTCTGGCGCCTCGCGTTTATTTTTGCCCGTTTGGTTAAAGCTCGCTCGAAGAATAAGGCGGACAGGCACATAAACTGCTCTACCCCTGAGCTATTCCGCCAACCGGCGGAAGTTGGATTCGAACCAACGACCAGTCGCTTAACAGGCGAAGTATCCCGTCCAGGCGCCTCGGCGATCTTTAACCTACCGGCCTTCGCCCTGCAGCGATGACCTTGTGAACCTATCTTCGCTCATTTTACGGCCCGCGAACATGGCGAAAGTATTACGACAAAGAAAAAATTGCCCAATGGATGTCAACGACGATGCCGTCGGTACCGTAGATAAGGGAAAAAAATGTCGCTATTGGGGCGGTATCACCCCTTTTGAGTGAAATAGAGGTAATTTATGTCGCTATTTTCTCGAACCGTAGGGGAAATGGTGCTTTTCATAACGTTCATTGGAAAATAAGTACAAAAAATGTCGCTAATGGTCACGTACAGGTTTAACTCGGGAAAATAAGACCATAAAATGCCGCTATTTTGAGGGCGAGCGTTAGGTGGGGCATGAGAGGGGAGTATGAGATGGGGGAGTGAGTTGGGAGAGTGAGATGGGAGAGTGAGATGGGAGAGTGAGATGGGAGAGTGAGATGGGAGAGTGAGGTGGGATCATGAAATGGGGCATAAGTCGGGGACATGAGGGAGTTTATTAAGCGGGGTCAGCCAGCAACACTAATACAGATATTTCGCCAGCGGCTCCGCTGAAAAAGGCCCCCCTGCCTTATCCCGGCCGATCAGCTCCTTTCCCCCTTTCCCATCCCCTGCTACAATTAGGAAAAAGCATCTTTTAGGAAACGGGGGGATGGAACAGCAATGGCCAAGGAAAGCTTTGATAAGGAAATCCAGTTTCTGCGCATGCTTGTGCTGACCAGCGGAGCTTACAGCAGGCAGCAGTTCGCGAAGCGTCTCGGCATCTCCGTGCATACGTTCGACAAGACGATCCGCCGGCTGAAGGAGATCGTCAGCACCATGCATCAGCATTTGCCGGAGGAGCAGGGGAAGGAACTGGCGGAGGCGATCCGCTTCAACTATTATGAGTCAACCGATCCGATGCTGCTTTTCCTGTTCCGCGCCAAATCGCTGAAGGAATCGGAATCGCAAAGGATCTCGCTGCTCCTTGCCGCGCTGAACGAGCAGGCGCTGACGGCGATGGA
Organism: Paenibacillus macerans; assembly: GCF_900454495.1. NCBI lineage: Bacteria > Bacillati > Bacillota > Bacilli > Caryophanales > Paenibacillaceae > Paenibacillus > Paenibacillus macerans. The sequence goes on from NZ_UGSI01000001.1 coordinate 4,746,818, forward strand.
GCTGATGGACATCTGCTGCGGCAGCCTCCCTCCAAACGTTCCGCTCCCCGACGAAAAAACGATCCGGTCGGACCTGAAGTATTTGGAGGAGGTCGGCGTCATCAAGAAGGAATCGGCCTCCCGCCCCTACCGTTACCGGATGGACAACGATCTTGTTAGGGAACTGTCGGAGGAGGAACTCTACGATCTGTACGATTTCGTCGACGTGATGGCAAGTACGCAGGTTCCCTCCGTCCAAGGCTACCTGCTCCGGGACGGACTGAAGAAGCACTTGCTGCGGGGGCAGGCCGAGCCGCAAGCGATCGAGCCTTTTTTATACAAGTACCACTATTATTCGCGGATTCTGGACGAAGCGCATTTGTTCACGCTGCTGGAGGCCATCCGGCACCGCCGGAAGGTGCGCTTTCTGTACTTTTCGCCCAAAGCCGACAAGAGCTACGCCTCGCAAAATACAAATCCCTTGTTCGAGCGGGAAACGGCGGGCAAGGCCGAGCAAACGCTGCCTTTAAAGGTCGTTTACGACCATCAGTACGGGCGCTGGTACCTGCTGGGGAACGGCAGGGAGGGCATCCGCAAATACCGCATGGAAGGCATGACGCAAATCGAGGAAGCGGACGCAGTGCCCGAGGCTTTATTCGAAGAGAAGACAGCCGAGCTGGAGGAGAAAATGAGGTGCAGCTGGCTGATCGATACGGGCGCACCGGTGACCGTGCGGGCAAGGTTTTTTAACCCGGGGCCGTCCGAACCGAATTTTGTCAAAGAACGCGTGCTGCTGCAGGGGCAGTGGGGGCGGATCGTGTCCGAAGACGAGGAAGCCTTCATTTACGAAATCACGGTGAACGGAACGACCGAAATCAAACCTTGGCTGCGGAGCTTCGGTTCGAGCTGCGAGGTGCTGGAGCCGCGTTATTTTCGCCGGGAAATGATTGCCGAATGGAAGGAGATCCGGGCGTACTATGAATCCGTTTGAGAAAATTTTCAACTATCAGATCATCTCCCGGCTGGACGATGCCGGCACGTTTATGATCACCGCGCACGAACGGGCCTGGCTGAAAAAGATGCTGGATCATCCCGCGGCGGGCGAAGCCTTTACGGCGGAAACCAGGGACAAATTGCTTTCGCTCCTGGAAAAGGATCCGGCGATAGAGACCTCCGGCCACCTGATCGAAAAGGCTAAAAGCGTGGAGAAGCAGGTGTATCACCCGCTGCTGCGCCCTTTACGCCGCAGTATCGCGGACGGAAACGGCATTCGCGTCACTTATAAGGTAAAAGGCGGGCGGGTTCACGAAGACCATTCCGGCGTGCCTTACAAATTGGAGTATTCCATGGTCAAGCGGGAATGGTATTTGCTCTGGTACAATCTGCGGCATCATGCGCTGATGAGCACCCGGCTGGCCAAAATCATCGCCGTCGCGGCCGAACCGGCCGCGCCTTCCGCTTTGGAACGGGCGCACGCCGGAATCAAGCGGACGCTGGAGGCGCGGAAGACGGAGGCGTTGATCGAAGTCGGCCGGGAGTATCATATGGAGCTGTCCCGCATCCTCTACGCCTTCTCGTGTTTCGAGAAGACCGTCGACTATGACGAAAACCGCGGCACGTACCGCATCCGGGTATGCTTTTTGGGCGATGAAGCCGAATACCTGCTCTCCAAAATCCGCTTCCTCGGAAAGCGCGTCCGGGTCATCGAAGGCGGCTATTTAAAGCGCAGAATGCTGGAGGCCTCCTCTAAGGCGCTAGAGAGATACGAGGCCCTCGATCTCGATCCGGCGAAGGATGAGGATATTCCGGGAGAGTTGTCTTCGTAAAAAAACTTAAGCGCGAGCCAAGGTTTTTCCCGGTCTCGCGCCTACCTTTTCCGGATTACTTCCGCCGATTTTTCGTAAACCGCGTAAATGTAATGATGGCCGCAATCATCATGGCGATGAAGCCGAGGTTGCTCGCCCAATCCTTGGTCATCCCCAGCAACATGCAAAGGTTGGTCACAAGGCTGTTCGTCAGCAGCGCGATCAGAATCAAAAAGATCGGCCTCCATAAGTTGTATCCTCTCATCCAACACTCTCCTTTTTTCGGTTTAGACAGCGCTTTCATATCGGAACAATTCTATTACCCCTACTTTATCATAAAGCCCCGGCGAAATATATTTTCAAGTGACAGGTTCTATTTGCAGTAGAGAGGCGACTTCACGGTAGATAAGCGCGTGCTTCTCCTCAAGCTCCAGCGCCCCGTCGACCACACGCATGTTTTCCTTTTGGGCCAGCTCCCGGAACGTTTCCGCAACGGCGCGGACATTTTGCAGATTTCCCATCAAGGGGCTCCGTCCGTCGATGCGCTGCCGGTTTCTTTCATAACTCACATCCGGGGGCGTATTTAAAAAAACGGCCAGGTCCGGCGCCGGAATCGAGCGGTACAGCATACGAACGACAGCCTCATCGACCCAGAAACTTCTGTACACGATATCGTCGTACCAGTATCTGTCCACGACCAAATGAACGCCTGCCTCTATCAGCGGCTTCAGACATTCGTGGTAGACCTGCAGGCACCCGCCGGCAAACACGGACGTGACGGCCAGGGCGTTTCCGGCATTTTGCAGCGTTTCCGTATATACAAAATCATGCATTAACGGAAAGCGGTTGCTCCAATCGATGCACAGTCTGGTAAAAACCGCGTCGAACGGCTTGAGTTCTTCCACTTTTTGCCGGGCCCGTTCTCCATAATCCTCCGCTTCAAACTGCAGACTGGCGCATTTCATCCCGTTCCGTTCCAGCTTTTCCTGCAAGAGCGTAAGCTGCGTGCTTTTTCCGGCCCCGTCGAGCCCGCTGATGCTTATGATTTTTCCTCTCATCGCATAGCCCTCCTTCAGATGATTGTTCAGCAACGGATTAATATCCACTATAACCGTTACTACGGGCCGGACTCTGTAAAGATTCATACAGTTGGCATAAAACCACAAGGTTCCCTCAGAATTGCAGTTCTTATTATGAACAAACCCCCTCAACGGCGTGTTGAGGGGGCTTCTACTTAGCTTTCTTTACGTTTCCTCCGCAAAATAGACGGAAATGCCTTTGTCGGCGCAGTACTTTTCGTATTCCTCCGGAATCCCCTGCGAGGTGATGATCGCGTCCAGCTTGTCCAGCGGCGAATAGGTCAGCAGCGTGGAACGGCCGAATTTGGAAGCGTCGGCCAGCAGGTAAACCTGCTTCGCCTTCTCGGCCACCCGCTTCTTGATCTCGTATTCCATCACGTCGGAGTTTGTCAAGCCGCTGGCAACGGAAACCCCGGTCGCGGCCATAAACGCCTTGTTGATATTGTATTTGTCCAGCAGGAACAGTTCATCGCTGCCGACAAAAGACTTCGTATCCCGCTTATAGATATTCCCCAGAACGAGCAGGGATACATTCTCCAAGTGGGAAGCGGCGTTAATGACATCCAGGCTGGTGGTCATAATCGTCAGTTTGCCCGTTCGCGGCAAATATTCGACGATACTCCGGGTCGTGGTTCCGGAATCGATGAAAATCAGCTCATTGCTTTCCACGAATTGCGCCGCTCTCTTCGCGATGGCCCGTTTCACCGCTTGATTGGTAATATCTCTGCTTTCAAAAGGGATCAGTTCCTGGGACAGCGAAGTTACGCCTCCGTATACTTTTTGGATGGTTCCCTTCTCCAGCAAAACCTGAATGTCCCGGCGGATCGTATTCTTCGACACATTGAAATGTTCGCACAATTCATCCAGCGATGTCGTTCCCAGAGCATGAATATGCTCCTCCAGTTCCTGCAAACGTCTCTCCCTCATCCGATTCTACTCCGTTCCTTCAATAAGTCATCTCTCAAAAAATATAACGCATAACCAAAAATTTATCAATAAATCGGCAAAATTTACAATAAATAAACAAATATATGATTAAAAATCAATCATTTAAGTCTTCCACGCCGGGTTCAACCGGGACAACTTCCGTTATCAGCCGCTGAGACCGTAGTTAGCTTTGTCCTTGACATATCCGGTAACGGAGCCTTTATAATCATAAGGCTAAATGAAAGGAGATTTTCAGCATGTGGTTTATGTTTGCTTTACTCACTGCGTTCGCTTGGGGCGGCGCGGATCTGTTCTATAAAAAAGGCAGCGACAGCCATGACCGTTTCAGCCATATTAAAATCGTCATCATGGTCGGCCTGGTAATGGGAATTCACGGCACAGCTTACCTGCTGATCAAAGGGCTGCGGTTCGATCCCGCCGACATGATCCGGTATTTGCCGGTGTCCGCGCTGTATATCCTGTCGATGGCGATCGGCTATTTTGGCCTCAGATACATTGAGCTGTCGATTTCCTCGCCGGTGCAAAACTCTTCCGGCGCGGTCACGGCCATTTTGCTGTACCTGTTTTTCCCCCATGACCTCGGCGTCTTTGAAGTGATGGGCGTAGCGATCATTACCTGCGGCGTGGTTAGCCTGGCCGTATTGGAAAAAAGGGCGGAACGCCAAGCCCTCCAGGCCAGCTTCGCGAAGGTCGATGTCAAATACCAAATCGGCGTGATGGCGATTACGTTCCCGATTCTTTATTGTATCCTCGACGGTCTCGGCACCTTTGCCGACGGGATTTATCTGGACGAGCTCAAGCTGATCGGCGAAGACGCCGCCCTGCTCGCCTATGAGTTTACCTTTTTCATTTGCGCCGCGATCGCCTGCGTTTATCTTGTTTTTGTGAAGAAGCAGCGGTTTAATCTTTTCCGCGAGCGCGTCAAAGGGTACGCCGCCATCTTCGAAACGACCGGCCAGTTCTTCTACGTGTTCGCCATGTCCGGCAACGCCATCATCTCGGCGCCGCTGATCGCTTCTTACAGCATTTTTTCCGTGATTCTGTCGCGGATCTTCCTCAAAGAGCGGCTCGGCAAGCTGCAGTACGGCGTGATCGTCCTCGTGATGATCGGAATCGCTCTGTTGGGGTTGGCGGACGAATTGTAAAAAGGGGGTCCGACCTTAGCGGCAAGGGCCTTAGCGGCAATTTTTGCCGCTATTTTGCCGTTTCGGCGCTTTGCCCGAGAATAACGGACATTTATGTTCCTATTCCCCGGCATCGCCCGGGAAACCGGACTTTTTGCCGCCTTCGCGGGACAATAACGCCATAAAATGTCTCTATTTCGGCCGGATTGCCTGAAGCGGCAAGGATAACGGCCTTTTTTGCCGCTATTTCCGGCGAATGACCCACAAAAAGAGGCCTGGCGCACATGGCACCAAGCCGTTGACGCGCGGAGGCAGGCAGGTTATAGCAGCAACGCCCGTCCCCAGCGCGCCAAACCCTGTATCAAGCAAGCTTCTGCCCGCAGTTCGGACAAAAGTTCGCGCCTTAGATTTTCGTGCCGCAGTTTGGGCAGAAGTTGGGGCGTTTGCCGCCTTCCGGCACGGACGGGGCGGATGGCCCGGATGGTGCGGGCTGCGCATCGGATGATGCCGGCGGCGCGGGCGGGGCGGATGGAGCTGCCGGTTCCGAACCCTTTCCGGCCGCAGACGGCGCCGCGGTTTCCCCATGATTCCCGGCTGCCGGCTTTGAACTCGGATTCCCCGTTTGGTTCTGATGCTGATTCTGGTTCTGACTTTGGCTCTGGTTTTGGTTCATATTTTTCAGCATTTCGTTCGCCAGGTTCATCCCCATCATCATGCTCGCCATGTCCGCGGCGGCCCCGCCGCCCTGCACCTTGCCGGAAGCGATGCCGTCCGTCATGCTGACCTGCTGGTATTTGGAGAGATTCCCGATCATTTCATGCGACGCCGTTTTGGTGATCATATCCTGGATTTCTTTTGGATAATTGAAGCTCATCACTTGAAAGCCCGTTATCGTAAACCCGTCGTCCAGCACCTGCATATCGAGATCCTCGCGGATGCCCCTCGCGATGTCCGCGGCGTTGGCCTGCAGATTAAACATATCCTTGCCTTCCTGGCTAATCCACTTCATCAGCAGTTGGTCCAGCACGGACGTAATCCGCAGCTTCACATCCTCCACAAGATAGCTTGGCTTGATCCCGGCAATCTTGTCGATCAGCGTCACGTAGTCATTTACCTTGAAGTTGAACGTGCCGTTGGCGCGAATCGGCATGCCGCCCGGCAGCTGAGGCGTCGGAATGAGAACCGGATTTTGCGTTCCCCATTTCACGGTGAATTCCTTCGTATTGACGAAAAGCACCTCGACCCGCATGCCGCTGTTGAAGCCGAACTTAAACCCTTTTAACGTCGACAAAAAAGGAACGATATCCGATTCGATATTAAATTCCCCTTCATCCTTAAAGATCCCTTCGATCTTGCCGTTGTTGATGAAAATAGCGTCCTGGCCGGAGCGGATGATCAGTTTGCTTCCTTTTTTGATCTCGCGGTTGCTCCACTTCCAGAAAATCATGTCGTCTCTGAACTCTTCCCATTCCACTACGTTCGCAAATTGGTTTCTAAAGAATCCCATCGTTGTCCCTCGTCCCTTTCGTTAAAATGATCCCCGGCTGCCGCTGTGCGAATGCCCGCCGCCGGTCCGTCCGCCTCCGCCTCCGCCGCTGGAACTGCTGCTCTTCTGGATTTTCCGTTTCGTGACCGTCGTGCGGATGAACCGGTCCTGCCGCTGCAGAACGCCTGAAGTTCCGGCGTCCTCATAGGTTCTGCCGCTCACCGTCACCCGTCCGCCGGAGCGGTAAGCCATGATGCCGACAGCAATGCCGCCGATCGCCAAAGCTCCGCCCAATTGGAACCAGAGGTTGAACAAAATATTGTCCGGGTTGACGCCAGGCTCGTATCCCATGTACCGGTTTGCCGTTTTTATATATTGCTCGAAGGCCTGGCGATAATCGCCTTCCGTCAAATCGGGCGTGATTTTGTTCCTAATCTTATCCAACCTCGCATCATCGAGGTATTGCTCGGCTTTATAAAATCCGGCCAAATAAATGTCGCGATTTCGCATGTCCAGCGTTAGGATAACGGCATTGCCGAAAGGCTTATCGTAACCCGGTGCCTGTTCGTCGTAAAAATCCTCGGTCATTTTGACGACGTCCTCATTTTCCGGATTATCGGTCGTGATGATCATAATATCGGTCTCGCGTTCGGCCCCGTATTCGTTGGCCATGGTGTTCAGCTCATCGTAATCGGCTTGGCTCAGCAGATGGGCGTCGTCATAAATTAAAGTTTTAGGCTCCGCTGCCGCTGCGGCCCTTATGGCCGGTGCAGGCACCATGAGGCAGAAGGCGGTCAGCAAGCAGACCGTTATAAGCCAAAAGCGCTTTTTCATAGGAATCCGCCTCCCATCATCCATGCCACGATTTTTAACGACAGGAAGGAGATTCCGAAAATCCCGGCAAACCACGCCGCCACCTTTGCTTTGCTGATCGGCGGCTTGCCGACCACCTTGCCTGTCTGGCCGTTCATAGCGAAAGTGTACTGCTTCCGGTTATAGTCGTAATACACCATCCAGACCGGCAGCAGCACGTAATCCGCCCGTTTTACCGTCGTATCGATTTGTTTGTCCGTATAGCTTACCGTGGCATACCCGGAAACCGTTGAAGATATATAAGAGTCGATATAAGGCCGCGTTTTCTCTTGGGCACGGGGGGTGAGCTCCGCATCGGTGTAGCTGTATTTTTCGGCAATGTATCCGGCAAGATAAGGCGTCTTGAAGGCTTTGAGCTGTTCGTAAGGAAAAGGCTCCAGCTTATCCATCAGCTCATCGTTCATTTTCGCCGAAGCGTCGATCGGCAGCCGGACATAATCAAGGCGGATTTTCCGGTAAATCTCGAAATGGTCCGTTTCCGTATATTGATATTCGCCGCGCGTGTAGCTTCTCACCTTCGTCCCGTGGCCTTGGACCTCGATCCGGTTATGTAAATCATACAACCAGAACGGCACGTAGATCCCCGTAATGCCCTGGATGCGGTCCGCGGTCATGAAGCCTCTCGGCGTGAGCAGTCCTTTTCCGCACCATTTCTTAAATGCGGCCATCGCTTCTTCCTTGCTGATCGTAAAAGGAATCACCTGCGCCGGAGCCAGTTTGCCCGTCAGGCGATCGCTCAGCACCACGGCGGAGCCGCAGAAGCTGCAGGTCGTCGCGCTGGTCTCCGGCTCGGTGACGATCACGGCACCACAGCTTTCGCAGTGGTACTCCCTCACCTCATCTTCCGTGAACACCTGCTGCTTCAGCGGATCGGGGATTTGCTCGATCTCGTCCTTTCTGCCGCAGCTCGGACAGGCCAGCGTCCCGGTCTCGCTGTCAAACGTCATGCCGCTGCCGCAGTTCGGACATTTGTATTCAATCACCGGCATTGGCGTCTTTTCCTTTCTCCAACTGCGCGATAAGTTCATCCAGATCGTCTTTCCGCGCGCCGTCCCGCAGCTCGGCAAGAGCCTCCGCTTCATTCAAGGCGCGGTCGGCCTGCTCTTCCGCCGCGCGAAATGCGGCTTCCACCCCGCCGGCGGATGCGCCCGCATGGGTCTGTTGCAGCCGCCCCGCTTCCGCGAGCTTGGTTTTTAGCGTGGTGCGCCGCGTTTCCAGCTCGCTTAGATCGGCGGCCAGCTTATCCTGCATCTGCTTCATTTGGGCGGCGTTGGCGGCGGATTGCTCATAAGCGTTTTGCAATTCGCCGAGCCGTTCCGCCTGCTGCGCTTTTTGCTCCAGGAACTTAAGCGCCCGCTCCTCGTCGCCCGACTCTGCGGCCTTTTCCGCATACCGCTGCAGCTTCCGGACCTCCGCGGCGCATTCGTCAAACGCCCGTTTCGCCCGGCTTTCTTCCGCCTGCACCGCGGCCGTCTCCGCCTTCACCTGGCCCAAATCGCGATGCATTTGGCGCATGTATTCATCAATCGTTTTCTCCGGGTCCTCCGCCCGTTCCAGCAAACCGCCGATATTCACTCTCATCACATCCCGAAACCTCGACAAGATTCCCATACCCTGTTCCTCCCTCGATCGATCTATATGTACTATAATACATGAAAAGCGGGCCATTGGTTTCAAAGTGGTCAACGGGAAAAAATGTCCAAAACAAAAAAAGACGCCTCCCTCGCGGGATTTGTCCTGATTTGCGCCGGGAAGCAGTTATATTGTTGTGTTTAAAGATTGACGATATGGGAGCTTGAGCTTCTTCCGGCGCTCTGCGCGAAGCCTACAGCGTCTGTAGGGCTGCCCCTCAGCACTACCGAATCCAAAAAGCCTGTGCTGTTGACATAATGAATGCCAGGAAAGTTCCGGCCGTGTTTGAAGGGATCGCAACGTTGGCATGCCCCATCCCCCTTTGGGTCTGCACGTACTCATTATATGACATGGCAACAACGTTCTTTATCTGCCCAGCTTTGATCTCGCCCGCAAAATCTTTGCCGACAATTATAATGGCATCGGTTAACAAGTTGGCCCGCACGGAATGGCCGCTTGATAGAGGAAGACCGCGTATGTGCCTTCCCGAGAAGCTGGCGATGATCCCCATGGCCGCTTCTTTCTTCTTTTTATTGGATTGCTTGAAGCCGATGATAATTATTGTGATAACAAAAATCAATACTGCCGGAGCCAGCTCTCCAATCCATCTCCCGATAAATCCCACCACCAAACAAGCGACAATTACCCAAAACCATGCTTTCTTATAAAAATCTTTCAAGAACCAAAACCTCATTCCTATAGGTAATTTGTACCATAAATATATCGGAAGTTTCGTTTTGATTCTATCCATCCGCTTCCTAAAATCACATATGCATTTTGCAAAATTATGAACAATACAAAGCCCCGAAAATAGCTCGTTCCGTCAAATGCAAAAGTGCACTTCATTTCCCCCGAAACAGGTCATTTGAGCGATTCAAATGCAAAAGTGCAGGCCGTTTTCGCCACTTCGCTCAAAATCGCCTCCAATCCTCATTTTCAACTGCACTTTTGCATCTCATCGCTCTAACTGCTCGAATTCGGCCCCCTCCAACTGCACTTTTGCACTTGGTTAAGTGACGCCGGCGTTTTTTTCAAAGGAACATTTACGGAATCCGCTCAGCCCTCCGGCTTCGCATTCTTGTGGGAATAGGCGATCAGGTTCACCTTTTCCCCCGTAGACTGCTCCAGCTTGTTCTCCAGCTTGCGGATCTCCTCAACAAGATGTTCCTTGCCTTCCAGGTCGGTAAAAACATAATCCTGCCGCATGACACACGCTCCTCGCCGTTTTTACCCAGTGTTTGTGGGGAAGCCCGTTTTTATGCAGTTTGTTGGCGTCATTGGCGCTTGAGCTTGTTACTCTTCCACCAAACTAATGAGCAGCCCCTTCGCCTGCGATTTATTCTCTTCAGAAAGCCATACTCTGATCGTAGGATCGGTATCTCCGGATTTCCCCAAAGTCTCTTTCAACTCCGGCCAAGTCCCTTCTTCATACCGGTTAATGACCTGATTTCCATCGGAGCGAATATATCTAATGAAGATTTTCGTCGAGGCATCCACTAGAACATGAACATCCCCCGCTTCCACATCCTTTTTCTCTTCCGCCGGCGCAGCCGTGAGCGCAACCTTAGCGTTCGGGCTTACCGTGATCCCGTCCGTCCCCATCGCCGCCAGTTTCCCGGACAGATCCGCCTTCACTTCATCCCATCCCGTCAGAATTTTCGCGTTCTCCTCGATGAACACCACCTGTGAATGGGTAAACGGCAATACCCCCGGGTCAACCCAAGCTACGGCCGCGAATCCGCAAATCCCCATGAGCAAATAAGCGCCTACCATAGCGCTAAGCAGCGCATTCCCGGAGCGCGTTAGCTTACGCAGTTGCGCAACAAGGCCTATACCGATGACCCCTCCTGTCACATTTAGCAAAATATCATCGATATCGCTGCTGCCCAAGGCCAGGGCATACTGAATGACTTCCAACGATAAAGAGATGGCCAGCAGCCAGAGGACCTGAAGCCGCAAAGGCTTCCGTTCCGCCATAAAAGCCGCGAACATGCCCAGGGGAATAAAGATGGCGATGTTCCCGCCGACATTCGCGAGCACTCTGTCGAATTCAATGGCTTCATTCGTGAAATATTCCATAATGGTTCGAAAAGGAATCACATTCAAGCTTCTTAATGGCATAAACTTGCCCCGAAGTATCGCCGACAATGGGATGGTTTTGAACAATATGATTTTGAGCAAGAACACGGTGTAAACCGTAAACATCAAGTAAAATAAGCCACGCAGAACGCTGCCGGCATTCCCCGGTTCACCCAGTCTGGCGTCCCGGGCTTCCTCCCCTTGGAACTCCATGCGCTATCCCGCCTTTCGAAAATTCTCTTTTGGAATACATTGTTCCACTAGCAAAAAAACGTTTACTTGAGCCAATCAGTTACACTTGCTCATCTTTCCCTTCTTTCATGATCCGAAGCACCGAGTACTTCGGATTCTTGCAATATTTATGGACACTTTCTCTAACAACGGACACCAACGGCCCTATTTCGCGCTAAACCAGTTCAAATAGGAAGATTTGAGGTATTAAGCATTGGCATTACATTAACTTTTGCTCAAGGTTTCTTTACAAGCGTTGGCTTTCGAATCGATACTGTCCGCCCGCCGGAAATCTACCGTTGCAGCAGCGGCTATTTGCGAAAAAAGACCTTTTCGAAATTCTAACGGTTGCCAGCGCCGTTATTTTCCTGAATCCAAGCAAAAATTACCGTTTTTCGGCGAACTAAGCTCCATGGCAACCGTTACTATTTGAAATCAACGGTATTGGAACAGATAGCGCTTGTGGCTACCGTTAGAATAGGTGTGGCTAGAAAATGAATCTTGTCAGATTTAATGCAATGCTAGTGGCCTAACGGACCCACATGACTCTGGCACAAAAACAGTTCAGTTCCCGTCCGAATTGAGGCAAATAAGGTCACCTATGTCAGTTACATTTTGCAAACACCCGTTTTTCCTCAGATAACGGCTCTGGTCTCCCTTAGCCCCCAGTTCCTCTTCTCCTCCCCCTCCCCTCACTCTCTACCGCGCATCGCCCGCATGAGCGAAATTTTATAAATTCTGGCGTGTAAGGTCAAAGAAAAACCGCCAGGGAAGATCACCCTGACGGTCTTCATTCGTCAGCTCGCGATGGTAGTTTTTACGGATGTAAACCTTGATCCGCTCCACGCAGGCGAAGGCCTCCCTGTACCGCAGCCGCGTCATGCAATGATACAGCTCGGTAACGTTTTTCTCCCCGCCCGCATGTTCCACGATGCGGTTGGAGAGCTCCGTAAACTTGCCCATCGTTCATCCCCCTTAACATTCATTGTTGTCTTTGGGAGTTCCCCGGAAAACACAAAAAGACCTAAATCGTAAGAGTCCCCGGAATACACGTACGTATCCCAAGCTCTACAATTTAGGTCTTGCCTGCATCACCAGTAACAATCCCGTATTCGGTTAAGTTGTTGCACCATCAAGTTAGCATAGAATCATTTTTATGTCAACGCTTTCTTTTTTGTTCCTTTTTTCGCCTCTTGTAAGAGCGCCGCAGATTGGGATAAGATAGCCTTACATTTTGGAGGTTAACTATGAAAATCATTCACTTCTTCTTGCAAATTGCCGTACTCACTGCATTTTACGGTGCGGGCGTGCTGGTTCAGACGCTCAGTAAGGCCCCGATTCCCGGAAGTATCTTCGGACTTGTGCTGCTGTTTCTGGCACTGAAGCTGCGGATCGTTCCCGCCGGATGGCTGGAAAACGGAGCCACTTTTATGCAAAAATACATTCCCTTATTCCTTGTACCTGCGACGGTTGGTGTCATGGACTATTTTCACGTGTTCACCGGAGGCGGACAATGGCTGATTGCGATTGTCGTGCTCAGCACGCTGCTGACGATGATTCTGGGCGGAGCGGTTGCACAGGCGGCGGGCAAGCTCACAGCGAAAAACAAGGAGGCGGCTGCATGCGTGAAGTCCTTTTCGAAGCAGGCGTTGCCTTAGGGATCGTCCTGTTGTTCCTGGTGATGAGCGCTCTGTACCGCCGGCTAAAATGGGCCATTCTCGTCCCGACCTTAACCTGCTCGGCGCTCGTGATCGCCTTATTGATGGGGACGCGAACCTCCTACGAAACGTTCATGAGGGGCGGACAGTGGCTGCAATACTGCCTTGGCCCCGCCGTAGTGGCGCTCGCCTATCCGATGTACAAGCAGCTTGACGCGCTGCTGAAAGAATGGAAAGCGGTGCTCGCCGGCGCGATCGTCGGCATAGCCGCCGGGATGATCAGCGGAATTTGGTTTGCTTTATGGCTGGGATATCCCCGGGAACTGCTGATCTCGCTCCTGCCCAAATCGATTACAACACCGGTAGCGATGGAAATCTCCGCGAGCTTGGGGGGCAATGCGCCGATTACCTCCGCTTTTGTGATGATTGCCGGAATTACCGGCGTTGTGCTGGGGCCCATCATCTTCAAATGCTGCGGAATCACCAGCGACATCGGGCGGGGGATCGGCTTCGGCGCCGCTTCCCATGCGCTCGGAACGAGCAAAGCCGCGGAATTCGGCCCGGTCGTCGTGTCCACCAGCACCGTGGCCCTGACCCTTAGCGCCGTATGCGGCTCCGTGCTGGCGCCGGTGGTTGTGTGGCTGATGTTGTGAAGGGGGGCGGGCGGAACCGCCAATCATCGTAAGTAGCTTAATCAGCAAATTGGCGTTGTCGCCGCCGCCCAGACGCAAAGCAAATTGCCGGAAACCTTGACGGACCGGCTAGTACGGCCAGATGTCTCGGGTCAAAACCGAACAGCTACTTGACAGAGGCGACGATAGGCGGAAGGCGAAAAGTCTAGCTATGATGAACGTAAACAAAAGACAGCCCTCCATATTGCTACATCTCGTAGGTTAAAATGGATAGTGAAAACCAAACCATTTCAGAGCTACATAGCAAAGGAGAGCTGATACTATGCAGTCTACCACAAAATTCGTCGGTTTAGATGTATCCAAAGAAAAAATTTCGGTTGCTATTGCAGATGCAAGCGGTGAAACTCCTCGCTATTACGGGAGCATTCCTCACACCCCGGCGGCGCTGCGCAAGCTGATCAAAGAACTGGGACCGGCCGAAACGCTATCGTTTTGTTATGAGGCAGGTCCGACAGGTTACGAAACCTATCGCTGGATCACCTCCATGGGAGCCCATTGCGTTGTCATTGCTCCGTCGCTTATTCCCAAACGCCCTGGCGATCACGTGAAGACGGATCGACGGGACGCCGAGCAGCTTGCCCGTCTGTTTCGTGCAGGAGAATTGACTCCTGTCTACGTCCCGGAGCGGGAAGACGAGGCTTTGCGGGAGTTGGTTCGCGCCCGGGAGGCCGCCAAAGAGGACGCGCATCGGGCACGCCAGCGGATATTGAAGTTCCTGCTCCGCCATCACATCGAACCGCCGGCTACGATAAAGCGTCGTTGGACCCGGAAGTACCGTTCCTGGCTGGAGCAACTGACATTCCCTTATGAGCCCATGCAAGTAGCCTTCGACGAGATGCTCCATACCTTAAATGAGATCGAGCAGCGGATGGGGCGTTTGGAAAAAGCCTTGGTTCAGCAAGCCACGGTCGGCTCCAAGGCAACTCTGATTCGGGTGCTTCAGTCCCTGCGTGGGATTGGACTACTGACGGCCGTCACTCTAGCTGCTGAGATCGGTTCATTTACTCGCTTCCGCTCCCCGGCCCAACTCATGGCGTATTTAGGGTTGGTTCCTCGTGAGAGTTCAACCGGCCTGAGTACTCGGCGCGGAAGTATGACCAAAGCCGGTAACGGGCGCTTGCGCCGATCCTTGGTGGAATCCGCCTGGAGCTACCGTCATCGGCCTGCGGTGAAAGGAGATCTCGCCAAGCGTTTGGATGGCATGCCGGCCGATATACAACTGTTGTCGTGGAAAGCGCAAGAAAGATTGCATTACAAATACCGTCATCTCATTTTTGGAAAGAACAAACACAAAAATGTGGCCGTAGGCGCGGTGGCCAGGGAGCTAACCGGGTTCATATGGGCTGTTGCTCGAACGGTGGAACAACCGGTGGCTAACTAACGCCCCTTCCGTCCCCTTTGGGGAGACGCAGGGAGCGTTGCCCCCTGCACCCCCACACTCGCCGTGAGGCGTTCCTCATTTCCAATGAGGAATAGGAAAAGTGTTGATTTGAACCTAACCGCTTGTCAAGAAAAGCGCTTGACAAGCTCACGCCTGAGCACGAGGCCCGGGAGCAAACGAAGGTTCCGGGAGAGAATTTGCGTCAACCGTTTGCACTAGGTGAGTAACTGAACGTGCGCTTCTAGCTTGCAAGAGCTCTCCTTGACGAAGGCATAACATGTGGTACCAACCCACGGATAGCAGCGTGCCGACCGTCGCTCGCATTTTTGCTCTCGCGCCACGTGCTCAGGCACCTCTCACACGGAGGGCTTGACAAAAACGTTCATAGCAACGGTTGTGATCGCCGTTATTGGCCTGATTTTAAGCAAAATTGCCGGTTTTCAGGGAAATAAGCACCAGGGCAACCGTTACAATTTGAAATCAACGTTCTTGGGACAAATAGCGCTTGTGGCAACCGTTAGAAAATTTGTGTGGCTAGAAAGTGTATCTTGTCAGATCAGATAGAGGTGCCCCATCAGCGGCAAAGCTCGGAAATGTATTCCGCGTCCCGGCCGACCCCGCCGATCAGCGCCGAACCTCGGCGATACTGCCACGGCAGCCCCAGGAAGTACAGACCTTGGACAGGCGAAACGCCGCGATGATGGAGCGGTTTTCCCTGATCGTCCAGCACGCGCGGAATTCGAATCCAGCCGTAATCCGGCCTGAAGCCGGTGGCCCATATGACGTTTTGGACGGTGAGCTTGCTGCGGTCCTGAAACGTAAATTCATGACCATGCGCGCTTTCGGTCTTCGGTTTAAGCTTGATTTTGCCCTGTCTGATCAGCGCTTTTAATTCATACCCGAAGATCGGGTCGCCTTGACGGCTCAAGAATCGGCCCGCCTTGCCGTCGACACTGGCTTTCATCACGCCAAGCTTGTCTCCCCACCAGAAGATGCTTTTCCCGAAAAGCCGGAGCGGGAGGAACTTCATCTTATGTCCCGCGGAAAGATAAACTTCCCGTTCCCCGGCCAGCTCCGCCGCTATTTGCGCGCCCGAATTTCCCGCGCCGACAACCAAAACCGCCCCCTCTTTCAAAGATAAAGGATTCAAATATTGCGACGTATGGACTTGGTGGACATCGCTCGCCAGCGCCTCCCGGAATTTAGGAACAAACGGCTTATGAAAAGGTCCGGCAGCTACAATGACGTTGCTCGCCAAATATCCCCCTGTGCGGGTTTGAATCTTAAATTTCCCCTGCTCTTTAGCAAGAGAGAGGACCTCCGTGTCCAATTGAACAGGCAAGTCAAAGTGGGCTGCATACCGCCCCAGATAGTCCGCGATTTCATCTTTGGCCGCATACCCGTTTGGATCGCCCGTGAGCGGAAGCCCCGGCAAAGAACTGTGCGATCTCGGAGTAAAAAGAACCAGGGAGTCGTAGCGGTTCCTCCATACGTCCCCGATTCTTTTTTCCTGGCCGATGATCCGAAAATCCGCATTCTTTTTCTTCAAATAGTACCCTGCGGCCAATCCCGCCTGGCTTGCCCCGATGATGAGCACGTCCGTTTTCGTTGTTGTCATCGCTGTCCCTTCCCTACACTTTCATGACTTCATGATGAATCTCCGGCGTTTCGATCTGAATGGTGGTGTGCTGGATTTTGAATTTCTCCTGGATCAAGCGGATCGCTTGCTGGAGAATGCGTTGATTGTCCTGATTGTCCTTGATCAAAATATGGCAGCTCAGCGAATCCAAGCCGGAAGTGATCGTCCAAATGTGCAGGTCATGCACGTCCACTACGCCTTCAATGCGCTCCAGCGTCTCTTTGACCTCCGCCTGGTTCACGGTGACCGGAGTTCCCTCCATGAGAATATGAACGGTATGTTTGATCACGCCCCAAGCGCCTTTCAGAATCAGGAGGGCAACGAGCACGCTGATGATCGGGTCCGCGATATACCAGCCGAAGATCATCATGATCAAACCGGCCACGATCGCGCCCACTGAACCCAAGGCATCGCCGAGAATATGGAGGTACGCGCTGCGCAGGTTGATGTTGTTTTTCACGTCGCCTTTTCTCATGAGCGACCATGCGCTGAGTATATTCGCGAGCAGACCGATGCAGGCGATCAGCATCATCGAGCCGCTGGCCACCGTGCGGGGCTCCAAAAGCCGCTCATAAGCTTCCCAGAGGATAAACCCGGCCACGACAAACAAGGTGATTCCGTTAAAAAGCGCCGCCAGGATTTCGAAGCGGTAGAAGCCGTACGTTTTGTTGGGCGAAGCCGGTTTGGCCGCAAACCAGACGGCAACCAGGCTTAGAACGAGCGAGCTGGCATCGTTCAGCATATGTCCGCTGTCCGACAAAAGCGCGAGACTGCCCGTGACCAGCCCGCCGAAAAATTCCAAAAACATAATGCCGACGGTGATGATTAAGGCGATGGTCAGGCCCTTTTTATTGCCGCTCGGATCAAAATGATGATGGTGACCGTGGTGGCCATGGCCGTGGTGATCGTGGCCGTGGCTGTGGTCGTGATCGTGCTCATGCTCATGTTCGCCGTGTTCGTGATTGTGATTGTGAACGTGTTTATTACTCATTTCAAAAACCTCCTGTCCAGGTCTAGCTTGGTTAAAAACTGGAACGATCTCTGGCAGTTATGGCGAAACCCGCTCCAGCTATGTAAATTTAATATATGAGCATATGCTCATATATAGATTATCAGCCGACCTTCGTTTTTGTCAAGGTTTGAATGAAAAAATCCGCTACGCCGGCAAATAGAAATTCCAAAATGACAAGAGGCGGGTCTATAGGATGCCGGAAAATTATTGCTTCGAACGCAACAATCTTGCTATAAAGAATATGGTACAACGTGGAATATTGAGGCAAAAAGGGGGAATCCCTGATGAATCCAACGGAAGAAAGAACATTGCCGCAGTTGGTGATGCGCAGGAGCGATTTGTCCGATCTGCCGGACATGGCGGAAAGCCAGCTGCCGTCCGGATTTCACTTAAGAAGCTACGAGGCGGGAGACGACGCGGCATGGGAGTCGATCATTCGCCGGGCATTCGGCTGGGAAAGAAACTTTGGGCGGGAGATTGCCGGACATGCTTGCTTTAAGCCCGAGCGGGTGCTGTTTATTTGCGCCGGGGCCGCACCGGTTGCAACAGCCTGCGCCTGGCATGAACCGGGCTGGGGAACGGACAGCGGTTATCTGCATATGGTTGCCGTGGACCCCGATTATGCCGGGATGGGGCTGGGCTATGCGGTGAGCCTGGCGGCGCTGCGGCAGATGAGAGCAGAGGGCCGGCGGCAGGCGGTTCTTGAAACGGACGACTTCCGCCTGCCGGCGATCGTCACTTATTTTAAGCTGGGCTTTCAGCCGGAAGCCCGGGATGAAGTGCAGCGGGAAAGATGGAAAAAAGTCTGTCAAACCTTGAATTATCCGTTTATGCAGGCTGAAACGCGCCCGGGAAATCCGGCGATTCCCAATGAAGACGCGCTGGTGATCCATCCTAGCGGGCGTGTTTACAGTGTCATTGACGGTGTATCCGCCATCGACGCCTATCGCGGTGAATCGGAGCAAAGCGGCGGTTACATTGCTTCCAGGCTGCTGGCGGCGGAGCTGCTTGCCGCCGATCCGCGTGCGGACCTCAGGGAAACGGTGCTGCGGGCCAATTCCCTGCTGCTTGAGCGGATGCGGGAGGCCGGGGTTGAGACTGCAAACGCCGCGGCGAGATGGGGGGCCGTCTTTGCCGTGGTGAAGGTCCATAGCGGCTATTTTGAATTTGTGCAAAGCGGCGACTGCATGATTCTCGTCCGCTACCGGGATGGAAGCGTCCGCACCGTCACCCGGAATCAAGTCGCCGGACTGGATCTCGAGACTTTACACGCCAAGCGGGAGCTTGAAGAAGCGGGGACTTGGACCAAGGCGGAAATCAGCCAAATGCTGCGTCCGTACTCCGAGCGCAACCGCCAAAAAGCCAACACCCTGGAAGGATATTCGGTCATGAACGGAGATCCCGCGCTGGAGTCTTTTATGGAATCCGGTCGTATTTCGCTGGCGGGGGTCCTGAAAATTTACCTGGTGTCGGACGGCATGTATCATTTCATCGAGAACTCCCCGGACCCGGAGAAATGGCGGAAATTGGCTGATCGTTTGGACGCGTTGGGCATCGGACCGTACATAGACGATCTCTGCGCCCAGGAAGCGCTGGACCCCTCCTGCGAGCGGCATCCCCGCCATAAAGTGTCGGACGACAAATCGGCGGTTATTTTGGATGTCGTCTAAGCAGTCCGCCACAATAAAAAAAGAGGGCCCCAACGCTTCCGTAAGCTTGGAGTCCTCTTTTTTAAATATAAGAAACTCAACTTTCGCAAATCCTTTACGGATTTGACGCTGAACCAGAGCGGAAAGTTTTTTCTATCGTCTAATTGAATAGTTGCAAAAAATACAGTTACTTATCCGGGAATCTGCCACGGCGCTTGTTTAAGTGCAAATCATGCAATTAATCTACCTTCTTTCGAAAGAAAGGCAAAGAGACGGGGATATAATTGCATGAAATGCAATTATATCGAATGCTTTGGCAGATTGTTAGAAAGTTAGTTGTATCATTTGCAGCTAATCGTCAGAGCCAAGCCGATCACGCATAATCTTACCAGTCGGTCGAAACCTAGGGGTGCTTTTAAGCTTAGCAAGGTTGTCTTCTTACTTACTCACTGTAATGGTTGTCGACGAATGTGTTATACTGCACCGATATAAAATAGGTGATTTCAGGCGCGTATAAGTACAGATTTAGCGCATCCGGCGTATAGGGTCCGGCTTCGACATGAAACTTGCCTTCATTGTCGAAGGTGACATTTACATCTTCAATATGCTTGGAGATGCCGCCTTGTTTCTCCTGAACCTTGAGCACCATGCTTTGCCCGGCAAATTCCTTGAATTTGCCTTCTACAATCAGCTTGCGTTCCTCGCGAAACTCGGCGTACAAGCTCCGGTCCTCCAGTTCGGCAGGCTTCGCGTACAATTTTCTCTGCGGCAGCTCGGGCAGCGAAGACGCCGGCGTTTCATTCAGCGGACGCCCGCGAAGTTCGCCCAGCGTTTGCCGCAAATGCTGCAAAATTTGCAGGGCTTCGCCCCGCGTCAGCTGCTTAGAGCTTTCAAAGCCCGATATGGACAATTCCGTAACGCCTTGAACGTAGTCTTGGGCCAAAACATACGTGATCGCGTTGGAACCTTTCGCGTTTACGCCATCCGCCGCCGCGACGATCTCGGCAACCTGCCTCCGGGTGATCGGATTGCTGCGGGCGGCCGCGTTCGCGATGCCGGCGAGCGGGTAATTGCGGCTTTTTGCGATCGCGTAGGCGCCATCGGCCCAATGGGTGGCTTTGGCCGACTGGTACGCATCAATATTCACGCTGTACGATTTAAGCAGCATCGTCCAAAATTCCGCTTCGCTGACCGTCTCATCGGGATGAAGCAGCCCGTCTTTCGCCGGGGATATCATGCCGCCCTTTAGCCCCCATTCCAGGCTGGCCTGCAAAGGGTGGCCGGAGATGTCGGAAGGTAAATTCGCCGCGGCTGCGCTGTACGTTTTGGTTTTCCATTTCGGATAAACTTTTACTTTAAGCTGTGTGGTATTTCCGTCCAGGGTTGCCTTTATCTTATAATCGCCGGCTTTAAGCCCGGTCAAGACGCCATCCGCGGAAATTTGCAGGCCCTTGGGATCGCTGCTCACGAATGTGATGCCGCTCTCTACCGCCTCCGATCTCCCGTCATCGAGTACAGCTTGGAAGCTTGACCGGTACGGACCGCCTTCATTCAGCGTAATTTCGCGGAACTCCGGCTTGAGAGCGATCAAGGCGGACCCTTTTCCGGTCGTAAAAGACCAGGTTTGGGTTTGATTCCCCGAGGATGCCTCGGTCCGGTAGTTCAAAGTTACCGTGTATGTATGATTCCCTTTTAAAACCTTCTTGGGGAACAAAAACAAAGTTTTTTCCGAATACAGTTCATCAAAATAAGCGACTTCTTCTCCGTTTTCATCCTTGATCGCGGCTTCATAAGAAGTGATCTTCGTTGCCGCGGTCGCGGATACGATGTAACCCGAGTACTCCGCGCCAAACTGATCGAGCGGGTTCGGAATTTCATTGCCATAGAACCCCACCGGCACTTCGGTCTGCCCGTCATAGGGGTAAACGGATATGCCGCCGGAAATCGCGGAAGCGAATCCCTTTCCCGCCATGTCAACCACGGCCGTTCCGTCCACCAAACCGATGCCGATTTCACTATAGCGCGGGCTTAAAACAATATCCCGGTGGTAGGCCGAATCGAGCCAGCCCTGGATCGCGGAGGAGCTGCTGTTTTGCTTAAAATGCATAACCTCGCCATAAGCGGCTCCATTACTCCCAGAACTCCACCCTGCGGCCCGAATTCTTTCCTTCACGGAGGCTCCGGTAAAACCTTCGTTCCCTTCCTTCTCCGAGTGAGCGTCTAGGCCGGGATGACCCTCCTTATTCGCATTATAGTATTTAACGTGGGCTTCCGCCGCTTGCGTAATCTCCCGATTGAGCGTTACCGGCTGAACCCCTATCTTGGCGCGCACTTCATTGAGAAAATCCACAGCTTCCAATTGGTCGCTCGTATACCCCGATTTCCCGCTATCCGCCGCGTACGCGTGCGGTGCCGCGCCAAAAGCCCCTCCTCCAAACCATCCCGTCAGCAATAACAAAAGAGCCCCCGCGCCCGCGATCACGCTCCTCCCGCGAATACGAGCGGCAAACAGGCCCTTCCTGTTATCCAATTTCATGCCATGACCTCCTTTTTGTCAGGAATTGAATTCGACAAAGTTCGGCGCATTCCTGCAAAATCACTAGTAAACGCTACTCTATTAAAAGGGGCGGTCCCCATAAAAATAGCCAGTAGTGTCCCCCGCAAGCAGTAGGTTCCACGCCCACACGGTAATGTGAATGGAATAGTTGCAAAATGTACAGTTACTTATCCGGAAATGCTGCCACAACGCTTGATTAAGTGCAAAACCCGCAATTGATCCGCTATTTTTGGAAGAAAAGGCAAAGGGCCGGAGAACAAGTTGTACGAAATGCAGTTAAACGCATGATGAGGTAAATGGATGGAAAGTTGGTTGTATGATTTGCAACTAATGGTCAAAGCCAAACTCTTCTTGTACCCGGATAAATAGGATTAAAAGATATAATTGTAATAGAGGAGTGCATTATATGAACCTTTATGATAAAAAATTTCAATTTGCAGTGACATGTATCTATCCTATTGCCGTATTCTGCCTGCTAAGTTTTGGGGAATTGCTGCATTCCTGGACGTTGCCTATCGTTGTTACTATCCTCTTTTGCTTATTATGGAGTAAATTGAGTTATTTATTTGCGGGAACTATTGTAGCCTGGGCGGTCGCAGTACCCATTGGTGGATCATCATGAAGAACACAAGCGAAAGCCAGAGTGCTGCCATATTTATCTCTTCATTGACTTTTATCATCATTTCATTTATCTTTGCTGTGCTGATTCCTGAAATGTTGTTCATTATCATGAAGAATCGAATTGTAAAATATTTTGCAAATAGAAGAAGACCTTAGTTTCTTCCCGAGATTTATCCCCCAAACGCAAAAAAACAACCGCCGGCTCTTGGGCCTGGCGGCTGTTTGTTCCCCTGCTCCTTATTTCACTTCGTTCAAGCGCTCTTCCAGACGGTCCCAGGTTTCGGTGATACCCTGCAGCATGCCCATGTCCATAACGGTTTTGAGGGCTTCCGCCGATACGTATTCGCTGCGGCTGACCAGTTTCGTCCGGCCGCCGAGATCGATGAATTCCATCGCGACCACGGTTGCCGGCAGCTCCTCGTTCACATTGCCTTCGGCATCCGAGAAGTAATCGGTGTAGACGAAGCGATCCGGCTCGTCGATTTCCTTATATACGCCTTTGCCCCAGGATTCCATGCCGTAAAATTCACCTTGATTCCGATCCATACACTTCATGCAGTAGTGCCAAACGCCGCCCGGCCGGAAATCGATGTTGCACACCGTAACCTCCCAGCCTCTCGGTCCCCACCAGTGCTTTAAATGCTCGGCCTCTTTAAACATCGAAAACACCAGCTCACGCGGCGCGTTGAAGACGCGCTCCAGCACCAACACCTTCTCATTCTCTACTCTTGAAACCATTGCCTGATCTGCCATTGTAACATCCTCCTCAGCGATCTTTATGATTTTTCCCTATTTTGCCATTCCCTCAAATAGTTATCCAGATTGTCGAACTTATCCTCCATCACGCGCCGGAAAGAGTTCACCCAAACATCCAGCTCTTGGAAGGGCTCGGGCCGGAGCTTGCAGATCCGGCGATTGCCTTCGGCTTTCATTTCCAATATTCCGCCTTCGCTAAGTATCTTCAAATGCTTCGAGGTTTGGGGCTGACGAAGTCCCAGCCGGCCGGCGATTTCGCCCACGGTCAGGGGACCTTCGCGCAACAGTTCGGCGATCGCCAAACGATTCGGTTCGGCCAACACGCTTATCATCATCGTCCTGTCCATGCCCGGATTGTTTTTCCTTGACATCCCGTTCACCTCATTAAGGGATACTTACTTGATATCGCCTCACTCCTTTATCGCCCAGGTTTTCTTCCGGTGATTCAAATATACACTATAGGGAATATTCCTGTAAAGGAATATTTAAAAAATTTTTGACCAGCATCAATTGGAACTTTTTACGGATACAACCGTCAGTTAGGATGTAATCGCGGCTAGAGTGGTCATATCGATGGAAGCTTCACGTATAAGCACTTGAAGGGAGCGTTTCCGGTCGTGGCGGCAGGAAAATCATTGTTTAAAACACTTGCCGGTGTTGTGTTGGGAGCGGCTCTCGCATGGGAGCATAACGGCATGTGGTTCCAGCGAACCGGAACGTATCGTCAGTCAACCCGACTACAAAGTGTATAGCGATTTACGATTCTAGAATCGCTCTGCGAGAGGGAAATCCGGAAATCCCACGAAATGCAAAAAGTGCAGGCGAATTCCGTCGAAAGTCCCCGAAACGGGCTGCTCAAATGCAAAAAGTGCAGTTCATCTCGGGTCAAAAGTTATTTTTTGATCGCATAGCCCTAAATGAGATGCACTTTTGCATTTCAATCGCTCTAAAGTGGTGATTTGCGGAAAAATAGAATGCACTTTTGCAGTTGATCCCAACGGGCCGTCCTTTTTCCCAGGAAAAACGATAAACTCGGCAGCAGACCTTAACCGAATCTAGCTTGGCGCAACCCCTAGCAACGGACCTGAATGACCTTAAATCGTCTATTTCCCGGATATTTCCCGCGCTAATGGACTCAACAGTCGCTATCTGGCTCCAAATGAGGTTATTGAGGCTACTTGGGCAGAAATAAGGTCATCTCGGTCCGTGACCATTTTTGCTCTCCTGTTTTGGAACAAATAGCGTTCCTCAGGTCCGTTAGCGCCGCCGCTGAAAAAGTCGATCGACTGTACGCTCCATGGCAAAACGTCTTGATCGGCAATCTTGCATTCAACAATAGTCGATTGTTCCCTCTTCTCCAAGGAAACGCCGGTTTACTCCGTAACCTGAAGCTTCGTGTCCTTCTCGATAAGGTTGGCTTTGTTTGCCGCGTCATGCTTCTCATTCTCCATATAATAGTCCTGCAATTCATCTTCGGTTGTCCCCTCCGCCAAAGGCACCTGGTTGCGGTAGGCGGACCGGCAGAGCACATGGGCAGCCACCGGGGCGGTCAAGAATACAAAGAAGATTCCCAAGATGAGGCGGATGCTGAAGTAGCCGTCGGTAATAATGAAATACAGCAAGGTGCCGACGAGCGCGCACAGCACGCCAAGGGTAGAACTTTTAGATGCAGCATGAGACCTGGTATACACATCGGGCAAGCGAACAATGCCAATCGCGCTGATCAAGCTGACCACCGCCCCGAATAGAATAAGAACCGCTCCGACGACTTCACCGCTTCCGCTCAATAACAACACCTCTTTCTATAAACCGGGCAAAAGCAACGGTGCCGATAAACGACAGAATCCCGATTAGCAAAATAAGATCAAAAAAGGCATGGGTGTGCATTAATACGGAGAACACGCCGATACTGGCAATGAGATTAATCCCAATAGTATCCAACGCTTGAACGCGATCCGCACCGGACGGTCCCTTCACCACCCGATATAAATTGGCCAGGATCGCCAGCATTAAGATACATAGGGCGATGACCATCATCGTCTCGAAGATCATTTTCTCGTCACATCCTTTATCGCTTTTTCAAACACGGATTTTGACTTTAAGACGGCCTCTTTGGACTCCGGCATATTCAGCCCGTGAATGTACAGCACCTTGGAATCGGAGCTCAGCTCCATCACGACCGAGCCTGGCGTGAGGCAAATCAGCAAGGAAAGGAGCGTAATCTCCAAATCCCCCTCCAAATCCGTCTCCACCTTAAAAATTCCCGGCTTCACATCGAGTTTGGGACGAAGAACATGCTTCACGACCATCATCGAAGAAATAATCAGCTCATTGATAAACAGCACGAACAGCTTGCCGATCGCAGCCAGCGTAAACACATAAAACGGGCTTTTAAAGAAGCGGCGCATGCACAGTAAAATAAACATGCCGACAAAGTAACCGCTGATAAAGTTCAATACGCTCACTTCATCCTGCAGAAACATCCATAAGCAAGCGATAAATATGTTGAGAAGCACCTGAACGGGCATGGCTGTCTCCCCCCTTTATTCAAACACGGCATCAATATACAGATTTGGATTCAGCAATTCCTCGGCAGCTTGAGCCACATAACCTGCAAGCCCTTCGGCGCCGATTCCCAGGGCAAGACTGGCGATAGTCAACAGAGCAATCGGCAACAGCAAGCCCTTCGCCGTCCCCTTCTCCTCCTCTTCACTTAAGAGCCGGTCGCCCCAAAAAGCGTTCATGAACATTTTGATCATGGAATATAGAATGCACAAGCTGGCCAGCAGCCCGACCGCCCCCAGCCAGAAATAACCGGACGCAAAGGCGCCTTGCGTAATGAACACTTTGCCAAGAAAGCCGCTTAACGGCGGAATGCCGACCATGGACAGCGCGGCGATAAAGAACATCCAGCCGAGCTGGGGATGAAGGCGGATCACCCCACCGGAATCTTTTAGATTACTTGTTCCGGTCAGATGAATAATCGTGCCGCCGATCAAAAAGACGAGCGCCTTGATCACCATATCGTGAATCAAATAATAGATGGAACCCATCATGCCGGTGTGTGTGAATGAGACGAGCCCGAGCATAATAAACCCGACACTTAGGACCACATTGTAGGTTAATATTTTGCGCAAATCCCAATAACCAATCGCTCCGATTCCGCCCAGAACCATCGTGGCGGCAGCGAGTATCCCTATAAACAGATGGGTGATCTGCGGCTCATGATAAAAGATCAGCGTAAACATCCGAAAAATCGCATAGATCCCCACCTTGGTGAGCAGGGCCGCAAAGATAGCCGCGATGGCCGTCGGCGGCACACTGTAGGAGCCCGGCAGCCAGAAATAAAGCAGCAGCCCCGCCTTTAAAGCGAAGACAATCAGGAACAGAAACGCAACCGTTGTAATAAGTCCATCCTGGCCGACCTCAGCGATCCGGATCGAGATGTGGGCGAGGTTCAATGTGCCCGTGATCGAGTATAAATAGGCAACGCCCATTAGGAAAAAGGCGGATGAAATGATGTTCGTAAAAATATATTTGAGCGACTCGCGCAGCTGCCTTTTGGTGCCGCCCAAGCTGATCATGACATAAGAAGCAAACAGAAACACTTCAAAAAAGACATATAAATTAAACAAGTCGCCCGTTAAAAACGAGCCATTGACCCCCGTGACCAAAAACAAAACCAGCGGATAAAAATAAAGCTTCTCCTGTCTTCGGCCAATCGACGGAAAGGCGTAGAGCAGACAGCCTGCCGAGACCACCGAGGTAGCGAGCAGCAGCAAAGCGCTGAACATGTCGCCAACGAAGCTGATGCCATACGGCGCTTCCCAACCGCCCAGCTGCAGGGTTTGAATCCCGTCATTTCTGATCTGATTTATCAATAGGACGGAGACGACCCCCGTAGCCAGCAATGCAGCCAGACTAAGAACCTTTTGAAGCTGAATATTTTTCTGAAAAATAATGAGCACCATTCCCGTGAGCAGAGGTATGACCACCGGCGTAATTAATAAGTTATTCATCCTCATTTCCCCTTAATCGTTCCATGTCATCCGTCCCGTAGTTTTGATAGGCGCGGTAACATAAAACTAATACTAGCGCGGTGACCGCAAAATTAATGACGATCGCCGTTAAAATCAAGGCTTGGGGAATCGCATCCGTGAAACCTGCTGTTGTTTTCTCATGCAGAAGGGGAGGCGCCCCGGTTTTTAGACCGCCGGAAGTAATCAGCAATAAATTCACGGCATGGCCAATAATCGATGACCCCAACACAATCCGCAGCAGCCGCCGCGATAAAATCAAATAGGTTCCGATGGATACCAAAATGCCGACCAGGATAACGATTAATGTCTCCATATTAGCGGTCCTCGCTTATGCCCAAAATAATAACGACCGCGGTACCTATCACAGCCAAGGCAACTCCCGTATCGAAAATCATCGCGGAAGCAAGCTCGGTATCCCCGAAAATCGGCAGGTCGACATGGCCGAAGATCTGGAATAGAAACGGTTTGCCAAATATGGCTCCCGCCATCCCCGTTCCGACAGCAATCAACACGCCGATGGCCGCGAGCTTCTTGAAATCGATGCGGATATTTTCCCGCACCTTCTCGATGCCAAAAGAAAGATACAGCAGAACAATCGCCGCCGCCGTGCTCAGCCCCCCGATGAATCCGCCGCCCGGCTGATGATGACCATTCAGAAACAGATAGATCGAAAAGGTAAAAATGATGACCACCGCTACCCGGGTTACACTTTTCAGGATCACATTATTCGGTTTCATCTTGCCCCCTCCTAAATGTTTGGTGAGCGCTGCTTCTTGAATCGGCTTCAAGCAAACTCGCTTCGGAAGCATCGGCTCTTTTGGAACGCTGATGGATCAGGATATATACCCCTAATCCGGCAATGGTTAATACGGATATTTCCAGCATCGTATCGAAGCCGCGGAAATCCACTAAGATCGCGTTGACGATATTTTTGGCCCCTGCCAGTTCATAGGCATTTTCGAAAAATGAGGTAATAGACTCGAACAATTTATGACCGTTTGCGGATAACGCCAAAACCGTCACCGTTAGCCCGACAGCCGCCGAGATGAGCAGATTCGTTAATTTGAAAGGAATGCGTTCGATGTCCTTCGCAAGCTTCGGCAGATGATAGAAGCACAGCAAGAACAACACCGTGGTCACGGTCTCCACCACCATTTGGGTCAAGGCCAGATCGGGAGCCCGGAAGATGACAAAGAACATGGAAACCATATAACCTAACGCCCCCAAGGCCACGATAGCCAGGATCCGATGACTGGTTAACAACACGGTTAACGCGGCGATGATCATCCCGATCACAAGCCCAGCATCAAAAACACTAACACTAGCGTTATTGGAGAAATCGAACCTGATCCCGTAGAACAGCAGCAGCGAACCCATTAGTAAAATGGTAAAGAAGGCAAAAATGTAGATTAGATAATGCCGCAGCGAACCTGTCATATACCGGTTAGTCAGCGAGGCCGAAAGCTTTTCCGTACCCCGTAAGGTTTGATTGTATAAATGATTCAGCGTCAGCCGCTGAGGATAATTTCGCACGGCCTTGATCCACCGCTTCGCGGTTTTGAACAGAAAGATGCCGACGGCCACTACCCCGATCGTCATGAGCAATTCCATATTCAATCCATGCCACGCGCTGATTTTCAGATCGTAGGCGGAAACGGACATCATCGGCAGAACCGCGGTTAGGGCGGGGGCAAGAATATATTTCCCCAAAACATTCGGGAAGAAGAAAATGAGGATCACCAGCAAACCTAAAACAATGGGTGAAATCAGCATACCCAGCGGGGCCTCATGCACTTCTCGCGTCAGCTTTTCCGAGCGGAATCTTCCGCCAAACGTCTTGAATACGAAAATCATGCAGTAGACGAAAGTAAAAATGCTGGCCACCCAAGCGATGATCGGGAACGCCATGCCGATGTGGCCCAGACCGAAAATACCGGCATGGGATACTTCCGTCACGGCCCCAAAGAACATTTCCTTGCTCAAAAAACCGTTAAACGGCGGCAGCCCCGCCATCGAAAAGGCGCCGATCAAAGCGATCGTAAACGTAATCGGCATCACCTGCATCAACCCGCCCAAATAGCGGATATCCCGTCTGCCTGTCTCGTGGTCAATAATGCCGACGACCATAAACAAGCTTCCTTTAAAGGTGGAGTGATTAAACAGATGGAATAAGGCGGCAAATGTGGCCACCGTAAAGACGGTACCGCTCTCGCCGGGTCCAAAATAGACCGCTAAAGAACCGACCCCAAGCAGGCTCATGATCATTCCCAATTGGCTGATGGTCGAGTAAGCCAACAGCGCCTTGAGATCAGTCTGTTTTAGCGCCGTCAAAGAACCGTAAAGCAGCGTAATGATGCCGATTCCGGCTACTAACCAAAACCACACGGCACTGCCGCCAAAAATCGGAGTCATCCGGGCCACCAAATAAATGCCGGCTTTGACCATCGTGGCGGAGTGGAGGTAACTGCTCACCGGAGTTGGCGCCTCCATCGCATCCGGGAGCCAAATGCCAAACGGGAATTGCGCCGATTTCGTAAAGGCTCCCAG
The DNA here is from genome assembly GCF_900454495.1 of Paenibacillus macerans. Classification (NCBI taxonomy): domain Bacteria; kingdom Bacillati; phylum Bacillota; class Bacilli; order Caryophanales; family Paenibacillaceae; genus Paenibacillus; species Paenibacillus macerans. Next base: position 4,776,606 of record NZ_UGSI01000001.1, read on the forward strand.
CAAAATACATAACATGGCGGGAATAAACAAGGCATGGCCTTGGATCATGTTCACATTCGCCATGAGTTCCCGAATGCTGTAGGTATCTCCGATGATGATCAGCATAATAAATCCGGCCAGCATGCCGAAGCCGCCAAGGACGGTAATCAATAACGACTTTAAAGCGCCTTGACGGGAGCTCTGGCGCTCGTACCAATAGGAAATCAATAAGAAGGAAGAGACACTTGTCAATTCCCAAAATCCATACAGGACTAATAGGTGATCAGAGAATACCAATCCCAGCATGGCCCCCATAAACATAAGCAAATAAACGTAGAAGTTATGGAGCGCCTCACGGATTTTGGACATATAAAAAATAGAATAAATAATGACTAAGGTACCGACACCGGAAATGAGCAGGCCAAACAATAAACCAAGCCCATCCACATACGAGGTAATATTGATGTTGAAGGACGGGATCCAGGACAATGTGTATTTGTAGGTTTCCCCGGCGGCAACATGGGGTATATATTGTAATAAATAGATAAAGATAGTTAGAGGCACGAGCAGAACGAACCAGCCCGTATGCACTTGACGATTCAAATACTTATACAGAAAGGGAACCGCAAGTGCACTGATCAACGGAAGAAACATGAAGATAAAGAATGTAGCCAAACGCACCCCTCCTCATATACGAATCTTGCGGTCTTCAACGATTTGACTCTTTCCGCGACATCCATTATAGTCTTACATAGTTTAGCCCGGCTCTACTATTTAACCTTGAGGTGAAATGCTTAACATGGACAACGTAAATAATGAATGCATTTTAGTCTGCGTTTATTATGGACCGAACGGCGAAAGACTAATCAAACGCGGTTGTAAAATCGCCAATATGATGAAGGCCCCGCTTTATATATTGACCATTGACTCCAAGCCGTTTGATGAATTGGACGCCGAGAAGACTTTTTACATTGAACAATGGAAAGAATGGGCCAACTCCAATCCGTCGGCTCAGTTTATTATGAAGGACAATGAAAGCCGTCCTGTCTCCAAGGTCATAGCGGAAGTGGCCAGAGCAAAAAATGTCACACAGATTATTCTGGGTCAGACGGCGCAAAGCCGATGGGAACAAATTACGAAGGGATCGATTATTAATTCGTTGGTGCGTGAGATCCCTTTTGTTGACCTGCATATCATTTCGGTCTCCCGTTATATCCGCGACGGGGAAGGAATGTACCAGCATGGAATCCGCGCTTATTTGATTAAAGATGGGGAACAGTATAAACTAAGCTTCTGTCACGAGAAAAATACCGAATATGAAGGCATCTTCTTCAAAGAAATCGATACGGATTTCGATAATGGCATTTTCCGTTTTATGAAGGACGCTGAAACGCTGCAGGTCCCGGTCCATGACGGGATCGTCACCGAATTTAAAAACGTGGATATGAATCCAGCGCTGGATTTGGACGACGCTGACGAATAAGGATCAATGACCGGACGCCGGCCAGTGATCAAGTGAATTCCGCTACTCTCCGCATGTTTTATGTGGGGAGTTTTTTTCATTTCAGAACAAGCATTTTATTATAAATTCACATCCACCTTAATCGGCTGCTTCTCGTTCTTATCAATGCCTAAATACTTCAGCGTTTCCGCCGTCGACTGATGATGCAAGATCGATTTTACGATGGAAATGGCAATTCCCTTATGATACGCGTGATAACCAAAAGTTTTGCGCAGCGTATGCGTCCCAATTTTCTCCGCTATTCCTACCTCCCTTGCCGAGTGGTTGATAATACGGTAGGCCTGCTGACGGGTGATCGGACGGCCGTCCTTTTTGGATCGGAATAAATAATCCTCCGCCTTCCAATCGCCGCCGGACAAATATTCGGTTAATATCTCCCCGATCTTGCTGTTCAAGTAGTAGGCCTGTTCTTCTCCGGTTCTTTCATCCTTAATATAGAGAAATTCCTTTGCACCCTGACCGTCCCAAACATCCTGCACAGTAAGGTTAAGCAATTCGAAAAGACTAATCCCCGTGTTAATTCCCAGGACAAAAAGCAATAAGTCCCTGACCGAGTGCTTTCTCAGCTCCTCTTTCATCGCTTGAATGGTTTCCATGTCTCGAATCGGATGCACATACTGCACAAAGGACCCCTCCGGATATGTTACTTAATTATAGATTAGCATATATTGAGTAACATAACAATTAAAAAAGAGAATTAAATACGAAAAAGGACACCAACGTGTTTCAAATGTTAGTGTCCTCAAAAAATAGATATAATAACCCCAACAGCTCATGGCTCTATGGGATTACGCCGAGAAAACCTGCAAAAACCAGACTGTCTGAGAAACTCCAGAGAAAAATAAGAACATAAAACGTCGCTATTCCGGCGATTCTGTCCATTTGAGAAAAATAGGGGCATTTTATGTCGCTATTTTCTCGAATCGCAAGGAAATATCTGTATTTAAGACCATGTATAGGAAAATAAGAGCAAAAAGTGTCGCTAATGGGGATGAACAGGCTTGTCCTCGGATAATAAGTACATAAAATGCACTAGCGTTGCAAGAACACTAACATCAATTTTCAGCAAAACCCACATTTGGATTATTGAAACTATAAATGGATTTTTTTACAGTCATTTTTTAAGCTTAAGACCAAAAAGCCAAGGTTACCTAATGCGTAGGTCGCGATGTCCCATTAAATGTATATAATGGATATTATTCCTTGAACTTGCTTGGCTTAATTATCCCAACCATTGTGCGCACCGATAACGCTTTGGGACCTGACCCCGGACGTCTCCCCGGACTACTTCGACTGGGTTTCCGATCCAGTTCGGTTCGAAAGGATCGCCATGAACGGTACAAATACTCGCGGAGAATCCGGAGCACTTGCCAGTTTGTTTTTGCCGTTTGGGTGCTGTGCCGGATGTGCTCCACGAGCAAGGCAGTAATTAAAGCCAAGAATAACTGGTTCCAAATAGCCTGTGGTTTATGACTGTGCAGCTTCTTCAATCGCAAATGTTGCTTCAGCCATTTAAAATACAACTCGATGAGCCAGCGATTTTTGTAGATCTGCGCGATTTCTTCAGCGGTCTTATCCCATACCGATGTAAAAATACGATAAGTCCGTTCCTGCTCGTCATAAAACTCCACCAAACGAACGGAATGTTCCATGGATCGGAAGGAACTGCCCACGCAAACCTTGGCGTCCCGCGTGATGTTCGAGCCTTCCGGAACAGGATACTCCTCAATGACGGTGGCAAGCGCGCGATCTCGCATACGGATCACAAACTGGATGTTGTCCTGGACCCATTGATCCATCCGGGCATAATCATCATAACCGCGATCCATCACATAAATCGCATCCGAGGGGACGACCAGTTCAACGGCCCCCGCACGATCCCCTACATTGAGCGAACTGGGGATCATGGCATCAGGAAATAGCTTGTCGGGAGCTGTAACAACGAGGCGCAGATGCATCTTGACGCCGCTACTCTTATTTGACATCTTGGCCCAACTTCCAAGTTGAAGCGGCAGTCGAATGCTGGAAGAATCAATGATGTGCAATTTCCCGCTCTGGCCCTGGTGGCAAGCACGTTGCTGTGTTTGTGATGCCAGATGCTGAAACATCCACTCCAACAGCTCCGTTGGGATCTGATCGAGTTTTCGGGATAATTGCGAGCCGCTGATACTCTCCAACTGTAGAAGCTGCTGAAGTTTCGGCTCAGCACGAAGTGCAATTTCCATTTCACCGTAAGATGACCATTGTTTCAACTGAGCATTGATGAAGAGCATGATCGCTTTCATCGTGGTAAGTTTCTTGGTGTAATGGTCGAAGAGTAAACGTTGATGCACATCGATGGGCAGTAAGGAAATCAGTTGACAAATGACCGTTTTAGCTTTAACGTTATCCATGGTTGGTCTCCTTTTGTAGAGAGTTATGGACAACGTACCTACCTCTTTACAATAGGAGATTTTTTATGCTTTTTCCATGAAAAATGATCATAATTACCCATATTTAACTAATATTTGATTATTCGCGTTAGGTTTTATGCAACGCTAGTGCATAAAATGCCGCTATTTTTGAAGTCCGACGGTTGGTTATTGTTCCAATTGCCGGCTAAGTTCTACTTCACCAAAAAACGGCACATCCTGAAGCGTTCCTGAAAGCGCCGCCAACTGTGCCGCAGTCATGGTGTTAATAAGTTTAGTCTACTATAGCCGGGATAATATGCTCCTTAATCAGCTCCCACCGATCGCGAGGGTTCATGACGAATTCCGAGGCTATGGCGACGACCAGATCTTTTTCCGGAATACAGCAAATGACATGGCCGCCATCCCCCAGCGCCATGTAGGCGGAAACCCCATCTTCTTCGCGCAACCACCAAAGATAACCGTAATGGTTGGGGTTCGTCGCTGTGGATGCGGCAACCCACGCCGCCGGAACGACCTGACGATGGTCCCACATGCCCCGGTTCAAATATAGGAGGCCAAAACGCGCCATATCCCGGGGAGTCAAGGTAAGCCCCCATCCTCCGGTGGAGTTCCCGTGGGGATCATGAACCCAGCCTTTCACATTTTTCCCGAACAAGTCGTCAAACCCAAATGCCTTCATTTTATAGTCCGGGATTTCCTGCATGCCGAGCGGTTTAAACAAGCGTTCGTTCGCAAACTCACGGGCGCTTTGGCCCGTGCTGCGGGTAAGGATAGCCGAAAGCAGGTGCGCCCCTGCCGTGGAATATTTGAAGGCTCCGATACTTCCTCCCTGGCCGAGCATATCCAGCGTATATTTCACCCAATCGGGCTGCATACACAGCTGGTCCAGCGGTTCTTGCCAGTCCGCAAACGGATAAGGAGCCGTCATCGTGAGCAAATGCCGCAGCGTGATTTCCCGTTTCTGTCCATCCGCCGCACCCGGAGCATATTCAGGGAAAAAGCCCAGCACCTTCTGATCCACACTCCGAATATAACCCGCATCAATGGTAATCCCGATGAGGGCAGATAGGATGCTTTTCGTTACCGAAGCCACATGGTGGGCATCCTCCGGGCCATAGCCGTTAAAGTATTTTTCATAAGCGATATACCCGTTTCTCACAACCACGACGCCGTTGATATTGCTGTATTCGGATTTTATTGCAGGTTCAAGCTCCGCAAGCTTGGCCGCGTCCATTCCCATGGTGGCCGGGTCTGCGGCTTGCCACTGCGTGGTTGGCCAGTAGTTTCTTGGCATGATCGATTCCTCCTGCCGCTATTTTTTCTTAACAGGAAAATACACCTCGGTAACCAGTTCCTCGTCAGCACTGATTTGATTGGGGTCGGTTACATAGATTTCATAAGGCGAGTTCACCAAGGCATAACCTTCATGTTCGATCCATTCCCGCAGCTTGGCATAAACCGAGGTCAATTCCGAATATGAACCCTTCAACACAGACTTCGCGCAAAGGCCTCCGGGCAAATCCCGCGTTCCTTTTACCGCCTCCGCAATCGGAATGGCAAACTCCGTATCATTGCCCGCCGGATCGTATTCCGGACTGTGATAAATCGTCAGCGGCGTGCCCAGCATGGTGAGTTTTTCCGTGGCAATTTTTTCATATAACCGGCCAAAATACGCCCCATATCCCAGAGCATAGTCGTCACGGCTCAACATCCGGCGCAGCGAAAGGATATTCAGCGGCCGGGTTTCCACAAGCTGCACCTCGATCTGATCCAGGTACGACATGATCGGCACACCCTGCTCCAAATTCGAAATATCCCGGCTCATTTGGCCCATCGTATACTCCAATGCTTTCAGCTTCTCCTGGACCTCCCTTCGTTTGCGGTGAAGCGCCGAACGAAGCACCTCTTCGGATTGATCCGCGTCCGATTCCAGAAGCGCTTTAATTTCTTCCAGCGAAAAATGATACGACTTCAACCGGTTGATCAACAGCATGGTTGTGAGCTGCCCGATGGAATAATACCTGTACCCGTTTTCGGGATTAATCTCCTCCGGTGTAAGCAATCCAATTTCCGCATAATAGCGCAGCGTTTTGGTGGACACTTCGCAGATTTTTGAGAATTCGCCGATGGATAGCAAGGGGGCACCTCCTTCCTATTCAACTATGCACCTTCCCCTAAGGGGAAAGTCAATAATGATCGGGTTATTCAAGAGAGCAATCCATGTATTATTTATTTGCTATGATTGGACGTTTAAGAAACGTAAGATATCAAACGCAAAGATTGATATAGGGAGTCCGTCCAAAATGGTGATGACAAGTATAACGAAACGTTTACTCAAACACTTTATGATCTTCTTTAAGCAAGAGTCTCCATTTTTAGGCTAAAACTTTTTCTGTCTAGTACTTAGGCTGTGGTTGGTGTATTAACGGTACAATCGGAAAATACAAACAATACATTGTTATAGTTTTCACAAAAAGTCCATACTAATATACTGGGAAATATTGATATTAAATTCCAATAAGCGTAGAATTATAGTGTAAAATCATTTTTTTAGAAGGAGAGGATTAAAATGGCAAGGTGAAAAAAAAGTATTGTAACACTGCTTTGTTCAGTAGTCGTTCTATCTATCACCCCTGTCAATGCTGCCGAGAGTATAAGTATCCCTCTAGATGAACAGGTTTTACAGCAGGATTCAGCTAGTACTAAGGAAAAACTAGATTCTATTTTAGAAACTAGTGTAACACAGGCAGTTTATGCCGCTGAAAATAATCCATACATTGAGCAGTATCTAATTGAACAAGAAGCAGACCCAAATGAGAATTATTTGGGAAATCCGGAAGAAGAAGAGAAAATTGCATTAGAGGCTCTAAACATAATTTACAAAGAGGATATCAAAGTTGGGGAATTGCTTGCTAAATTGACAGAAAATGATGAAATGATAAAGAAGGCAACTTCATTAAACAGGGACCGAATAATTGAAGTTTTGTATATCATCGTTGATAACTTTTTCAAAGTGGATGAAAGTGAAAAAGATCTTCTCTTAGGATACATGGAAAGATATGCTGTAAATGTTGGAGATAAAGCATCAATAGAACTATATCATGAAAACAAGAAAAATTACGATTCTGCTAAAATATCTCCTTTTGCGAGCTATGACAGAGCTGCCGCCGGAGAATGGGCCTATAAAAATTACAATAAATACAGTACAGATTACCCCGCTTTTACTGGTGGATGGGGAAGTGATTGTACCAACTTTGTATCTCAAGCAATGCATGTTGGTGGAGGCTTACCCTTTAAAGGTGACTGGTATGTATACAAAAAAAATTCAAAATATTTGGTTCCAACGAGTGCTGAAGAGTTGGATTACAGCTGGGATTTAGCAGATCCAAGCCCATTTATTAGCGTACAAGCATTCTATGACTATTGGAGATCTAGATCAACAGTCTATGCCTTCTCCCATGATTACTATGTATCGAATCATGAAACTATTTATTATAAACATATTTACAAAGGTGATGTAGTAGTCTTCTCGAAAGGTGTTTCTGGCGTGTTAACAATGCCTACGCATATTATGATAGTTTCTGCGTATGATACGAACAATGAAGATTTTAAACTCGCAGGCCATTCTAATGAAAGACAGGCATATCCCCTCCTTGATGCAATAGAAGCATATGCACAAGTAGAGTTTTTCTGCATTGACTAATATTGTTTGAAAAATACTAACCGCGAGCATAATGTTTCGTGGTTAGTATTTTATTTGAATAATTTGGACTATAAGGGTAAAATATACAATAGTTGAAGGGGTGAGATATATAATTGCGTGAGGTGAAAAATGAAAATAAAAAAAGTATGGCTTATAGTGCTATTTATCATAATTTTGATTTTACTACTGTCTCAAATTAACTTTGTCAAAGAAAGTGTCGCAAAAGCTTCTTCATCAGTATATGTTAAGGTGAAATATCACAACCAAGATTTAAAATTCGAAAGAGTAGAGTATGATGCACATTTTGGAGAGTATTTTGTTACGTACAAAGAGAAAAACGGTCAATTAATTAGTTTTACCATGACGCCTCGATATTTTCCAATCTATGTACTACATGATCCTTTAGATCAACCGATGTAACCCTCTTACTTTACACACTATAGCTGAGTGGATTTAGGATAATCCTGATCTGCCCAGCTTTTTTCATGTCAGTGTCGGTAGCATGAAGCATTCCGGCAATAATCAAAGAAAAAGCAAAAACCCCTGCGTCCCTGCCGCCTTGACGGCGGAGAGAAGCAGGAGCCTTTGCTTTTTAGTATCGGCGGCTATTTACCGGCCGCGCTGGCTCCGGCAATCCGTCCAAACGTGAAAATGTCCGTGATGGCGTTGCCGCCAAGCCGGTTACCCGCATGAACTCCGCCGGCAACCTCGCCGGCCGCGAATAAGCCGTCAATAGGCTTGCCTTCCGTATTCAATACCTGGGCCTTTTCGTTAATTTCCAGACCGCCCATCGTATGATGCACGGAGGGGGTTCTTGGCGCAGCAAAGAAAGGCGGTGTTTCGAGTTTTGCGCCAAAATTTTTCTTGCCGAACTCAGGATCAAGCTGATTTTCGACGTAAGTGTTGTATTTCTTCATTTCCGCCACAAAGACATCGGCCGGTACGCCCATTTGCTCGGCCAGTTCCTCCAGGGTATCCGCCATGAATATATTTTTGTTCGCAATCAGATCCTGATAATTGTCGCCCCATACATTTTTCCCGTTCAGATCCGGATTGCCCAGTGAGGTCATATCGCTGATGATGTAGAAGGTCTGATCCGTCTGCTCCAGGGCAGCGGCGGCCAAAACGTCTCTTTCGGCGTACTCGTTCACATACCGCTTGCCTTCCTTGTTGACGAAAATTTGCGTTTCCGCGCTGCCCCATACGCCGCCGGACAAAGCGCCCGTTCCCGGTTGACCGCTCGGCATCAGTTGGATAAAGCCCATGCCCCACAGATTCGCCCCGACTTCCTTACCCATCACAATCCCGTCGCCGGTAGCATTCGTCGTGTTGGTTGTTTTGATGTTTGCATCCAGAGCAGGCCAATAGTTATTGTATTCAACGACCATTTCAGGGTTGGCTCCGAAACCGCCGGTGGCCATGACCACACCCTTGGAAGCCTTCAAGGTGACCGGAGTGCCGTCAGACTGCTCGGCGGTCACGCCCACAATTCTGCCATTCTCAACGATCAGCTTGGTGGCTTTCGTGTTCAGCATAATTTCTGCGCCAAGCTCTTTTGCGCTTTTTTCCATCGCGTTAATATACCCGGTTCCCAGCGGTTCGGTATTATGGTGGGTTCTGGGCCACAAGGCGCCAAGAACGGTACCGATCCCATCCTGGAACTTAGCTCCGTGGCTCTCCAGCCATTGGATCGTGCCGTAGCTGTTGGTCGCCAGCGTCTTGACCAGTTCAAACTTGCCGGAGATTTCTTTCCCGTCAAGATCGGTTCGCTTCCCGCCGATATAGGTGTGAATCATATGCAGTTCAGGCGAATCAAACAGCTTGGTGGTGTCCCCTTTGGCGAAGTATTCCTTGATCTGTTCCTTGAGCGTCTTGAGTGTATCGGCGTAATCGCCGAATTCTTTTTCATCGTAGGTCAGAATCTCTTTCAACTCATTGCTCAGCGCTTTCGTCATGGCCACTTTCGGCTGTCTAGCCGGGTCATAGGAATTGAACTCGCCTCCCGAACGAATCGTGTTCCCGCCAAGCGCAGGCGATTTTTCGATCAAAATCACCTTTGCCCCGTTCTCAGCGGCCGATACCGCAGCGGCCAGACCCGCTCCGCCCCCGCCGACAACCACGACTTCGGTTTCCTTGGTAATCGCTTCTTTGGCGGCCGCCTTCAGCGGTTCTTTGCTCTTCAATGCGTCGATGTCGGCCCCGGCCTTGGCCAAAGCGGCCGCGATCGCGTCAATCAGACCGTTGCTGGATACGGATGCCCCCGATACGATATCTACCTTCAGACTCTGCCCCTCCACTACCTTCTGGGGAATGGTCTCAAATACGGCATCGCTTACTCCCTCCGTGTCCTTCTGCTCCAGCACCTTCACCGCTTGAATGGTGTTGGCATCCACCGTTACCTCCACTTTAATAACGCTATGTAGGCCTTGCGCTTCCCCCGTATAGGTCCCCGGCGTGTAAATCCCTTGGGGCTCCGCCGCATCAGGCGCTGCTTCCTTATTACTGCCGCTGCATCCGATTACACCTATAATTAGAATAAATACCAGTGCCGCCAAAAATCCCGTTCTTACATACCTGCAACTTGGATGTCTCATGTTATCTGCTCCTCTTCTGCATTTGTGCAAATTTTCACAATATAAGTGAAAAAAATTCGCGAAAATTGCCGAAACAAATTCGCTTACATTTAATATTATGCGCTTTCATTTCCATGTAGTTCCATGTTATTTCTCACATAGGGAGGGTTAAGGGACCGCCCCGATTGCCCCTTGCCCCCATTCCACCGCTAACGGGCAAACCGGGTAAAGCCAAAGCTCCCCAACGAAACAGCCGCCGGCTCTCCAGTCCGTGCGGCTGTTTCTTGTATCTTCTTATTTCACTTCACTCAAGTGCTCTTCCAAACGATCCCACGTTTCGGTGATGCCCTGCAGCATCCCCAGGAAGGACTCTCGTTTACTGAAATCGACGATCCACTCGGTCGTGTTCGTCAAACCATCAGCGGTTATTGGCAGAACGATCAAAAGCTCGGTCTTTCTTTTTGAAGATGAATAGATGATTCGTTCCTATCAGGCACTACAAATACAACTGGTTTCCGCGTGGCAAACAAGCAAAGTGCCGACGTACGGTAAACATGCTCGTCTGCAGGTGGTCTTTTTACCGCCTTACAGCCCAAACCTCGATCCGGTCGAAGGGCTATGGTTATGTCTCAAAGCCGATGTAGTTAACAACTTCTTTTTTGAAAAGTTCTATAAAATTAAACTTCATGTGTCTCAATTTATGAAGCGAATCAATAAGAATCCAATGGAAACGATCGATCGTCTACTTGTCAGGTTTTTGATCTTAGTTGCGGTTTATATAGTCTAAAAATATCTAAGTGTCCCATACAACAAAACAACCATTTTACCTCTGTCTCCAAAAATAAAAGTCGAGCAACGGTATTAGCGCTGCTCGCTGAGGGTTACAAAAAAATATGAGATCTAAGATGAAGACATGATTCAAAGAAAGGCTAGATATTCTACTAAATGCAACCTGGAATTCCTGCTTGTATAGTATTCCATTCCTTTGTTGTTCTAACTGTTGTTGTCGTTACCTTAATAAGTCCCATGTTTCCAATTGATATCCACGAATCTACTTCAACCTTAGCTTTCAATTCAACTTTTTCGCCGTCACTAGTAACTTTAGCTCCAACATCTTTACTAGCTATTGTGAAAGTTGTTAATGGATTTTGATCGTTATCTATTACTTCAACGGTCGCATTATTTACAGAAGTAAATTTATTCCATGAGTAATTTGCAGCTACTTCATAAGATAATTCAAACGATCCACCAAGATTAGTTGTATAATATAACATTTTTAATCCAGAACAAAAATCAGACGGAGCTATTTCATTAAGGTTTTCTGTTGGTGTAACTTCAAGGTTTTCTGTTGATGTAACTTCTTTGGGAGCTTGTTTTAATTGATTAAGGGCTTGTTGCAATTCCCCGACAGTAACAGTAACGGAATCATCTGAAAAAGCATCAGCTTTTTCTAGATTTCTAGGATCTAATCCTAGATATTCAATAACTTGGTTTACATTCTCTTCAGTTACAATTGTGTCCGGTGATAGTGCTCCGCTTGCGCTCGCCGGTGCACCAACCGGTAAAATTAGAGCGATAGATAGACATAGAGCGGCACATAAACTAGTAACTTTTTTTCTTACCATTCTATTACCTCCTTTTTTTACCACATTACCACACTATATACATATTTTCCAGTATATTTTTAGTCTTTTATTGTGAAAAAATTGTGATAGACGTTTGGATTGCAGCGGATTAACAATGTAATGACTATACTCCTCTCGCTTCAAATACGTCACCAAGCCACGATGATAATACTCCGTCGCCTCCAACACGACAGCCTGGTACTGGCTTAAAAGTGGATGTTATGTATATAATTATAAATAAAAAGGAGGCGCTGTATCTAAATGGAATCTATAGAAACAGGACTAAAACTATTTGTGTTGATAATAGTTATTTCACTACTCTTTGCTTTGGTAGGTTTTCTAGTCAAAAAATATCTAAGTGACTTCTTTGATAAAATAATAGTAAAAATATTTTCTTCAATTAAAAAAATTTTCAGAAAAACGGACTGACCTTATTGTAGGAGTTTCCGACGGTATTCGTTTCGGTAACATAACCACGCGCTACTACAGAAAAGATGGAAACGAATGTTATCCATCTGAAGATAGTATTAAAGGGACTTAAAGATTACGATTCCCTTTCCCGTTCGTCTTCTGAAAATGCAGCAAGTAAGTATTGTCATTGACGCTTTAAAAGCTTAGATAATAAAACAGCATATTTTTCATTAAGGTTAGAGAAGGTAAAAAAGTTCGAAGATAGAGGGAATGATATCAAGTTTTTTTCAACACCCTGCTGGCAAAAGTTTGTTCCAGCACTTGCGAACGGAGCTTGAAATCGAGGTTCCAAAGGCATCCAAAAAGCTGACCTACGTGCCGACTGAGGAAGAACTCAAGCGGTATTACGAGGTGGTCTGGAGGTCGAAAAATTTTCAGGAAATGATGATCGTCAAGACGCTCATGTATACCGGTATCCGGGTAAGCGAACTGGCCAATGTACGACTTTCGGAAATTGATTTTCACTACTGCCAAAAATACGCATCAATAATGGAAAGGGCAAAAAAGAACGAATTGTTCCGTTCCCGCAATCATTCAAAGAGCTATTGGCCATGCATGCTGATGCGATGAAGAAAAAACATGCGGTTTATTTGTTTGAATCGTCATGGAAGAAAAAATATACGGATCGGGGAATGCGAAAAATCTTGTCCAAATATTCGGAAGAAGCCGGCCTTGCACAAGACCTTTCGCCACACAAGCTACGCCACTTCCTGCTGACCTGGCTGAAAAAGCAGGGCATCGACGACGCTCTCATACAACGTACTCCGGCCACGAAAGCCGCAAGTCTTTGGAGGTATATTCAAAGCTCGCAATCATCGAAGCACAAAACGAATTTATTCGTTCCCATGATCTTTTACTCCCTTCAGATATCCTTCAATTTTTGCCTTCCGTTCAGTAAACGCCTTATACTCCTCTCTTAAAGCTTTGCGCAGGTTCTTACTGATTTTTTTAATTGTTTGATCGGCTTCCTTCTCATGCCTCGCGTAAAAAATAAATTCCTTTATCATTGAACGAATTTTAGGATTGTTCTTCGTTTTGCAATTCCCGCAAGTAGTCTTCCAGTCGATCGAATCGGTCCTCCATGACCTGCCGAAAAGACTTCACCCAGGCATCCATCGCTTGAAAAGGTTCGGGCCGAAGCCTGTAGATCCGGCGGTTCCCATCGGCCTTCGTCTCCAAAATTCCGCTATCGCTAAGTATCTTCAAATGCTTCGAGGCCTGGGGCTGACGCAGCCCCAGCCGGTTAGCGATTTCACCCACGGTGAGAGGACCATCGCGCAGGAGCTCGACGATGTCTAAACGATTCGGTTCGGCCAAAGCGCACTTGCATGACATGGAATTGCCTGTTTCGGCGATTACCCGCCTGTTTATCGAAAACGGAATTGACGTCTCGGAAGCGCACACCTGTGAAGATACACTCGAGGATTATTTCAAAAAGATTCGGAATGATCGTGAGTTATGGACAGGCGCTGCTATTGCCCAGCATTTTAGGGATCGTGGCTTCCATGCTGTTTTTTATGGAGCGCGATAACGATACACTTAAAAATCTGCGGACGATTCCGGTTTCGGCCACACGGATGGTTACGGCGAAGATCCTTGTGTTGTTTATGCTTGGGCTGATTTTCTCGCTGGCCTCCGTGGCCGCTTCCATGCTTGGCGGAGCTCTTGCCGGAAATATTCATGGCGTGTTTGCGAAACTCTGGAACAATTTCAGCCTGCTGTTCCCCGCTTCAATCACCTTAATCCCGGATATATGATCAGTCGTGAATACACGGAAGACACGCTCAAAAATATCCTCACCATTCCGCTATCCTTCCGGGAGCTGTTGGTCGGAAAACTCATCACCGCCGGACTGCTCGCCCTATTTTTGGCTGTGGTTACCTTTGTACTTTCGCTCATCATCGTGCTGATCAGCGGCTTCCAAGCAGGCAGCGCGGCAGTAATGGTCAAATCCTTGATCCAAATGATGGTGATGAAATCATGTATTTATCTGGCCGTCCTGCCCATCATCGTGAAAAGGCGCGCTAATGGCTTGACCCGGTATATTGATCTTCGTTTATCAGATTGATAACCGTCGCCCGGTATTTCTCACACAAGGGGGTTAAGCAACTAAAGAGCAATCTGAAAGAAATCCATGCATGATTTATTTGTTATGACGCTTCGGGTGAAACAAAAAACGCCTGAGCCTTATGGTGGGAACGGCGTTGGCAGGAGCAGTACTTTACCCGGATTTATGGAAAAATTTCGGTCCCCCGCTTCCCGGTCGGGGAATGGGCGACCGTTGAATCCCGTATTTGCAGTTCAACTTCCACGAAAGGCAATCCATAGTACACATTGATCTTCATCTGGGACCTCGTATTCCCGCCCACTTTTCACGAAGCTTCAGCTGATCCCGGGAGGTATGAAAAAAGCCATACTCCCGATGCGGCTGTTCCCGGTGCAACTCATAATAGCGCTTCATGGCCACCGTAGAATCATCAAAGCGATCAATGACAACCACTTCTTCAATGTACCAGTAACCTTCCTTTGAAAATGACTTCAACGCCTCACAGACCACCCACTCATCAGGAAATTGTTCACGAACCTCTTTCCAACGCAACTTCGTTCACCCCCGACAAATTACTGTTATTCTATGAATAGTATACAATACAAACGAGTGTAGATTGGGTAATTTTCGGGGCATGACAATACAATACCGGCTCAAAAAATTTATTATTGTAGTTAGGATTCGAAATCGATCACAAAGACGAAAAATTGCTTTATTGGAAATATCGAATGAGTTGATTTTGCTCGTTCTGAGCTTTAAACTGTAGAGCGACCTCCCGGATGGGCTTTTTGAGGCGATGACCTCGTGCGTAACCCCATCGTGCCGAGGCGCTCTTTTTTAATCAATTGGAGGGAGAAACGCATGAATCATAAGATCTTGATCATCGATGATGATCTGGAATTAGGCCAACTGCTTAAAAAATGCGTAAGCAAGGAAAAGATCGACGCGGTGCTTTGTTCATCCGGCCCAAGTGGGTTAGCCGCCCTTTCCCAAGACGAATTTCAATTAATCGTGCTGGATGTCATGATGCCGGGGATGGATGGTTTTGCCACTTTGGAAGCCATTCGGGAAATCAGCCGCGTGCCTGTTTTAATGCTGACCTCCCGGACGGAAAGCGGCGATAAAGTCCGCGGACTGCGTTCTGGAGCGGATGACTATCTGACCAAACCGTTTGATATCGAAGAATTCACCGCTCGCGTGGTTTCTTTAATTCGCCGATATACGATGTTGAACCACACCGCCGACCATCAGGTATTATCTTTTAAAGGCTTAAGCATGGATTATGAAACCAGATCGGTATCCGTTAACGGAGAACCGGTTGAATTGGTCGGCAAAGAGTTTGACATTCTCTATTATTGCGCCAGGAATCAGGGGAAGATTTTAACCAAACAGCAAATTTATGAGGAAGTTTGGAAGGAACCTTATGCTTACGACGACAGCAACATTATGGCGATCATCAGCCGGCTTCGCAAAAAAATAGAACAGGATTCAAGCCATCCAACTTACCTGCAAACGGTAAAAGGAGTCGGCTATCGTTTCAACCGGGAGGTGTGAACATGGAGCGGATGGATATAGAGCCCGCATGGATCATACTGTTATTGATTGCTCTAGGGGCTGCCGTACTGGCTTTTGCACTGTTCAGAAGGCTATTGCATGTCCGCAGAAGGCTTCGTGAGATATCCGAAATACTGGACGATATAGTACAAGGCAATGCAAACCACCGGATTCTTGCCGATCCCCATGATATGACCGCTGCGATCAGCTACAAAATGAACGATATCGTCCTGCATTTTCAAGAGCAGATCATCGCCTTAAACAAGACAGCGGAAACCAATAAGCAGTTGATGACGAGTTTCTCGCATGATGTCCGCACCCCGCTGACCACCTTGATCGGGTATCTGGATGCCGTGCATAAGCACATCGTTACCGGCCGCGAACGGGAGGAATATATGGAAACCGCCCGCCGAAAAGCCCATGACTTGAAGGACTATGTAGATAAACTGTTCGAATGGTCCAAATTAAACTCCGACGAGGAAACCTTCGCCATCCGGACCGTCGACATCTGCGAATTAACCAGAATGATTTTGAAGGACTGGATACCTGTCTTTGAGACGCGGTCCCTTTCCTTTGACATTGACATCCCTGAAAAAAAGCTCGCAGCACACCTCGATACCAACGCCTATTCGCGGATCCTGAACAATCTGATTCAGAACGTCCTTGCGCATAGCCAGGCGACGGCGATTGCAGTCGGCGTTTCAATGGAGGATCACCGGATCGTTATCTCGGTTATGGATAATGGCATCGGGATTTCTAACGAGGATTTGCCGCATATTTTTCAACGATTGTATAAATGCGATAAAGGCCGATCGAAAAAAGACAGCGGCTTAGGGTTATCGATCGTGCAGCAGCTTACCGAAAAGATGCGCGGTACCATTAACGTGGAAAGCTCGCCGCTTAAGCGAACCGTGTTTCAAGTTCAGTTTCCACTCGTCAGTGAGAATCCCGGCTAACAGGCGGGATTTTTTGCTTTCATGGGGGTCTTTTCAAGGTTGATGCAAGGTTCGCGCAAGGTTGATGCAAGGTTGGCGTGCTAACATGGCCTTGTCAAACAAAGGAGGATTCAGGGGATGAGCGATTATATCATTGAAACCAACAATCTTACGAAACAATACGGGGAGCAGAAAAGCGTCGCCCATTTGAATATCCATGTCCGCCAAGGACGCATTTACGGCCTGCTGGGGCGAAACGGCGCGGGCAAAACGACCACCTTGAAAATGCTGCTCAACCTGACGTTGCCGACTTCCGGCGAAGTGCGAATTTTCGGCAAAGATATGCGGACCGAGGCTAAAAAAATTCTGCCCCGCATCGGCAGTTTGATTGAATCCCCGGGTTTTTATCCGAATTTGACCGGAACGGAAAACCTCAAGCTCTTTGCCGATCTGCGCGGCGTCCCGCAGCGAAATGCCGTCAAAAACACCTTGGAGCTAGTCAGCCTTCCGTATAAGGACAAAAAGCTGTTCGCGCAATATTCGCTTGGGATGAAGCAGCGCCTGGCCATTGCCTTGGCGGTCATGCATGATCCTGAACTGCTGATTCTCGACGAACCGATTAACGGGCTGGATCCGATCGGTATTGCCGAGGTCAGAAGCTTTATTCGCGCGCTTTGCACGGAAAGAGGGAAAACCATTTTGATTTCCAGCCATATTTTATCCGAAATCGCTCTGCTGGCCGATGACATCGGCATTATTGATCACGGCGTTCTTTTGGAGGAGCTAAGCCTCAAGGAACTGGAAAAGAAAAACAGCAAGTATGTTCACTTTATCGTTTCGGATACGGCCAGGGCGGCGCGTCTGTTGGAGAAGCACTTGAACATGTTCAACTTCTATGTTGAAGACCAGCAAAGCCTGCGCTTGCATGACATGGAATTGCCCGTTTCGGCGATTACCCGCCTGTTTATCGAAAACGGAATCGACGTCTCGGAAGCGCACACCTGTGAAGATACGCTCGAGGATTATTTCAAAAAGATCACAGGAGGCGTGGGGATTGCTTAAACTCGTTAGATGCGAATTCACCAAGCTGAAGCGTAAAAAATTCATTCTATTGGTGATTGTTGCCGCGTTTCTTTTTCCCATACCCTTTACGATGCTGGCGATGAATGGAGGTTTCGGAGGCCTTAATGTCTACGATAAACTGTTTGGGATGATCGTGAGTTATGGACAGGCGCTGCTGCTGCCCAGCATTTTAGGGATCGTGGCTTCCATGCTGTTTTTTATGGAGCGGGACAATGATACGCTGAAAAATCTGCGGACGATTCCGGTTTCGGCCACACGGATGGTTACGGCGAAGATCATTGTGTTGTTTATCCTTGGGCTGATTTTCTCGCTAGCCTCGGTGGCCGCTTCCATGCTTGGCGGAGCCTTTGTCGGAAATATCCAGGGTGTGTTTGCGAAGCTCAACATTAGCGCGGCCGACGGCATGCTGCTCACGGCCGGAACCCTGCCGGTGGTCATCGTGATTGTCTATTTTAACCGCAGCTATATTTTTTCGATTATCCTGGCCTTTTTCTACACCATTCTTAACTTTTCCATGGCCTTTGTAGGCCTGCAATATGATACGCCGATGATGAAATTGCTGACGAGTATTTTGCCGACGCCGATCATATACCGCTGGTTATTGGGCCTTTTTACATCGCCGGCCAATTCGTTCTACGCGATTATTGAACCGAAAATTTTGCCGTTGCCGCAGGTCATTATCATTATTGCGATCATCGCTTTGATTTCTTATATGGCCATTGTGCGAATCTACAATAAGCGGGAGGATTAAGGTGGGGACCATGGTGAAAATCATAAAAACCGAAATCATCAAACTAAAACGGTATTCGATCGTTTGGGTTGGCTTTGCCGCGGCGCTGCTGGTTGTCCTCTTAACCCGATTCATGGCCACGGCGGAAGACGGAACAGCACGTAATTTGGAGAACTTCTCTAATACCGTGATCTGGAACAATTTCAGCTTGCTCTTCCCCGCTACGATTACTTTAATTGCCGGATATATGATCAGCCGTGAATACACGGAGGACACGCTAAAAAACATCCTCACCATCCCGCTCTCCTTCCGGCGTCTGTTGGTCGGAAAGCTCATCACCGCCGGACTGCTCGCCCTATTTTTGGCCGTGGTGACCTTTGTACTTTCGCTCGTCGCCGTGCTGATCAGCGGCTTCCAAGCAGGCAGCGCAGCGGTGATGGTCAAATCCTTGATCCAAATGATGGTCATGAATTTATGCATTTACCTGGCCGTCCTCCCCATCATCGTCTTAACCAGCCGCAACCCAAACGGCTTCATGGCCGGCGTCGGCTTCGCCTTTTTCTACGGATTTATCGGAATCTTCGCCGGAGGCCACGGCCTGGGCGATCTTTACCCGATTACCGCAGGCTTAGGCCTGATCAATTATCAAGCCGAGGGCGGTTCGGATTATAATGTGGCTGCTTGCGTAGTAACATTGCTTATTATGGTGATTGTATCGGTGTTGTTGATTGCAGGAATGGGGGATCGGATGAAGGAGGCGAAAAGGACGGAAAGGAAGAAGGGGCAGACATCGGATGGAAAGAAAAAGAAGCAAACATCGCGCAGATAAGCCAGAGTAAGCAGGAAAATACCATATAAAAATACCCGGCGGGCTATTATGCCTTTCGGGTATTTTAGAGGTTAGCAGGGTGGCCGCGTGCTCTATTCGATGCATGCTCTATACCATCTAGGATAGGGACTAGCCCATGTACGATAGGGACCGGCTATGCTTATAAGGCTACTTATACAGGCTATACTTATACGTTCGCTTCATCCTTCATCCGCCCGTTGACTTAGCAACTGCCCCTCCGCCCCGTACCCGGAGTGAACCTCAATCATCAGCGCCGCCCCCAGCTTAAACCCATACGTAAACGTCTCCGTCAACTCCAATCCCTGAATCTCCTGCTGCAAATCAATCAGCGCCTCCAGTTCAGTAAACTCCTCACCAGACAGCTTCTCTTTCCAAGTTTCCATCGCCTCGGACATCTCCCCGCACATCCGGCGATATTCGGGATCTCTGGGCACCACCTGCCCCTCGGGAGCCAGGTGGCCGTAGTATAGGGATTCTAAAAGGGTTGGCATGGGTGTTTCCTCCTTTTTTTCAATCGATGAGCAGTACCCATGTCCCAATGTAAGTAGATAAAATTTGCCCGTATTACGCATTTGCGTACCACTCATAAAATTATTATACGGTACGCTTTTACGTATAGTCAAGCGAAATATGATCCGAATAGAGGTGAGTGAGTTGGCGAAAAAGGTTGTCGTAAAAATCAAGGAGCTGACCAAAAAGCGTAACATTTCTTTGCGGGAGTTATCCAGACTTTCCGATGTTCGGCACGCGGCATTAAGTGAACTTGCTAACGGTAAACGGGATAGTATTAGTTTTGGTCATATTGAACGGATTGCGGAGGCCTTGGATATCAGTGATATTCGGGAGATTGTTGATTTAGTGGAAGAAAATAAGGAAATCACCCAGTAAAAATCTTCGTTTTTAAAATCCTTAATTAGTTTAGTGCAATAGCTAATTATCGCATATGAGTATTATTTTATAGACAAGGAGGTAAAATATTATAGTCTAGAAAACGAGGTGAAAAATAATGACCGATAAACTATCGAAAGAAAAAAGAAGCGAACTAATGAGGGCAGTAAAAAGCAAGAAATCTCTTATAGAGAACTCTGTGACCCACGAGCTATGGAAAAAGGGAATTAGATTTAGGAGGAATGTAAGCGAACTCAAAGGTAAACCTGACATCGCTATTAAAAAAGATAAAATAGTTATATTTATTGATTCCTGCTTTTGGCATATGTGCCCAGTGCACTGTAAGATACCTAAATCAAACGTTGAGTTTTGGATGGAAAAATTAATACGCAATAGAGAACGCGATTTAATTACTACGCAATTTTATAAAGAAAACAATTGGAGTATTTTAAGAGTTTGGGAACACGAACTAAGAGATGACTTTGAAGCATGCATAAATACAATTTACGAGTTTATTATGGAGGCAAAAAAAAAATCCCGAGTTGAAAACCTCGGGACATAAGAAAGTTTAGTTTTGACCTATATCGCTCATCATTCGTAGATCATCATCGGATATTTCGGATGCAGGGACTAGTCTGTAATGACGTTCTTCTACAACTTTAAGTTCGTCATTCTGAATAATTAGTTCGAACATTGCAATTAAATTTGGCTCTTTAGCATGCACCGCAATAGCCTTGTGTTTAAGTGTAGGGTACCTATAATTGCAGTACTCAAGGTCTTGTTTTACTTGAGTAATACCGATACTATCATTTCCACTTTTCGCCTGTACAGGAATAATAAAGTGCTCACCTTTTTTATTAACGCCAACATAAATTTCATCAATTTCAATTTGGCCTATACTAGGAACCTTTGTTCTCAGATGATTTTGAAGAGAGTACGTGGTTATCCCAGTAAAGATATCAATAAGACGGTTATAACGTACTCTAGCCAAAAGTGCCTGCTCATCCAAAACTGCGTATTTTGCAATAATTTCAGGAGTAGAATCTGGAATTTTTATTTCAAATAAATTAGTACTGGGTACAACCTTTGCTCCCGATGAAAAAAGTTTAAATTTATACTTTGCGTCCCCTGCCCCCTCAATTGTCCATTCTTCGTTGCCTGAACAAGTATCAAGTATTTCTTTGGGAAAAGCTTTTCTAAACCTATATGAATAAATTACGTCACCTATATTTTTCGGAAGTTTAATACCAAGCTTAGTTGCAGAACGTTCAATGTCTTCGCGGACAAAATTGAACTCGCGTAATCCATCCCTATAATTGCTAAAAAAAATGTCGCTTATAATTTTATCGTACTTTGAAGCCACCCTACTTCCTCCTTCAATGATTGCTTCACGATCCCTTTTTCCTATAACATCTTTAGATACGCTATGTTCTTTTGCAGCCGCCGCCATATTATAGGAGAGCAATTCCTCATTCGAAAGACTTATTTTTTGTACGGGTTGTTTTACATTCCCCCCCAAAGCCTTAGAAATTTGTTTGGCTACCGCTCTTGCTAAGAGTGGAGGCACTGCGTTTCCTACTTCTCGAAATCCGTGCCACTTTGTTACATGAAATCTAAACCAATCAGGGAAAGAATGCAGTCGGGCAGCTTCCCTAACCGTAATTACTCTAGGATATATATAATGAATAGGCCGTGGACTTGTAAAGGCGCCATGTTTACTATCGCTTCCCGCTCTCAATGTATTACTTACACCTTCCGGGTGAAGCTTAAGAAAGCGGCTAACCGGCTCGACTTGTCCTTGCTCGGTTTCCACAAACCTTTTTTTTGATTCATCATTATGCTTAGTTCGCATTGAAGAAGTTAAAATATTTCGATTAAAAATTCTCGGTAATGAAAGATCCTCTTTGTCAGTTAAAAGTCCTGCTAGATATCGAGCATAGTCACTCTTCGGTTCTGTTATAAATTCAATCCAGTCTTGAGTTAATAACTCTTCAAATAAATCTACATTGGGTAAATCTGCTATGGCATCATACACAGAAGGACCTATAGGTAACCCCTTGGTTTTAGCAGTCGGCGGCGTTCCTTTTATTTCTCTAGGTATTACTGTAGGTTCTGGATACTCAATAACAGGATTCCCCTTATACGCCCCGTAAAGAAACAATCTTTTTCTACTCTGTGGGACTCCGAATGAGGAGGCATTCAGTACTTTATAAGGTAAAGTTATTTCGTAACCTATACCTTGGAATTCATTGATAACGGTTTGAAGTAGATTTTTTGCGTTTCCCACAGTCAACCCGGATACATTTTCCATTACAAAATATTTTGGACGCACCTCACTGATAATTTTATAAAAATGAAACAAAAGAATATTACGTTCATCGTCGGCAAGTCTTCTACCAATCATAGAGAAGCCTTGGCACGGAGGTCCTCCAAAAACAACATCAATCTCACCCGGCTTCTTCCCAAGCTGTTCGAGGATAGAGTGACCGGTAATTTTACTAACATCGGCACATATAACTTTAGTTTGAGGAAAATTGTATTGGTGGATTGATGCATGAATCGGATCGTATTCAACCGCTGCAAGAACATCGAACCCTGCTTGTTCAAAACCAAGCGACATTCCCCCTGCACCGGCAAAAAGGTCGATGGCTGTATACCTCTTACTCAAAATCTTCCCCCCTCGGAACTCCCACGCTACATTTACTTATTAGAACTAGTATCATAACACATAAATATTGTATTAGAATACAGAGAAGCACCCCCTTGCATTTTGCAAAAGAGGTGCTTCCTCTATAACTGTTAAGTCAAGTATACCATAATAGGTAAAAACATACCATATTAATAATTTGTAAAATCTTATATTTCAATTCGACCGACGCCATAAAACGCTAAAAAAGTCGAGTTACTACGAGAATTAATCTAATCAAGTGTCCCCCTCACCCTCCCGAAACCGTACATCCACAACAGCACTAGCTAAATCCACCTGGTCATGATTAAGCTTCACCGTGACTGCTCCTCTTCTTCGTTGTTCCCGCCACTTAATCATATCCTCTTCCGTCTCCAGCCGTAGTTCTGCTATTTCCCTTGCACGGTCAAAAATGTACTTAGTAGTAAACAACAGAGTCCTTATTCCATTACCGCCCGGAACAATTGGGGGTTCCTTTCGCAGCCATTTTTCCACTGTAAACTTAACATATAACTCCTCACCAGACCCAGGTCTCGCGGGACGCTCAATTATTTCTTTGCGGCGCAATACTTTCCACTCTTTAACTTTCCCATACCAATGGATTCCGTTTTCTCCGGATCTCCCAAAATTGTTAATGGATTGGTACATGGCCACATATTCTATCTGCGTTAATAACTGATGGTTGGAAATATTTTTTAACGGAGTATGATAAAAGCCATGTTTTAAGGCGACTTCCAATTGTGAAGCTTGTCTTAATGCACCTACCATTACGTTTTTGCCGGTCAATTTGTTCTGATAATAAGTTTTCGTTCCACGGGGACGTGTAGATCTCTCATACGCTTTCTCCGGACTATCCATAATGATTTCATCCAGAAACTTCTCCATAAGGCTTGTGGAATTAGGGAGAAATGGAAATGCCCCAACGTTAACTAACTCAATACTTTTATAGAATTTATGTTCACGGAATTGCTTTTCATTAGGATAAGGGAAAAGAACATATGCACCAAACATACTACGTTCTAATTCCTGTTTTCCCTCCCCATAGACAATTGCGTCCCGATACCTGTGCATCGTATTAATATCTGATTCCTCGGGTCCAGGAATGGTATACGTCTTTTGATAAGGAGTTCCATCGTAAGCGGGATTCAAGCGATATTTGGCATCAAAAATATATCTATATTCAACAGCTGAATCGTTTTTCTTCAACGTTAGTACATTATCCGGCTTCTGCCCCACCGTAGGTGTCCGTTCTCCGCTGGGTAGTGAGTTGTAGTATAGTGTAAATACTTCACCATCCCGTGGATTCCGGTATACTATTTTCGATTTTTGAGTTTTATCCAGTTTGACAAAAATCCCAGAACGATTCACTTTGATAATGTCTTGTTTGATTAGTTCATATTTACGACTTAATAAATCGTGGATTTTTAGGAAACACCAGTACTCATAAAGTTGGGCTAAATCCTTTAGAGACATGCGCAGTAGATCGCCTTGAATCGACAGCCCTTTCATAAGCATTAGATAGCAACGATATACCTCTCGGTATCCAGGAGCCATCTGTAAGACAAGAGTGACTGACATATTCGTCATATCCCCAACTGCAAGAAAGTCGTACCTTAGTAATCGTTGCAATTGTGCATCCATTAGATCTAAGCTTTTTAACAGTTGCGGATCCGAAGTACGCTCTGCAGCCTTTAAACGAGTACGAAGAATCTGTAATTTTCCCACAACCCTCATTAAAACCCACCGGACAAAGCGGTTCTCCCCAGTATCAAAGTCCAGATATCGCTTTGATTCCAACACGTGTGTTGGGTACATTTTTTGGCCTTGAATATTAATGAACCCATGCTTAGCGTCTTTAACAAACAGTTCAGGATGTTTTGAAAGATATGTTAAATTACCTTTCCCAACATGCTTTGCCCTACTGGTGGTTGTTTTTTGATTTACTATATTCATTTTCATATTGGGGGCTTTTTTGATCCGCTCCACTGCCTGAACAAGTTGTTGAAACAAATATTTTAATATCGCAAAAAATTCCGTCATGCTTTGCTGCGTAGTATCCTGTAGCCCCGTCAAATGATAAGTCTTGCGCAAAAAATCAAATGACAGATTATAAATTTGTTTATTAATATCGCGCAGTATTGCTTCATAATCCCGTTTGTAATCCATTTTTGACGGAAAAATTTCTAACTGCAATTGTAATATCGATCGTCCATTTAAACGAAGCTCTAATTCCGTAAACCCCACCTCATTTTGGAAGTTTAGAACTCCGGATAAAATCCTAGCCCCAAGGGGCTTTACAGCTTCCCTTAGATATCTGTTCTCATGGTAGAACTGAATAGGGTCTGCTTGTTTTTTCTCAACCACGATTTCATAAGCCTGTGTTTCAAAGAAAAGAGGGGCACATGTTTGGCCCTGTTTCCATTCCTGTAAACCGTTTTCCTCCGGCGAAAAGACTAGTATAGAGCTGATCTCTAAATTTGAGGAGGATTTATCTACACGGAAATGGGCATCTACCATAGAACCATCCTCATCCCGGTGTAACTGTAATACCTCTACCGTCGGATGAAACGGCTTGCCTTGAATATATAAATTAAATAGATTCGTTTCTATCCGCAGAAGTTCTACAGTTTCATTACGATAACCAGTATGAGGTAAATCCATCCTCTTCTAACCTCCGTAACATAAACATAATCTTTCGTGCACTTTGAGGATATTTTGCTTGGGATTGGACCGCCCCATTAAATAGTTCCGAATCAGTAAATAATGAGGATAAGTCATCCATAAGTTCGTTTATGGCAAGAGGCCTATCTAAACACACCTTCAACAGCTCTAACAGAACCCGTCTAATTGCTGCACTGCTGCCTTGAATGCGAGGTAGTATTTTCTGAAGGAATTGAAGGTCAAACGCTTCATCGTTAGTCATTAGATGATCACGGCTATTGTAAATCATATAGAAGCAAACGGTGTCACGAATTCGAAACCCCACATTAGCATGTGCGCCGTCTAAAATAGCATTAATTTGTACCAATCTTTCCGTAATGTCCGTAATTAACTCCCTGTTTTCTTTAATCGCATCAATCAGCTGTAGAAATTCGCTTCTTAAAAAGGAATTCGGAGCCGCCACAGGCGACATCTGTTCGTAATCCACTTCATTTGGAAGCTCCAATAAATTAATGTAATTAAATTCAATCGTATTAGCCCGATCAAGTACCTTTTTACTAAAAGGGTAAGTTGTTTCGTCCATATTCACTGTACCGATCAAGTACACATTATCGGGTAAAGATAAATCCCCATACTTTAGTTGATCCTCTGTGGAGAATAGAGAAGCTTTGGGAATTAATGGACTGGTTATAATCTTCCCGTTCTGCCATTTTTTAGTCTCCAATACACTAAGCAAATCGCTAAAATAGTGCTCTACCCGAGCTAAATTCATCTCGTCAAAACAGACGAAATAAGGTTTGGATCGGTTTTTCGTCTTCGATGCTTCACAAAGCACCTCAGCTAATGGGCCAGGCCTAAAAGTGCCTGACAAATCCCTGAACCCTAATAAATCTGAAGGATCGCTCCAATCCGGTCTCACCGAAATAAGAGTATACTGTCCATTGTCCTTGTTGGCCCCTACCGCTTCAGCAAATAGTTCGACCAACTTCGTTTTTCCAGTACCCGATATTCCTGCGAGGATAACAAAAGGCTTCGTCTTCATCGAAAGATAAAAGTTCTCTATTAGTCGGTCTGGGTATGAGAACCCTCTATTCTGAATAAACGCTCTTATCTGTGATAGCCGCTCTGTTACGGACAATGTGTCCACTAACTCCAACTCCTCAAATTCAATTTCATGCTCCTCTTCATTAGTTGTCATCTGGAGTTGACTATGAACATATTCTTGGTAATTTTCCATCAGCCGTTTTAAATCAGCTACAAGCTGTTCGTCTTCTGGGATGTTGTCACTATCGTAACGGATGTAGGCAACGGTGGATACTTGATAGTCATGTCCCAATCTACTTATGGTCAGTTCAATATGCTCGTCCTTTTTAAACCCCGCTAAAGGCAACTGTTCTCTTATTCGATTGGCTTTATCTTTTAAATAGGCGTAACCTTGCCTTCTTCCATAATCACGAATAGGGTCAGTAACACCTTGATTAAAAGTTAAATATACTGCACTCATATCTTCCGCAAAAAGATAAACCAGATATTCGCCATGTTGTGTTGATTCGGTAACACGTTTATCCATTAAGGCAATCCACGGAACCGTAGCCCATTTTCCTTGCCCAACAGATCCTTGAACGCGAATATGATTCGGGATAAACGACAGCGCCCGAATTTCTTCGGGTATCGTCTTTCTGAACAATTTCCCTAAGGGATGATTCGCGAATGCCTCTTGTTTGGCCGCTGTATATGTATGTAATATATGACTAAGCGATTCCTTCAGGGAAAAGTGGCTCGACTGAAGTTGTGCGTAATACGCCTCTAGCTCCTGATTTGCATATCTTTGAAGTTCAACAAGTACTTCCTCCCCACCTTGCCATATGGCATCGGTGAAAGTTAGCACATTCTTATTGTCCTTAATAAGGATAGTTCGAAGGGCATCAATTGGGGTCTCTAGAATTGCTTTTGCCTGACCTGTGCTAACTTCTTCCCAACTGGACGCTATGCTTTTTGGTGGATTATCTACCAGTAAACTATTTGCTTCCCTATCCCTGTAGTATTTCAAAAATCGTTCTGCAACATAGTCTATTGAAAGAATTCTTTGGTTGGTTTCATCCCAAATTTCAATCATCGATAGAACGAGTACCATTTTGTATGACTTTTGTTTTATGCGAAAAATAGTTGCTACTTCAGCGGGTAATGACATTTCCGATCCCCCAGGTAATATTATGTTTATTTACATTATATGATAAATGAATTTTCCATTCAGATTTTTCTTAACCTTAGGTCTTATCAATCTATTATCATTGCAATGATCTTTCCCTTTTTTAAATATTAAAACGTATGATACTAAACTTCACAAGGAGCCAATTATCATACAAAAAAATTACTTTGGATGGTAAAATTATCTGGAATTACTTATACATACTTGTAATTAAGGGGTTATATTAGTGGGAAACTCAACATTTAACAAGAATCTCTTTCTTGAAATTTATGCAGGCGAAATTACCGAGGAATTCGAAACAAATTTCGTCAGTAAGTTTGGTATTGCTTATAAAGATTTTTTAGAACTAGAACTAAAAAATCACAATAATAATACGAATGAACTTGCCAAGTTCATCGGTTTAAAAGAGAACCAACTTCTTCTTCATTTAAAGTCATATTCAATAATTAAAAATCTAAAATTTAAAGAGTGGCTGCAATTTTTGATGGGAAATATGTTTGTATATTTATTAAAAGCTGCATTAGGACTAATAGGTTCTATTCCCATTTTCTACTTTATTGGGTATCTATTACTCTATGGCTATTTTTTCGGTGGAACGGATCATTCATTTCTAGATGTTGTAATGAGAAGTGTACCTATTAATCGGTCCTCGTGCTATATCGCAGGATTTATTTTCTCAGGAATAGTTACCTTTTTTATTTCTATTTATAAATTAAAAGGTTTAGGTAAAGCATTCCTAATTTTTGGGTTACTCTATTTTTTCTTTGCTCCCACCGTCAGTTTATTAATAATTCTATTCAGTGCGAATTTTGCCTTTGAATTTTCGGTCATTATTAAGTTTCTTCTAGTCTGGCTTCTCCCTGTTCTGACCGCTGTATTGATAATATCAGCTTCTTTTCTTATCACTATCTTATCTAAACACTATAAAGCAATAGGGTTAGTGATAGTTATCTCATCTTTGTTTCCAATATTTATGACAAGGCAACTTGGACTCAAGTTGTCATTAACAATATATTTATTGATAGTTGTATCACTAAACGCCCTAGTAATAAAATTAATTGAAAAAAACAACAAAAAAAGAAACGAAATAGGAAACAGAATCGTTCTAAGCACACTTTTTCCTTTAGTGAATTCTGGTTCTTTGTATTATTCTTAGCCTCTCTGTCTGTTGTAGTAGCTGTCCCATTGCTTTGCTATATTATATTTTCAACTGGAAATTATCTCGGTTCAACCTTATCTGTAATTGGTTTGACAACAAGTGAGGACATACGAATTAAAAACACCTTAGTAGATGGAAAATTAGTCGCTGAGGATAACAAATACCTATACATCTCAACAACCTCGAGAACCCTTCTTGAGGTAAGTAAGGATGCCTCTATACAAATAACAAAACCCAACGAACTTATGACTTTTTCGGGTAAGTCAGAGAATTGGAGTGTTAATGTCAGCGTATTTTATAGAGATAATACATTATGGTATAGCGGCGTTATTAGAAAAACAAATTCTAGTAATACCGTAAAGATAGCATACGAGCTGCCGAACCTAGATAAGATTACTTTAGAGCATTCAAAGCCAACTTCGGATTTTTATATTTTTAATAAAATAAATTCTGAGAATTTCAAGAAACTCACCTTTATTAACCTTTCTTGGCCTTCCAGTGATGGTTCAACTAAAAAAGAAAAGATTGAACTTAGTGTTTCTGTTCTTGACTACGGCTAACAAACAGACCGTAATCTCAAGTAGCTTTACAAACATCATGGACCTAGTCTGTAATTCTGCTTCCGTTACCATCATTGGCCTAAACGTAGATCACGGCTTGGTAAATGAGAAGCCCGCTTCATTCAACGGTATAATTGTAGTCGATGGGTTCCTAATATAGTGATAGTGACTATTTTAACGATGAAAAAACGTAACAAGTGTTCTCATCTTCCCAATCAAGGAACTCAGGCATTGTTAACTCCCATTATTACGATATAATTTTATTAAATTTATTCTTTTGTAGAGAGGCTCGAAACCATGGAAGAACACACAATATCTACTGTTTCACAATACTTAGAACTCATTAGAGAAAATGACTATTATCATTTTATATTCCGTGGGCAAAATGAAGCTTATGGAGGCATACAAGCAAGCGGTTTTAGACCGTATAAAGGAGGGTGGTTTACAGACACTTTTTATGATATTGAGGGTATGAAGAAAGAGTATTACAACAAAGTGATAAGAAAACTTTCTTTAGACGAACGACAGCATTTTTTAGCTTTTTGCCAACATCATGGATTGCCTACTAATGTAGTTGATTTCACAAGATCACCGTTAGTCGCTTTATTTTTTGCATGTAACGGAAAAAAACAACCTGATAAAAATGAAACAGATGCTTATGCTGAAATATATTTAATTGATAAAAATAGGTTGATTGATATTACAGATTTACTTGTAAAATATAACAATCAGAATTTTATTGAAGTTCTTGTGGAGAATGTAGATGTCCAAAAAGAAATACTTATGAAAATTGAACAATTATTTCTTGAGAACAAAGGAAAATCTATACATTGGATCAACAATCTTATCGATTGCTATGAAAATAATCGTTTAGATATTTATGGTGACTCTAGCTTAGATACAGATGAAGATGATGAACTTGATTCGGAGGAAATCTCGGGAGAATGCTATAGTCTTCTTGATTTTAAAGATAAAATTAAAAATGATGCAACAAAAGCCCTAAATGAACTATATATTTATGTATTAAATGAGATTGAAGATGAAACTATCACTCACAATGATTATTATTACTTAGAAGATTGGGAATATGGTTACCATTGCAATGAATCTATAGGTGCAAAAATATACACGGCATTATTGATAAATCTCTTACAAATCTTTATTAATATAAAAGAGAGGATCGATATAAGACTGGATATATATTTTACCTATCAACCCCCAGAGTTGTTCGATAGGATAGCAAGCCAAAAGGGACTGTTTATTTACCAACCCTATTTGTATGATGTAGAAGATGTATATAAATATGGTATTTTGAATTACCAGTCCATTATTCCAGATATCACCATTAAGGTTGAAAATTATGACAATATACTGAAGGAGCTAAATTTCTTAGGTGTAAACCTAGAAAGTATTTATGGTGATTTTGATAATATAGCAAAATCAATTAAGTTTAACAATGACTTGCTTCTACTGAAAAGACAAGAAAGTAGAAGCCATCACTCATGAGAATAATTAAAATAAATGATACAACATCTCCAAGTAACGATATGTGGAGCGGTTTCCATCTTGACGACCTCTATAATATCAATGACTTTGATGGTAAAAGCAAGTGACGATGGTTTAAATAAAGCGATAAACAAATTGGCGAAATTCGTTATGGCGCTAACCAAGACAACCTTATTCGGTTGTGGTTTGTTAACTGTAGCGGTTGGAAAACAGCAAGCCGATCCTTTCACTTCGAAATATCCAAAAACCCTCGCCAAACACATCCCGCACGTCGTGGATGGTGAGAAACGTATTTGTCGATGGATTTGACAATCTTTTTAAGTGTGGATACCTCTTGCTTGCTGATGACGATGTACAGGACTTCCTTCAGATTTTTTGTATAGTAGACATGGCCCGACAGCACCGTGATGCCACGGTCCATTTGGGTAATGACCATTTCGGCGATGTCGTTTTGCTTCTCCGAGATAATCGTAACGGCCTTTTTGGGATTCAGCCCCTCAATCATGAAGTCCATCACCTTCGTCCCCACATACAAAATGACGATGGTCAGCATCAGCTTTTCCGCAACGATAATAAAATAGGAGGAAAAGGCCACGATCAGATCGAAAAACAACATCGCATAGCTAATATTCCAATCGAGATATTTATTGGCGATCCGGGCTAAAATCACGGTTCCTACGTCGTTCCCCCGGCCCGTACGATCAGGCCGATTCCCAACTATAAAGTCAGTATGACCTTTACACTTTAATTCGCTATCCAATTCACTTGAAAAAGGGCTTTGTGCAAGGATCATCGACCAAATCAAAAACGAGCGATGCTAGAGGGAATTCCTACACGCCGCTCGTTCTATTGCCGCTAACCTTGCAGATCACCTAAAGAAGCTCAACCCCCGTATACCCCATCGCCTTGTACCCCTTAACTCTTTTTTTGAACATACTCATTAAAATCGGAACCTGCAGATCTACATAATCGTATATCCGGACTTCCGTTTTATTTGAGTGTGAGCGATGAAGGCGGCCTGCGTATTGCTGTAGCGTTCCCTTCCATGAAATGGGGTGCACTAAAAATAAGGTGTCCAGCCGTGCATCATCAAATCCTTCGCCAATGAGTTTTCCTGTCGCGATCAGCACCCGTTCTTCATGATCTTGCACACTGGCGATTTTCTGCCGCAGAGCCTCACGCTGCTTCTTCCCCATTCCTCCGCGCAGTACAATGACATTCTTGGCGAACTTCTCAAGCCGATCTTGAAAATATTCTACATGGCTCGTACGTTCAGTTAGCAGAATTGGTGATCTGCCTTCGTCTAGACATTTCAGCAGATCGTCAAAGATCATTTCGTTCCTCGCTTCGTCAGTAACCAGCATCTGATAGATATCCTGTATGCCGGGATTTGATAGCTGTTCTGTTAACCGGAAAGTTGTGTATCTAGGGATGACTTTATGTTCCATTCCGCGGGAGGCTGCCTGTGACTTTGCATCTACCCGAAAACGAACCGGACCACATTGCATAGTAACAATGGGATGATGTCCATCTTGTCGAATGGGTGTTGCAGTCAACCCGAATACATACTTTGCTTTCGCCCTTTTTAGCACCTGCTCGAAGCTAAAAGCCGATACATGGTGGCACTCGTCAACGATAATTTGCCCGTATTCGCCGATATATTCTTTAACTACTCCCTTTTTATTCAAGCTTTGAATAACCGCAATATCAATCAGGCCGGCCCGCTTTTCTTTACCGCCGCCAACCATGCCAATCTGTTTGGGATCGATATTCAAAAAAGTGCTTAGCCGTTCTTTCCATTGGTCCATTAATTCACGACGATGAACAAGCACCAAAGTGTTTATTTTTCTCCTGGCTATGATCGACGCAGCCACGACGGTTTTGCCAAAAGCCGTTGTCGCTGAAAGAATTCCTGTTTCATGAGCCAAAATCGATCTTGCTGCCGCATCTTGCAGCATCGTCAGGGTTCCATTGAATTCGAAATCAGTAGAGCTTCCCGCAACTCGCTCATCCGTGATCATCGGTTCAATGGAGTGTTGACGCAGAAGCTCCAGAACTTCCTGCATACACCCTCTCGGAAGCGCAACGTGTTTTGGAAAATCCTCCGCACAGCTAATCACACGCGGCTTACCAAAAGTAGACAGTCTCATCGCCTGGGTCTTGTAAAAGTCGGGATTTTGAAAAGTGGCCAAGCGAAAGATTCTGTTGACCATGGCTGGCGGCAGGCCATTTTTCTCGATATAGATCATATCGGATAAAACAACCTTAACAGTTGCAGGCAAAGGCCCATTAATCCGTTCATCGGCCTGGAAGCTTTGCCGCTGTTCCCAAGGATTCTCTTCTTTCGCATCCGTGTCCACGTATCCAACGTTTAGAATAGTTCCATTGCGTGCAGCCGTTTGGACGAAATCCATAACTTGTTGCCGATCCATTTTCTTTAGTTGAGCCAAGAACTTCCATTGATCCTCATAAGGCCGAAAATGATCATCGACAAAAACGCTATTACCCTTCTTTCTAGGAGCCCCCTGTAAGGGAAGCGCAATTAAATTCCCAAATCCTCCTCTTGGAAGGGTGTCCTGGTTTGGAAAAAGACGGTCATAGGAATCTAAGCCTACCTCATATCTCCGGCCCATAGTTAACGTTAGAATAGCACATCCAAGCTTTCTGGCCAGACTGGCGTCTATATTTTCTTCAAAAAAGATCCAAATATGCCCTCCCTCTCCCGAACGAGAACGTTCTAAAGCCGCGGGGATGCCATGTTCCCTGCACACCACCATAACAGCCAGAGCATCTTCCTGCCATTTTTGCTTATCGAAATCCATGGCCAGAAACCAACATGTCTCGTCTAGGAGCATGGGGTAGACCCCAATGGTTCGATTAACTCTCGAATCTAAATGTTGACTAACCACTTCGTCGGTCACAGGCAAAAAATCTTGATGCTGACATTCCGAGCATTTCACCTGCGGCTTCTTGCAAACCGCTGTCCACTCGTTTCCGCAAGCAGGAGAATACCCCGATCTCCCCGCTTTGTTTTCCCAGCGTATAGGGTAAACATCTTCCCGTCCTTTAAATAAACTGCGAAAC
Source organism: Paenibacillus macerans (assembly GCF_900454495.1). Classification (NCBI taxonomy): domain Bacteria; kingdom Bacillati; phylum Bacillota; class Bacilli; order Caryophanales; family Paenibacillaceae; genus Paenibacillus; species Paenibacillus macerans. The sequence continues at coordinate 4,810,845 of NZ_UGSI01000001.1, forward strand.
AGTCCGATCTTCTCAGACGGTGATGAATAATTGTGAACCGAGTTAATCGTGTTGTCATCGAGCACGGCATCCTTAGTTCCATCATCCACAGTTTCAGCAATTGACGAGGTCGTCTGGTACTTGGATAATTCTTTTCTCAGGTTTTCGTTTTCTTGTTTTAATCGTTCAATTTCCAACAAGGCCAGCTGAAGCTTATGTTCAATACTGTTCATATCTCCTCCGGAAAATAAAAGCGAAAAGCCCAGACTGTTCCGGGCTGCTTGTTAAGATATTGAGTTGAACGTATGAAAAACATTACCTATTAGCCTATACTTACAGTTGCGGCCTCCTCCGCTCCATGCAAGCTTAGCTTCATCCCCAGAGCCATGGCTAATTTAAATACGGTATCTAAGCGGGGAATAGATCCGCCATTTTCAATACGAGCAATAGACTCCTGATGGAGCCCTACTTTATCGGCCAGTTCCTTTTGTGTCCATCCGAGTTCAATTCGTCTTTGATGAATAGCATTCACGAGTTGTGCAACCGCTTCAAGCTCATTCATCCGTATTGGATCTATAGACTGTAACTCCTTCTTTTTTTCACTCCAGTTTTTCATCATCAATCGCTCCTCCCTTTTCTCAATAGCCAACTGTCCATTCGTCTTTTAGCAACCGCAATTTCCTTTGGAGGTGTCTTTTGCGTTGTTTTAGTGAAGTGATGTAGAAGAACCAAATGATTTCCCTTCCATCCAAAAAAGAGAATACGATTATGACCTGGGCGTAGCTCCCATATATCCCCTGAAATCCTCTTAGTAAACCTCTCACCAGCTCGTGTTCCGCTCTCTTCTAATCGATTCAAACAGTAGATTATCTGTTCCAATTGAACTCTTGCATTCTTATTATTGAGCGCGGCAGCATCAAGCTCATCAATGAAGTCCTCAACTGGCTTATTACCATTCTCGTCCTCGTAAAATAATATATTATACAAAGCTGCCTCCATGTTTATAAGTATACTCTCTTACCCCCTTATTATAACATATAGATCATAAATTATATATCTCCAGTGTTGTGAAAAATCCAACAATGAAAAAGCCCGCTTCATCAGCAGGCTTTAGTCGATCATCAAGAAGAATAACCAAGTTTCGAATCTTTATGTACAACCGATTTTTTGAGTTTCCCTCAATAATGCTGAACCTCCATTCACATCGCCCAAGAAGCTACACCAACCGCCCCGAATCCAATACCCCCAGCTCAATCAGTCTCTCCTCCAACAATTCGGCAAGCCTGTCATCAGGTAGCGGGTTGCGGTGCGTATTTTCCAGATAAATATGTTTCTCCGTTTCTGGCATTAGGTACTCTTTGTACCAAAGAAACAGATCCGGGCTATCCCCATGCATCCGAAGGAACGAGCGCAGCGTGGAGGTATGATAAATGGTGTTGCTGATATTGGTCAGCCAGTCGGCGCGGTAGAAGTGTTCCCATTGTCCGGACTCGGCTGCGCGCAAGGCTTCCAGCCCCCGGCTATAATGCCGTACCGCACGCGCGGCATGGACGAACGCCTGCGGATAAGCCCAGGAGCAATAGTCCGCGTATGCATTGCAGATGGAAGCCAGCCCGCGGCAGCCTGTCAGGTGAAGCTCGATTTGCACCAGCATTTGGATATATAGTCTGCGGCTATTCTCATCCGACAGTCTTTGCGCCACCGCGCGTCCCCGCTGCTGCAGCGCTTCCCAGCCCGGGATGGCCTGTTCTGCGCGGCTTCGAAACCAGCGAACCTGATCTGCGAAGCTTACATCTCCCGTAGCCCAAATCAGCCGTTCATGGGTGCAGGTTTGTCCCTGCAGCCAATGCCCGATCATCTGTCTTGTGGGATGATGATAGAATTCCTCCCCAGCTCTTTCGTCCTCATGGGCGCCGTAGGGAATGGTGCAGGCGGCATAATCTTCGTACAACCTTATGATGTCCGGTCGTTCTTCGCCGTACATCCGCTTGATAAACCCAGTCAAATGCCGCTGCGCATCCGCATCCTCGTTCCGCCACATCTCCGCCGTGAAATCAAGCGCGTTGAGATGGGGCAGGATATTGCCGCTGTTAACCAGCAGATAATCCTTTGCTCCCGCCTTGAATGCCTTGGTCAGCTCCTGCTTGATGAGCTCTACAGGCGAAGGAAACATCGTGAGATGGTTGGAGGCCTGCAAATCATGAAACGTAACATGATAATAAAGCCCGTGCTTTCCGCCCTCACGGGGACCCGGAAGTGCCGGAATCCGCAAATTCAAGTTGCCTTGCCGGCGCGAAACCATTTTCCCGTAACCATTATCGGCCCAGATCTAAATGATCTCTTCCGGCAGACGGATATACCCTTCTTTGTACAGCTCGGCCAATTCCCCATACAGGGCCATGCAGCAAACGGGCTGCTCCACCCTGGCCTTAACCATGTTGTACTGTTTCTCAATCACCGCAGAAATGAGCTCGCCGCGTTTGGCGGGCGTATCGAATTCGGGATCGTTCTCCCAGAAAGGCCGGTCGCCCTGCCCGCGAAAGCTCAGCACCCAGACGACCCGCTCGCCCTTCTGTCGCTCAATGGCCTCCATCCACAACCGTTCGAACAGCGCCGGATGTTCCTTATAGCTGGCCGTCTTGCCCGGAAAAGCCCGCAGAAACATTTCCGCCCCCAGCGGCTCGGCATGATGATGCGTAACATACAGCCCCATGTCCAGGGCCAAACGATGATGGATTCCGCTTCTCGGCAGGTCCGTACCGGGGATCACCATATTTCCCCCCAGCCTCAGCAGCGTTTCGAATACCGGCTGCCACACTTCCGCCGTAGGCGGATATTCTGTCTTCCATCCAATCAGGCAGACCTCATCGTTCACAAACCAGCCGCGATAAGCCACTGCCGCCGGGACAGAAACATACGGAACATCGGCGATCTCGATCCGATCCCTTTTGGCTGGCGAAAGTTCCGCCCAGAACCAGAGCGGATCCACCCCCAGGAAAACCCGGCTGTAATGAAGCAGGCCGTACACTAATCCCAGGTCGTCCCGGCCCACGATATGCAGGAACCGGTCTTGTCCCAGCATGACCGCATAAGCCTCCGGCCGGTCCGGGCACTCCACCTCGTTTGCCGCGTATCGAACGCAGATGCAAGCGATTCGACCGTCCGTTTCGCCGTGGTGCAAGCTCGACTGCCGCGAGTTATCCGCCCGTTCGGACGAAGGCTTAAGCCCGAATACTTTTTCATGATCGCGGTAGATCATCTCCAAAGCGTAACGAACCGGACTGGATACCGTTTCCGGCTCAAGATAAACCGTATTTCCGTCAATATAATGCATGTTACCTCCTCCTCTGCCTATTTAAGTTGAACTATTGATTAAGCGGGATAGGGGCAGCCGGGTTTCAACTTATATAGAATGTCAGCCGAATCTTTGTACGCTTTTGCATATGCAAATCAGATCCGCCTATCCTTTCAAACCGGTCGTCGCCACGCCCTCAACCAGGTATCGTTGAAAGACGAGGAAGACGGCCACGACCGGAATCAGGGAAATAACGGACATGGCGAACAATCCGCCGTAATTGCTGAATGAATTGGGGTCAAAATATAAATTTAATGCCAGCGAAACTGTAAACATGCGGGTCGAACTGATAAAAATTAAAGGCTGGAAGAAATCCTGCCAGATCCAGTAAAACGAGAAAATCGTCGAAGTAATAATGGCCGGCGTGGCGAGCGGCAATACAATGCGGAAAAAGATACCCATTTTGCCGCAACCGTCGATCTCGGCGGCTTCATCCAGATCCAGGGGCAGACCGCGGATAAACTGTACCATCAAAAAGATAAAAAAGGCGCTGCCGAAAAACCAAGGGATGATCAAGGAAGTTAGCGTGTCGATTAGATGCAGTCTTTTGAACAAAATGTACTGCGGAACAATCATCACTTGATTCGGGATCATAAGCGTCGTCATGACACACACAAACCAGAAGGAGCTAAGCGCAAACCGCACTCTGGCGAACGCGTACGCGGCCATTAGCGAAGACATGACCCCTCCGAGCGTGCCGATGACGGCAACGACGGCGGAGTTCCAAAGAAACCGGCCGAAGGAAACGCCGCCCACCCCTTTCCAGCCTGAAAGGTAATTTTCAATGACTCCCCAATCACGGGGAAAAAGCGAATACGAGTTCACAAAGATTTCGCTATTGTCTTTGAATGAACTGGCCACGGACCAAATTAAAGGGTAAATCATCAGGATGCCAAGGATGGTCATTAAAAAGTGAAATGATATGGCATACCAGCGTCTTGCGGCCTGGCTCATGACCTCCCCCCCTTTGATTCATAATGAACCCAAGCGGATTGCGTTTTGAAAATAAGCAGTGTCATGATGCCGATGATCAGCACGAGCACCCAGGCCATCGCACTGCTATAGCCCATATCGAAATAAGTAAACGCGCGCCGGTACAGGTTCAACACATAAAATAGCGTACTGTCCATCGGTCCGCCTTGCGTAATGATGAAGCTTTCCGTAAAGGCCCGAAAACCGTTGATGACTTGCAGGATCAGATTAAACAGGACGACGGGCGTAAGCATCGGGAGCGTGATTTTGGAAAAACGCACCCAGCGGTTGGCCCCGTCGATCATCGCCGACTCGTACAGACTGGCGGGGATCTGCTTCAGCGCAGCCAGGAAGATGAGCATCGACGATCCGAACTGCCATACGCCGAGGGCGATAATCGTACCCAGCGCAGTCGCCGGATTGCCGACAAAAGAAACTTTCTGTTCAATTCCGATTAAAGCCAGCAGCGCCATAGCCACCCCGTCGTTGCCGAACAATTGCTTCCATACCACGGAAACGGCGACACTTCCGCCGACAATGGACGGAATATAAAATAGTGTCCGGTACACCCCAAGAAATTTGCGCTTGCTATTCAGCAGCATGGCGACGAGCAGCGCAAAGATGAGCCGCAAAGGCACCAAAAACAAGACGTACGTAAAAGTAACCCGCAATGATTTCCAAAACGTTTCATCCGCAAAAAACATGCGCGTATAGTTTGATAAACCGATAAAGCTTGGCTTATTCAGCAGATTGTAATCGGTATAGGAAGATCCGCTGTCGTTGATCCGTACCAAGTCGGCTTGAATGTTGCTTTCCGTTAAAAAAAGTAAACGTCATGTTTTGATCTTGCGCAGTTTATTTTCAATATCGGTGGAGTACAGGTTCAACAATTCCGAAGAGCTATGCAGCAGTTGGCGATCATAGACCTTGTTGATGTAATTAAAGCCGATGATAAATAAACCGCTCATGAACGCCAACAGCGAGGTAAAAATGAGGATCACCTTCCACTTGACCGACAGGCGCAGATATATGTTCCTAATCAACATGCGATCTGTTTCCTTTGCCGCAATTATACCTGCTTCTAATCTATTTAATAAGGACACCTGTTTTTTTGGAATGCGATAAACCTACTTATTTTATTTTACAAAACAGACTTGGTGATGATACTGTACTGAAATTTTGTAAACAGCTTGACAGTGCTTCGCTGGCAATTTGCTTGTATGCGAAAAGAGTATATCCCTTAGGGAGCTTTTTGCCTTTCGTCTTCTCTCTCATTAATCGTTAAAACAGGTAAATGATAAGATAAGAAGAGGCTATCCCTAAGATCAAGTTTATGACCTTTTGGACAGCCCCTAATGTGTGTTGTTATTCGGTAGGTCGACGCATCCTACAATTGAATATTATGATGAAATTTTTCTAGTTTGTAAATGCACCTGCAAATAATTTTGCGGTACAATCGGAATCCTATGAAGACTCCCTTCACCTGATGAAGTCCAACAACTCCACAGGGCCTGGGCCTTCCATCTCTTATTTGGTTAACTGATAGTAGTTATATTATACAGGGATATACCATAATGCTTTACATATAAACCTAACAGATGTATAATTGGAATATATTAGAACTTCATGGTAAAACGAGGATGATTTATTGAAAATGGTCAAAAACACTCGGTACCTCAGAGGATTCATACTGCTACTTCTTCTATCGCTTTTTACTCTAATTTACCTATCACAGAAGGAATCTTATAGTAAGATCTCTGACATTCATATTGAGCAACTAAAGGAAAAAGAAAGTATTGAAATACTGGATGTCAAAAAAAATAACGATCTTGATAAACCTTTTGCTTTTGTTTTTTACAAAAAAGGCTACAAAATAGGAGCTTATACAGTAAGAGTTATTAATAACAAGCTAAACTATGATATGGATTTCATAATTAATGCTGATAATAACAAACCTGTTCAAGTTTTTGGAGTACGAACTGGTTTTCCTTATCTAATGATTCAAATAAACGATGATAATCTACTCAAAAAAGGTAACTATATTTATGCCTCATTCAATCAAAAAAAATGGCATCAATTAAACCTGGAAAACTTGAAGAGGAGTTATATAATTTCTGGCGACTATGATGAAGCATCAACAGGAAGATCATCTGTTCAAATATACAATGAGAAAAAAGAATTGATATTTGAGAGTAGGTGAGCGGTCGTAGTGAAAAGAAATAAAATCATTTTGATTACTACTTGTATTTTAGTGTCCTTTGTTTTGTTATTATTCCACTTATCCGAACAGTCTGTTTTTTCACGTCCTTCCAATCAACAGGAGAGCAATGAAAACCAAATATCAAGCTTACAGCTATATAACCTTTATTATCTAACGCAAACATTGTATCTATTAGACGACAGGAATAAACAAATAATATCAACAAAAGTAGAAGAAATTTCTACCGCCAATATAGTACAAAGAAATAATCCTGGACTTTTGTATGATATGTGGTTATACATACAGCTTTCAAATGAACACAACTTTGAAATTTCTGAAAATACTAAAGATATGTTGCTTGGTTTATTAGAAGATTTACAGAGTAAGGAAGGTTTCTTTAGAGCTAATTTGTCTGAGAAAATTAACGGCAATGAGAATAGTTACTTAATGAGTACTAAGATGGCACTTGATATTTATTACTATTTCAATATTAGAAATCAAAAAACTGATACAGCGTTACGATGGATAAAACAGAATGTTGATAGCATTATTAACAGCAAGAATCCTGACTTCATTTCAGATGGTAGTTTTTTGTATATAATTGGATATTTGGAAAATTTATATAACTTTGATATTCTAACTGATGCCAAGTATTTGAATTATATTAATCGATTTAAAAAAAATTATTCTATATACCCGGACAGTATTGAGAAGTTTGATACTGCAATTAACATAAATGATCTGTTGTCTGCTGATTTTGAATTAGATAATAAAGTAATCGAAGATTATCTGCATTCTATTCAATTAAAAAATGGTGCATTCTCATTATATGGGAGCGAAAAAACTCCTGATGCCTTAACTACCTACATTTGCATAAAAACGATAAAAAAATTAGGTATTAAATTAACAAAAGAGGATGAGTTAACAGAATGGTTAAATAGTCAAATCTCTCAAATCCTGATATCAATGTGAAAATTGATATAAAAAAAACGAAAGGATGGTAGTGTTTCATGAAATTTTTTAAAGTTTTTGCAGCGCTGGCATTATTCGTTTCTTTAGTCCCATTAAGCGTTGGTTCTGCAGCGGAGAGCCAAGAATCAGCACCCGCTAAAGTTAAAACAGAAAGCTTAAATTATGCAGGTGAAGATTTTGAACTTGTTACTTGGAAAAACAACGACGGATCAATTTATTACACTATACCTACCAAAGTTAAAAACAAAGAAAAGATTGCCGAATATACGAATAATTACATTAAAGGAAAAGAGTTTTCTGTACAAGGATTTAAAAACGATTGGAGTGAGCGTTACGAAGATTGGGATAGGGACGGAAAAATCCAATGGAGCATTAGTGGATTTAATGAAGAAGCTTATCTGTACCCAGTAACACAGAATAGAGCAGTTATAAACGATGGCTTGATTTTAGCTTCTTACGCAGGGTCTGGAAATGCAGATAAGATTATAGTTAGTTATTCATACACTTTCAATGGAACTGGAGTAGACCTTTCATACCCTCCTACTTTGAAAAAATCAAGTTCCAAGGTTTATTGGACTTCAGATCCTATTGAGGATGAATGGTATGTTTCAACCCCATCCCGTGGAGCGGAAGGAAAATCACGTTTTCTGATTTTTGATACTGATATTGAAGCTAGTGCTGACATTTATAAAGGTTCATATATATATCGGCCTAGCGTTAGCGAGACTATCGGATATCCTCTTCCTTAAGTTAAAATAGTTCGTTCACATTTAAATAAATAACAGTAAATCGGGGGATTTTCTTAATCCCCCTCTTCTATTCTGCTCCACCTTACTATTTTTTTCATACATAAAATCAGTCAAGGCGCTTGCACGGAGTTCGCCAAAGAATAAAACCGGACAGCTTCATTTTTCCACCAGCGGCTGCAGGCTCATCTTCATGATTTTGGCCTCAAGTGCTGCGGGGTCAATCTCCTTGACGTAGAACAGACGCTAGCGGAAATTAAGGCGCTGCAATCCCAGATGAACCCTCACTTCCTGTACAATACGCTGCAATCCATTCAATGGGAGGCGGAGCTGAACCGGCAGGCCAAAATCGCTCAAATGGTGAAGGCGCTCGGCATGTTGCTGCGGCGTTCGACCAGCACCCAGGAGCACTTAACAACGCTAAGAGAAGAGATGGAAATGCTGGACGCGTATTTGATGATCCAGAAATACCGGTATGAAACCATCACGGCAAAATCCCGGCGGAGTTGGCCAATTTCGTCCCCGGTCTCCGGAGGCGGGGCCATGGCGGACGCCAAGCCGAATTCGCCGCTCTGCGTCCTTCTCATTTGCTTGCTTAGCAGGATCAGCGGCTTTGTAATCGCGGAGGCAAACTTCACCCCAACCGCCAATAATACGACCAGCAGCAGTGCGAAAACGCCAATAAATCCAGTGCGAATCGCCTGGATGGTTTTGAAGATGCTTTTATACGGGACGAGATTTACATAACTCCAGCCTGTAGAGGAGGAACTAAGCTGGGTCAGCAAATATTTGTCGCTTTTTATCGTTTGAACATCATATTTTCGATGGATCAGCCGTTCCAGGGACAAAGCCGATAATTCAACGCGCGGATCGACATAGATCGGTCGGTTGTCCGCCCCCATGATCGTCATCCGCCCTTCATAATTCGGCCAGGTGTCGGCAATCCACTTCATCAGCAGCCGCGGATGTATGCGGATCACAATAAACCCTAACGGCTTCAGATTATTTACCCTGCGAATTTGCCGGGCCAACACAAAGCTCTGATCGCCATTCAGCGGTTCTTCCCAACGGATTCCCCCGTTCAGTTCCCTCAAATCGGCAAACCATGTCCGCAAGTAGTCTGCGGCAAACGGAGTCACGCTGTTGCCGACCGTAATCTCTCCCCCATCAAGGGTAAAGTAACTCACGGATGAAATATAAGTCTCGGATTGCGCCGCGGCCAGCAGCGTCTGGCGAAACGACTCCAAGGCCAGGCTTTTTTCATAGGAAGATCCGCTTTCGTTGATCCGCACCAAGTCGGTTTGAATGTTGTTTTCCGTTAAAAAAGTAAACGTCATGTTTTCGATCTTGCGCAGTTCATTCTCAATATTTGTAGAGTATAGGTTCAACAATTCCGAAGAGCTATGCAGCAGTTGGCGATCATAGAGCTTGTTGATGTAATTAAAGCCAATGATAAATAAACCGCTCATGAACACCAACAGCGAGGTAAAAATGAGGATGACCTTCCACTTGACCGACAGGCGCAGATATACGTTCCTGATCAACATGCGATCTGTCTCCTTTGCCGTAATTATACCTGCTTTGAATCTATTTAAAAGGATACCTGTTTTTTGCGGAATGCGATAAACCTACTTATTATGTTTTAAAAAACAGACTTGCTGAATCGAGGGCCGGCTATGTTGTTCAAGTGAGCGGGAATTGAGATTGACTTCCGTGATTTATAAGTTAACAAAACCGCCGGAGTAAATTGCTCTAGCGGCTTGTTCAACCCTTACTTTAAGTGCGAGGAGGGGGATGGCCCTCCTGGAATACTGTCTCGCCCTTTCCCGATTCTGCTGGACGTTTTTTAATCCACGCTCCGACGTGGGGTACGACATAGAGCTCATTTAAAAATAGTTTCAAGACATAGGCTTTCAATCCTCGCACCCGCGTAGGTGCGACCAAGCAAAAAGCCGCAGGATAATTCCCAGCGGCCTTTCAATCCACGCACCCACCTAGGGTGCGACCGGGGCAGCAGCCTTTACTCGGCCTTCAACGTCCCCTTTCAATCCACGCACCCACCTAGGGTGCGACAAGAAGTTTCGGGACCACAAAGATTTTGAGATTAACCTTTCAATCCACGCACCCACCTAGGGTGCGACAATTTCGAGGAACTGTTCTCGCAAACGATGTTACTGCTTTCAATCCACGCACCCACCTAGGGTGCGACCGGATAGATTCTCCCTTTGCAATCCCGTTTGCTTCCCGCTTTCAATCCACGCACCCACCTAGGGTGCGACGCTATAGCCCAAGCCTTTAAATTGCGGCGCGTACTCGCCTTTCAATCCACGCACCCACCTAGGGTGCGACATTTGTGCGGCGGCTCTTTCGACGCATATTCGTCCACTTTCAATCCACGCACCCACCTAGGGTGCGACTTCCGCGACCTGGACGGGATCACGGCGGGCTTACACTTTCAATCCACGCACCCACCTAGGGTGCGACCTCCCTCCATTCCACTTCGTAGCCCAACTCCCGAAGCCTTTCAATCCACGCACCCACCTAGGGTGCGACTTCAATTTTTTTTGCTCTCCGATCATTCCGACCGCTTTCAATCCACGCACCCACCTAGGGTGCGACTGCCCCTTCAAAGCCCGCTTTGCCACGTGCTTTTTCTTTCAATCCACGCACCCACCTAGGGTGCGACGCAATCGGCTCTAAAGTGTTGGGTCTTGGTGTATGCTTTCAATCCACGCACCCACCTAGGGTGCGACTGTGATTGTTCCGTTCTCTGGGCGCCGTCTCCACTTTCAATCCACGCACCCACCTAGGGTGCGACTTTTTCTTGGCGCTTTTCTTCGCTTATTTTCCAACTTTCAATCCACGCACCCACCTAGGGTGCGACCATGTATTTTTTTGCAGTGCGTGGGTCTAGATCCTTTCAATCCACGCACCCACCTAGGGTGCGACCATTTCCGCTATCTTGGCTATTTGGTTTGCCTACTTTCAATCCACGCACCCACCTAGGGTGCGACGGTGCGTTGTTGGCTGGCTATGGTCAAATATGACTTTCAATCCACGCACCCACCTAGGGTGCGACAAGGTCGAGATGATCACCGCTGACAAGGATGTTCACTTTCAATCCACGCACCCACCTAGGGTGCGACGGCGCTAGAGGTACAGGCGGCGCAGTTACAGCACTTTCAATCCACGCACCCACCTAGGGTGCGACTGCTAGAGCTGCCCGTGAAGTTGCTACAAATACCGCTTTCAATCCACGCACCCACCTAGGGTGCGACAGTAACGATACTGACCAGCTTTGCAGATGCATCCACTTTCAATCCACGCACCCACCTAGGGTGCGACCCTCCACGCTTCGCCCTTAATTGCTCCAGCATTTTCCCTTTCAATCCACGCACCCACCTAGGGTGCGACGGAAGCCTTTGACAAAGCATATGCAGAGTTTCAGGCTTTCAATCCACGCACCCACCTAGGGTGCGACGGTTACTATGGCAGTAGTGGCCGACGAACTCGCGATCTTTCAATCCACGCACCCACCTAGGGTGCGACGATAAATTTTGCTAAAAATTTTTGTAAGATAACTTGCTTTCAATCCACGCACCCACCTAGGGTGCGACGTGACCGGCAGTCCAGTAAAGCGGATAATTTCCTCTTTCAATCCACGCACCCACCTAGGGTGCGACTTTTTATGCGCTTTTAGACAGGAGTTGGACGGATGCTTTCAATCCACGCACCCACCTAGGGTGCGACCTGGAGCTCAAAGCGTTCGGTCCTTCGATCCCCTCTTTCAATCCACGCACCCACCTAGGGTGCGACATGATGGAAGAGGGAATTTGGATCGGACGCTTACTTTCAATCCACGCACCCACCTAGGGTGCGACGCTCGGGGTCAGATACTCTCCCTTGACCCAATCGAACTTTCAATCCACGCACCCACCTAGGGTGCGACCCAAATTAAAGCGGCTACGGGTGCTTCCGCGGGGCTTTCAATCCACGCACCCACCTAGGGTGCGACTACATCAAGCGTTATGTTTTGAAGGATGGACGGGCTTTCAATCCACGCACCCACCTAGGGTGCGACGCGGGAATCTTTAAGGAGGCGAAATAATACGATCTTTCAATCCACGCACCCACCTAGGGTGCGACCCAAGGCATCGCCTAGTGACGGCGATCCGTCGTGTTCCTTTCAATCCACGCACCCACCTAGGGTGCGACGGATCTGGAAGACAGGGTTATCAAGGCTTATGGCTTTCAATCCACGCACCCACCTAGGGTGCGACGCCTTGCCGCCCCGATGTTTAACCACCAGCCGGCACTTTCAATCCACGCACCCACCTAGGGTGCGACATTACACCTTCATTGTCAGCAAAATTAATTAATTCCTCTTTCAATCCACGCACCCACCTAGGGTGCGACCATCTGGAATAAGCGTAAACACATCGTCCGGGAACTTTCAATCCACGCACCCACCTAGGGTGCGACCGGAGTCTTTCGGCAGCTTCTTTATGATATCGATCTTTCAATCCACGCACCCACCTAGGGTGCGACGGTTTGTGTGCGCCCTTTTTGCGATTCCAACCGTACTTTCAATCCACGCACCCACCTAGGGTGCGACCAGTCGAATACTCGACAGCTGTTCCGTTTATTCGCTTTCAATCCACGCACCCACCTAGGGTGCGACTGAAATCAGATAGCCGTTTTCATCAAGTACATGCTTTCAATCCACGCACCCACCTAGGGTGCGACTATCTCCTATCCGAAGTAGAACGACTACAAACGGACTTTCAATCCACGCACCCACCTAGGGTGCGACGGCGCTTGATCTCGGTCAATTGCAGATCATCAACCTTTCAATCCACGCACCCACCTAGGGTGCGACGATAGATCGGCCTTTTCGGCAGCATGTGCATTTCTTTCAATCCACGCACCCACCTAGGGTGCGACCCAATAGGCAAGCTCAATCACGCTGCCATTAATCTTTCAATCCACGCACCCACCTAGGGTGCGACTCAATACGACCGCGCCAGTTTGGTCCCGTAATTGCCTTTCAATCCACGCACCCACCTAGGGTGCGACTTGAGGTCGGTTCCAACCTGCCTTACGCCAAATATCTCTTTCAATCCACGCACCCACCTAGGGTGCGACCTTGGCTTTAAGTCGGCCATCCTCGCACATCCGCTCTTTCAATCCACGCACCCACCTAGGGTGCGACAGCGTTTTTAAGATTCCCGGCAACGGGATTCACCCTTTCAATCCACGCACCCACCTAGGGTGCGACAGCAATGTTTCGCATCACGCTGGAGTCCGTCCGCTTTCAATCCACGCACCCACCTAGGGTGCGACATGCTCCTAAAAGACGTGGTGGAAGAAATCCAACTTTCAATCCACGCACCCACCTAGGGTGCGACCTTGATATATATTGCAAAATCAAGCCGCAAACAGGGCTTTCAATCCACGCACCCACCTAGGGTGCGACGCGGTCAATCCCGGCTTGATGGGTATAAGTCACAAGCTTTCAATCCACGCACCCACCTAGGGTGCGACTATTGTCCAGCCGTCTAAATGCTGTTTTACTTCCACTTTCAATCCACGCACCCACCTAGGGTGCGACCCCTTCCACGACTACATCAGATAAGTCAGAGCGAGCTTTCAATCCACGCACCCACCTAGGGTGCGACGCCTAAAGCAGCAGATACAGCGGTGACGCCAAAACTTTCAATCCACGCACCCACCTAGGGTGCGACCGACCAAAAGGTGCAGCAGGAGATGCAGCAACGCCTTTCAATCCACGCACCCACCTAGGGTGCGACCTGACCGCTGTCGCCGCTGCCGTAGTATTTGAGCAACTTTCAATCCACGCACCCACCTAGGGTGCGACTCCGATTTCTAACAGAATATGGATTATAAATTACATATTCTGTATTAAAATCTAATTTTCCGACTAGTTTTAAACAAATAGAATGGATTTATTTTACTATTATTCAAATGTAATGCAATCATTTTGGTGCGAATCCCCCGGGAAAATCATGTTCGCTTCACATTCGCACTACAAAATCAAAGGCCCCTCCAAATCAAGAGAGGCTTTGATACCTACATGTTCCACCTTGTTTTTATACTGGTTGCCCAACTGGTAAAATCGCAGGCTGTCCTGCTCCGGATCGATTAATTCGATCAGCTTAATTTTAAGCGCGGCCCATTCCGCCGCATCTACGATACATTCAAATACGGAGTTCTGCACGCGCTGCCCGTAATTCTGACAGGCCTTGGCAACCTGGCGAAGCCGTCTTTGTCCCGCGGCATTCACCGTACTCACATCGTAAGTAATCAATACCAGCATTCATAATCACCTACTTCCACAGAAATGGAGGGTATTCGTCGAGATCGCCGCGCAGGTATCGTGCCAGCAGCAAAGACTGAACATGCGGTACCAGTCCCCATGCAATGTTTTCCCCCAGATAAGGATGAGTGATCTTCTCCTGCTTCCTGGTTTGCCATGCGGTTAGGAACTTTTTTCGGGCTTCCTCCGTCAGCAGCACAGCTCCATTCTCTTTACGCACAAAGTCGTCAGCGTTCATGACTTTTTTATTGATGAGGGATAGGACAAAACGGTCGGCATAAATACCGCGAAGCTCTTCCATCACATCCAGGGCCAGGGACGCTCGTCCCGGGCGATCACGATGCAGAAATCCTACGTAGGCATCTAGCCCAACACCTTCCAACGCGGAGGCCGTATCATTCGCCAGCAAGGTATATGCGAGCGACATCATGGCATTGACGTTATCCAGCGGAGGCCTGCGAGAACGTGTATGGAAGTAAAAATCCTCTTTTTGCTGCAAAATCATCGAATCCAACAGTTTATTGTAACTTAGCGCCGCCTGGCCTTCCAGCCCTCGCAACCGCTCTAAGTCCTCGCATTCACGGATATCATTCATTAACTCCGACAATTGAAACGAAGCTTCCTTAAACTGTGCGACATCGATCCGCAAAGGGTAGTCCCGAGTCATTCTTTCAAGCATCCATTTGTGATTAAATACCTTGCCTAAAATAAAATTACGAGCCACTCTAGCGGATAAAGCCTCATCCTCCGAAACGGCATACTGTTTCTTGCGCAACACCACGTTTCCACGACTGGCGCCGATCACTCTAGCCAAGAATCTCCCATTCATCGTCATAAACACGATGGAGATGTTCCTCTCCGCGCAATAACCCATAAGGGCAGGACTTGCCCCCGTATAGCCAAAGGCCACAATTGATTCCAGATTATGCAGCGGCAATCGCCCCAGTTTTTCCTGCTCCTTCAAAAGCACAATGTTATCGCCATCGAGCGATAAATAAACGTCCGGCTGGTTAATGAACAGCGTGTTCAGCAGCTTCTTCATTCCTTCATTTTCCCTTCAATATAGCTTTTCACCGAACGCTTATTCAGAACTTCCGGCAGGCAAACCGATTTCAAAGAACAACTATTGCAAAAAGCCCCCGTTTTCACTCTGGGCGTATACCTTCTATCATAATAATTTCGCATTTCTGCCACGATGCTCCTCACACTGTTCTTCAGCTCAACGGTTAGAGGCACCTCAACCCGATGTTTGATTTCATTGTAAAACATATAACCGACCGGAATGGAGCAAAGCAGCATTTCCTCTAAACAAATGGCCTGCGCCGCAAGCTGTAAAATATCCGCGTCATTCTTTTTGGGCTTGCCCCGTTTATATTCTACAGGACAAGCCTTGTATTTCCCCTCGGCCTCACGGATTTCAACTCCGTCATCATCCCGGACAAACTCAACCACATCGCAGATCCCCGTGATTTTCAGCTCCTCGGATTTTACCGGGAGCGCGCGTACGACCAGCTTATCGCCGCGCTTTTCTCTCACAAATGGCTGATCGGCTTTACGGTGAAGATGCTGGCCTTCGATGGTTCCGACATTCTCTTCCCATTGCTGTTCGATATGAATTAATGCCCATTGCCGTTTGCAAAATTGAAAATGTTGAATGCCGGACAGCATCAAATAATCGTCATCCCGATTAGCGTCCATCCAGAACTTCAACCTTTAGCCCGTCTAATTCGTCTAGTTCGATGGCATAATCCGCAAAGGATCTCGGTTCCTCGGCCTTCGCTTTTACTTTCAATGAACGGTGCACTTTGGCCGAAGAGTATTGTCCCAATTTAGAGTTATGCTCCCACCAAAACACCTTATGGACCTCCATGCTGCCTTCCGGTCTGGCGGAGGACAAATCATTTTCAAAGAGGGTTAGGAGCGCCTGCTTGATTTTCTCCGCATCTTCATTCGTAAAGCCGGTTTTCTCCGCCAGCTGCGTATTGATGCTTCCATAAAAAACATAAATTCCAAAATCAACGCGGTGCTTCATCCCCATCGTGTCCGAACCCCGGTCTTTGCCTGGTTCCGAATTCACGCTCTTGGTGATCTGCATGCTCGTAATATCGATGGGATCCACACTTCTGGCCGTATGAATGGATACGGGACCTCTTACCCCGACCGAGACACCCCCGCCGTTTCCTGATCCTTTAAAAGCAAATACTTGTCCGAAGCTGCGTACATCGATCCATTCCTCACAAGCCGCCTTGGCAACATCATCACTGGAGCTCGTTTTCGCTTTCAAGATTTGACTGAGCTTGGCATTGCCCTCGGCCCGCTCTCTTAAGCTTCCATATTCATCCACCTTGCGATCGTTCGATTGCACAAAAATAGTCTCCCCCATATCCTGCAACCGATTTCTAATCTTGCGTTTAAGCGCCACATCCGAAATTTCACCATAACCGTCATAGTTTTGTCTCGGACGGTTTCCGTTCAACGGGTCCCCGTTAGGGTTGGCACAGGTGACCGACAGGACAACGGCAAAGTCGATTTTATGATCTAAACTGCTCATTTTCAATCACTCCTCATGATTTGATACTTCCGCTTCAGCGGCATCATCGTGATTTTGACTTTGATAGAGAGCGTGTCTTTGGCTGTAAAATCCGAGCAAATACTTACCGGTTAACGGCCTGTTGTTAAAATCCTCCGGCTTGAACTTATATCCGATTTCATCGATGATTTTAGTCCATTTCGTGGCGTATACACCCAATCGGGCCTGGTAAGGCTGCAAGCTTTCCTGAATCACTCGCCAGGTCCGCTCAGGATGCTTGGAGAACGAGTTCATGTAACGGATGGCATTGGTGGCCCGTTTCTCCTCTTTTCCCAGCGCACGTCTTTCGAGCACATCCGCTACAGCCAGCAAACGTCCGAACAAGTAACTGCGGTCATCGTTGTTTTCATCGAGTGCCAATCCGATCCCCTCCCGTTGATCCGTTAAATGTTTATTAATTAAAGCGCAAGCGATGCTAAGCGTCTTCTCCCATTCCCAGTTCTCCATGGCTACAGGGTTGGAAGCCCGGTTGAATACGCTTGTAATGATATCTATCGGAACCCTCGCACCATCCACGATGCACGGAAGCATACGCTCCATCAGCCCTTTGACGACTTTATCCCCGGCCCGGGGGCCATAAGCGGCCAAAGCGATGTCCCTGGTAGCCGGAGCTCCATAAAAAGCAACAAATTCGTTATTGTTGTTTTTCCGGTACCGGTGCAGCCAGGCACAAGTGGTATGCCACTCGGCAAGGCGGTCCAGATACAATTCCTTATCCATATTCCGAAAATAAAGTACAGCCATGCGGCCGGTCGTTGCCGAATCGAGCACCAGGATATTGACGGCCGATTGGAACCGGCCTTCCGCTCCGTCTCCCAATTTATTTTTGTATCCGTCCAAGGCTTTAGCCACTTCGCGTGCCAACGCTTCATGGGTATTGGACTTATGAACCACGGTTGGTATGGCCTCCGGATCCAACGCAAACGTGTCCTCCGACGGGTCAGGAATATACAATGCATCGTTGCCCCATACCAAAAAAACCCGCTGATCGATCATCTTACCTTGGCGGTTAATGAGCCACTTCAGGGCATTGTGCGCTTTTTGCGAAACCTCGTAGCTGATGCTTGCGGCATCCCTGCTCTGAATAAACCGCCCACGGAAGGTAAATCCGGTGGTATCGTTCGCCGAAATGAGCTTGGCCTTGTCTGCCGGATTACGAATTTTGTTCGCATGTCTGTCCGTACTGGGAAGCTTCTTTCCCGTGACATAGCAAATGTCTTCATCCCCCAACCGCTCCGCATAATAGGCGATGAAGGAATCGAATACTTCCTGATCCTTCCACACGTCGGTTAAAATCCGGTCAGGCGAATACACATTAAACCGCACAAAAGCGCTGGTCTGATCTCCTGCAACCACTCCGAAAATAGCGGGCTTTTCGGGATAAAGCACTTCGTATTTCTTGTCCCATTTATCGATAAGACGGTTATCCTCATCAACGGCAACAATTTGTTTATAATTCACTAAATCATGAATCAACGTTCTTTTGCTGAGATAACGGTAAATGCTCACCACTTTAGGATGGGCGTATGGGGATTCCGCCCAATTCTGCAGTTCTTGTATGTAAGTTTCAAAAGGCTCGTCCCCCTTGACTTGTCCACCGTAAGCCACGAAATCCCCCGCTACATAGCTTAATTTGTCATGCAGCGGATAAGGGGCAATGACGGAACCGGCTCTGCTCGCTGATTTCTCCGTACAGGGAATTAAAGTAATTTCGTCGATCACTGAGGCGGAGTGGAACTCTCCTTCTTCCGTGACACGCACTTCAATGTGCGCTTTTTGGGTCGTATGCGATACGGGGAGGAGTGTATATTCCCGGTCGTTTTTTAGTTCGACCTCGCCTACACGATCCCGGTTGGACTCATAGGTTTCATACAAACTGAGCAGCCAGCTCATTGTTTTCCCTCCTCTCCCCAACTGGCCAACAATTGATCTGCCGATTCTACATTGTTCGCATCAAAAGCTTTTGGGTGCATCTCCGAAATCACGCGAACCTGCGTACATGCCTCCGGTCTTAAGAAATCAATGATTCCATTTTTCATCACCGGTTGCCACAATCGGACCTCCAGTTGATTTCTGCCGGTTTCATCCGGATAGTTAATGCCATGCACCATCGTACCCAGGTGAATTTCGCCGTAGTTGTCGTAAAAGCTCTCGCCTTCACCGAACACGCATGGCTCAACGTATCCTTGGCACTCTCGCGTTCCAAGAAAAATATCTCGCCGGCCTCCCGCCTGAACACTGCGTTTTAATATGTTATGGTGCTTATGTTCGTTACGGTCAAAGGCCATGTCCGGGCGGTTAAGGTTGAATTCGAAGTGACATCTGACTTGATAATGGACATCTTTAAGGTAGGTATAGTTAGCGAGTGTATTGCCGCCACTATAGTCAATGGGGCGGATCCCCTTCGACTCCATTCGAATCGGATTCATTACCCGGACGGCGTCAACGATCATGATGAGGGTGGGCTTCCAGTAAATGCTCTCTACGATCCCTTTGAGCGCCTGGTAGGTAGGAACCTGATAACTTAACTTTTCACCGCCAAGTTTCGTAAGCGGATCGGTAAACAACGCGTAATTCCCGTATACGGAGAATTCCACCGAGTTTCGGATCATATGGACTCACCTCCTTTCGTGGCTTGGGATATTTAACTGTCATTAAAATATATCTACACCCGTCCAACTTTCATTTTCCAGGTCCAGCCCATACTCTTCGCTATAAGCGCCGTCTTTCAGTACCCGTATCTGTCCGTCGAGACAACTTTCCAGACCACTGTTGTTGTCAAGTTTCTCCAATTCATAAGAAAAGAGATTAATAGTAAACTGCTGCGCCTGCCGCATCAATCTACCAAAATCATCAATACGCTCGGCCCCGTTTAACTCGGCGATAATCTCTTTGCCTTCTCCATAGGGTACAATCACCGGCTTAGTTAAATCTTCAATGACCTGAAAATGCTCCGCGGCTGTTCGATAGCTGTTTAACAGGAACAGTGGAGGGCGGTTACGATGGTTGCCGTAATACTCCTGAAAAAATTTATTTTCTTGAAGTCCTGCGAAAAGCAATCGCGTCATGCTCACATCCAACTTTGAAACGTGGAAATTCAATAATGGCTTGACGTCCGAGTAAAAACGCTGAAAGTAATAGGTCATGGCTTGAACCGACAAAAGGTGTCCACCGTGGCTTGTTGATTCACGCTGCAAGTCAACAAGCATCTGCTTGGTGATCTCCTTCCCCTTCTTGATCTCCTTCAAATGCTTTAAGTTTTCTTCCGCATGATCTATCACGTAAACCTGCTGCAAGGGATCTTCCCCATGTCTGTTGCATCTTCCGGCCGCTTGAGCAATAGAGTCCAATCCAGCCAGCGAACGAATCACGCATTCAAAGCTGACGTCGACCCCCGCTTCAATTAGAGGCGTACTGATACAGATGATTTTCTCGTGATGCTTGAGGTGATCTCTAATTTTGCCCAAGATATGCTTCCGGTGTGCCGCGCACATTGACGTACTCAGGTGGTAAACAGGTATATCTTGAAGCGTTGCAAGAAGCTTCCGGTACAAGTCCTTTACCACGGATTTCGTGTTTAAAATGATCAAAACATTACGTTTTTCATCCAGTTTGCTCAGGATAAAATCGGTCAGCTTTTCGTTCGTGTATATTTCATTAGCAGCTTCATCCTTGATTTCCACACGCTTAAATGACTCAATTACAAGGTTCAGATCTTGAATTATCTCCGCATCCGGATTGATATGGAGCCGGTGCTCTACAAAATCTAGAGCAGGCTGGGTGGCCGTGCATAACACCATACTGGAACGGCAAAAATCCTTGAGAAAATTCAATGCCTCATTGAATAAAGATACACAGGACACAGGGACCTTCTGTACTTCATCAAAAATAATCACAGACTCGCTAAGATTGTGCAGTCTCCGGATATTTCTGCTGCCTTTGGCATAAAACACATTTAAAAATTGCACCATGGTGGTGAAAATCACCGGGGAATCCCAGTTATCCTTGGCCAACTTCAACTTTTGCCGTATGTTCATAAGCCCATCGTCCACCTCATCGTCTTGATCCGTTTCTTCGATCACGTTGGAATGATGCTCTAAGATATGGGCGTCATCCTGCAAAATTCTTCGCACCTCGGCAGCGTTCTGTTCAATAATCGTGGTATATGGAAGTATATAAATGATATGTTTTTTGCCAAAAGTAATCGCGTGCTTCAAGGCATACCGGAGACTGGCCAAGGTTTTCCCGCCTCCCGTAGGGATGGATAACGTGTAAATACCGGATGGTTTGTCCGCAAATCGGTCACACTGCTCGGACATTTCGCTTCTTAGTTGATTAATGAGGGAGTTGGATCCGGATCGATTGGCCAAAGATTGGATCTCAGCCATCAATTTATTGTAATAGCTTTGAAAGAGCTCTTTGGCCGGAGAAGACGCCTCCTCTCGGTCCTCTACCTTGTCTTCAAAGCGCCGGGTATCGGTGCGATCCGCGTCAATTAGAGCGCTGAATACGAATTTGGTTAGAAACATGCATTTGGCTTCCGTACTAAACGAAGAGGGGACCGATAAATACTCCTTTAGTTCCTTTACGGCCCGATCAACATAGCGCTGAAACTCCTCTTCGCTCATGACCTTTTCAAAGAATAACCGAACACTCTCGTCATAGTCCGTAATATCACCCTTGTCTCTGACCCGTCGCAAATAGGGAAATTCCAAATTCGGATCCAGATAATCATGTAAATAAGAGTGATGGGATATGATCGCGTTGCCTACGATTTCCGCTAGGATTCCTTTTTCCCGTTCAATCCGGCCTTTATGATATAAGTCGTACAGAAGCCGCCCGCCTGCTGTGGAGTGATCCACGCTTCCTCGCTTTGGCGGAGCCTCCGGATGATTCACCGCTTCGATGAGATAATCCAGAAATGCCTTCGTGAACTTCCCCATATCATGAAGGATTCCAGCCAGGCCGGTAATATGCCCGATTCCAAGCTTAGCACCAAAAGATTCGGCTAAATTCTTGACCCCAAGCAAATGCGTTTCAAGCAATTGGTTTTCCCGGTCACTCTCACGTATATGGGCTATGTATTCCATTGCCTGCCTCCTGTCGCTGAAAAATAATCCAAACGACTCTCTAGTTTAAAGCTTGAAACACGCCTAAAGAACTACAACTTTTTTATTTCTTCACCCCCCCTCTAATCTCCTTCCAATATTCTACAATTTTCTGGGTAATATTACTTTCATCTTAGTTTAGAGAATTATCATATGCTCTTATGCCCCCATATCAACAAAGTACAGCTTCAACTAAAAAAGGACAGCCCAGTATGGACTGTCCATTGAGATATGACTTATAAACTCTGTAAGGAAGGCGCCCTTCGCTTTTACGCACCCGCGTAGGGTGCGACGAGACCTTCGCTTATAATCCGTTGGACGGCGCCGTCTTTCAATCCACGCACCCGCGTAGGGTGCGACACTTTGCTACGTTTCAACGTCCGGCGTGCCCGGACTTTCAATCCACGCACCCGCGTAGGGTGCGACTACAATTAACCCAACTAAAAGAGATCAAGTCTTTCTTTCAATCCACGCACCCGCGTAGGGTGCGACGTTGACGGTTTCGGGCGCGTGGGATATTGCGCAAGGCTTTCAATCCACGCACCCGCGTAGGGTGCGACCGCGTTCCGCCTCAGCCTTTGCCCTGCCTAACCCCTTTCAATCCACGCACCCGCGTAGGGTGCGACGCAGGAACAGCGCGACCAATTCGACCAACTCAACTTTCAATCCACGCACCCGCGTAGGGTGCGACTGGCCCCGAAATTCGTAAGTCCCGGGAATAACGGCGTCTTTCAATCCACGCACCCGCGTAGGGTGCGACGCGCAGAGCTCCGAAATTTCATGACCAAGTCGCTCTTTCAATCCACGCACCCGCGTAGGGTGCGACCGCATAAGGCGGTCTTCCCGCGCAACCGCTTCGCTTTCAATCCACGCACCCGCGTAGGGTGCGACTCCGCCGGCCTATCCAGTTGTTGATGTTGTTCTCTTTCAATCCACGCACCCGCGTAGGGTGCGACCGTTACCTTGGAGGCGAGGTGATTACGGATGCAGGAACTTTCAATCCACGCACCCGCGTAGGGTGCGACAGCGTTTTTTAACATATATTAGTAAAATCTTAGAGTTAATTATCTATATAAACCCAAATTTAAGGATTTTTGAAAGTTATATATGGGTATTTATTGAAAAAAAGGGTATTTAGCACGATTAATCTGGTGCGAATCCCCCGGGATTTTTATGTTCACTTTATATTCGCACCGAATATGGAGTTGAGCTAAAGTACAAACAATGTATATTGAAATGTTACTTCACAGTTACTCTAAGGGTAAACCTTTTTCGCAAATATTTTTGATTGAATATGAAATCTTAACCTCATTTTTCTAGCCATACACAGAAAAGATCATTTTTATTACCTGTACGGAGCTCGTTTACCAATATGAGACTAAAAAGACAGCAGAAAGCACCAAAATAAAGCGATAAAGACACCCTACGTGGTGCCTTTTATATCTCAATATAAGGTTTAGAGGAATGGATAGCAAAAGAGAATCATTTCATGAAAAACCCAAACGACTAGCTGCAAGCCTAAGCTCTTCCTTAAACAGATCCAAATGCTTAAGCGTAAACAGCCCATCTATTGCTTGAGTTTCCCACAATGTAAAAATACGTCTTAGATCGGCTTGTCTGGAGAGCCAGCCTATCCCGTCGATGACGGCATAAACATATTGCCGAGGCAACCGGACTGAGGCCATTTTCTCGATCTCCACGACCGCGTCAGTTAATTTACTTCCGGTACTATTAAAACCCTTCATACCGATTACGATCATGGATTGATCGCCGCCCGAAGGAATAGCCAGATCACAAGGCGCGGTCTCGCCCCCGCGGCCAATGAAGCGGGTACGCATTTGATATGGTAGTCCGAGGGATTGAACCAAATTCTCCACCTCATCCTCTACCGTTCTTCCACGTCCGACAGATTGAGCGCCTGATTTTTTGGACCATAAATGCCGTTCCAAAAGGACATCACTGTAAGTCCAAGACCTGGCCATCTCTTCTTTGAGCACATTCACCAAGTTAAATTGCGAATCCAAGAATTCAATTAGCTCCTCGGGTTTCTGCTTAGCCTTTGTTACCCAACCCTGTGTCCCCAAATGGTGCCTCAATTGATTCTTGAGTTGCTCCTGCCCCAGTCCAGCAGAGGTACATAACTCTGGAACTGCATCGGGATTACTTTGGATGAACCTTGCCAAGGAGGACCGGTCTATGTTTTCAATCTTTCTCAGTTCATCTACGATCTTGAATACTTTCTCTTGCATTTCAGGATCTCTTCTGGGAGCGATCACCTGTAAATTACTTAAGGAGTTCAAAAATCTATCATAGTCTATAGCCATAAGTTATCACCGCGCAACAAAAATGTATTCCTCTACCTTTCGTCGAGTTGCGCTCTCATGGGTGCCAAAGGAGTAAGTATGAGGAACCGAAAAAACCTGAACATCGTTCTTAACTTGTTTCAAAATATCATATAATTCCTTTTCAGAAGGTACGGAATTTGAGCTATAAGACAGTACGATGATACTATCCTTAAATTTTGTAAACAGCTTGAGCAGTGCATCGCTAACAGCCCGCTTGTATGCAAAAGGAGTATAACGCTTAGGAATCTTTTTGCTTTTCGTATTCTCCATGATTTCAAGCCCTTGCCAATAGACCGAAAGCCCCTCCAAGAAGTGGTATCGTTTGATATAGTCAGCATCATCCTTAGGTGGTGCATAAGGAGGATCGAAGTAGACGAGATCATAATTCGTATTTTCTACCTCCAAGATATCGGAGCATATGGAATCATTTTTTTGCCCGTTATCAAAAACCACCTGATTGTACTCGTCCACAGCCTCTAAAAACAAATCCTTCAGCGGAGTACGCAGATTCCTGCGCCCATCGTCATAGCGGAAATCAGTAATGGTGAATACCCCACGCGGTTGCTTCCGCGCAGCCGCCAGACACATGGCTGAGATGGCAAGCTCTCTTTTATATTCAGGCATTTGGTCAAGATGGGACCAAACAGAGTCCAGAAATTCATGATCTTCTTGTGGAAAATAAAGTCCCTTGAATGTATCTGCTATGAAATGACGGCCATCCCGGTTTGGTGCGATCAGAAGGTCTATATCCTCATTGCTCAGTGTGACATTGGAATTTTCCACAACGGCTTTTGCGATGGTAGAAGAAAAGGACAAGAAGTCGTTTGAAGTAACTTGCTTTCCCATTTCTTTCAGAGCATACGAAACGACGCCACTTCCACTGAACGCATCCAACACGGTGTGGAAAGGAAGATTGGCTAATATCGAAGCTAAGTATGGGATCAACTTGTATTTTGACCCCATATACCGAAGTCTTGGATAACTCAACGTCCTATGTAGCTCTTGTTCCTTGAAGTTAGTAAGTGTAGGGACATTCATGATTGCCATGCTAGCAACCTCCTAACTGTTTACAGCCGATAATTCATTGTATCATAAAGTCATAGGCGAAGAAATGTTCGCATCAGGGATGATTCACTTTTGAAAAATCAACAGATGTTCGTGAACAATAGGAATGAAATTGCCTTTATACTTTCTTCTGAATGAATTACAGTTATGTTGTATTTTGATCAAATGCGCTTCCAGTTGCCCGAAATATCTCATATCTTTAATAATGGAGTAGTAGATACCATTCCTTCTGAAATCACCTACAAGGACCGCTAGCCTTCCCCCAGGCAACAAGCTTTTGAATAGTTTCTCATTCACAAGATCCAGCTTATTGATGAAATCTTTATAGCTGTATGCGCGAGAAAGATCATCTTCTGATTTTTGGCCCCAAACTGAGCCGGAATACAAAATGATATTGTAGTACGGGGGATGACTAAAAATAAAGTCAGAATTAATGGGAACTTCATCTTTTAACGCGTTCCAACCACCCCACAGTGGATTCAGATCCAAATGAACGGAATTCCAAAAACCTAACTCGATTGCGACATCTTTACCTGTTCCGCCCCCTGCAAACACCTCAACAAATTGCTTCGGTTTATAGTGTTCGAGCAACTCATAAATTACATGCCCCGAACAGTTGCCAGGATAGTCGGCCTTTCCCCACTTTCCTCTGTTTGAGTAGGATAAGATACTTGTTAACATAAAATCCCTCCAAAAAATAAAAATAGCACACCCACGTTTATGGGCATGCTTTGCCAATCTGATCAATCCTATTTTAATTATTGTTACAATAAAGTATACACCATATTTTATATGCTAGGTTAACTTATTTCATAATCACACAATGAATCTTGCTCTTAAAATGTCTTGAATCTTCCATAATGCCTCTCGTTCATTTTCACACATTTTCAACTTTTCTTCGGTTTCCCTTAGTTGTCCTTCTAACTGAGAAATCTTTTCTTTCAGTGCGTTAATTTGATTTGTATTGGTATCTCCATCTATAGTGCTCAAATGAATTACTGGATTCTTGGGAGGAGATGCTATAGCTAATGTCTTTTGTTTCATATTAGCACTTCTAGGATCAGAAACACCCCAACTAGCTTTAAGTTTAACCAAATTCCCCCTTGAAATACTATATTTTTCACAAACATCTTTGTCGTGCATTTTACTTTTCTTATGTTTTAAATATAGCGCCTTTGTTAAAATTGCTTTATCTTGACTACTTGACATGCATCTAACCTCCTCCGCATTACTCTCCAAGTTATTAAATAATTCTCTCGCTTTATATTTTAAGGATGTCTCGATTTCATTTTGTTTCTCATATGTAAGATGCATTGCGCGTTGTAACTTTTTAACGTCGTACCCTTGTAATTTATAGTTTAAATACTGTTGCTCATCTTCATTGAGACTATTCCATAAATTATCTTCCGTTGTTTCAAAATAATTAAATGGAGTTGGAAGTAAATCGCCTAATTCTAAGTTTTTTCCACGATCGTCGTTTACAATCCGATTTAAAGAATCAACATATTTTATTCTAAGGAATTCTAGAGCTTTATTAACTTGAATAGTAGACTCATCTATAGCTTCTGCGATTTCTATAGCATTCCAATTAACCATATCCAATTTTTTAATTTTATTTGCTAATCTTGCAATAGTTCGACCTGGCTTGAGAAAATTAGAATGCCTATCAATATAGTCAATCATACGTCCCTGTACTCGCCGCCATGCAAAGCTCCAAAACTTCACATTATATCGATGTGGATCATATTTTTTATACGCCTCAAACAACCCGATTTTTCCTTCCTGTATTACCTCTTCAAAGTACTCTTTATTATAATATTTTACAAATTTCTTCCCTTCAAAGTATATACGCTGTACATGCTCTTCCAAAATCTTCTCAAATTCTCCAAGGTGAGGATTTACATAACTGCTGATGATTCTCCCCCCTCCAAATACAAAAATATTCTTAAAATAATCTTATTAATTCAATATTATGACTGAGTTTGAAACAGTTGTTTTTTTTGTAAAATCTAATAACTAATGCCTACATCGGCCTGTTTCCCAACTTTGCCGAACTGTTCTTGGGCGGGCGCGCCCTTCACCTTATTCCCAAATCCGCCGCCAGTAGGCGGTTTTTGTTTATCCTAATAGTACCCCCAATAGAACAAATCTACACCCCCTTTAATCTCCCCCTCCCCCCTCTGCAACAAAACCACACAATTTCCCTCAACACCCTCGCCGCCATTTCTCCTATGCTATAATTTAAAAAACAACACCGCAGCAGCATGGGGGGCGTGTCCGCGTGGCCAAACTTATGCGTTATCTGATTCCGCAGAAATTGAAGTACCGCCTGTTTATGGCGTTCGTTTGTGTGGTTCTTTTGCCCTTCTGTGCCTTGAATTTATACAATTACCAGCGCATCGAAACCCTGGTGCAGCAGAAGATCAGCCAGCAAAGCCATTACCAGCTGGAGCAGATGTACCGGACCCTGGAGGATCAGATCAGCATCGCGTTCAAAACGCTCATTTTTCTAAAGCAGGACGACACGGTCAAATCGGTGCTTCGGTCCCCCGAGCAGCGCGATGAACTCGAGAACAAACGGGTCATGGAAAGTATTTTCATGAACCTGAACAATAGCTTTTTCCTGTACAATCCCTCGGTGTATTTCATGATTTTGGACTTAAATGAAAGCGCGTACACGTCCTATCGGCCCAGAAAAGCGCTGGTTTACGGCGAACTCAGGAGCCTCCCCGGATTCGATCAGCAGGCGATGAACGCCGGCTCCTACCATTGGGTGCCCAATGACCCGAACTACGTGCAGCGGGACGTATCCACCAGCACTTACCTGCTGTCCCTGTACGCTTCTTTGAACGACAGCCAAAACAAGCCCTACGGGCTGGCCCGCATCAGCATCGATTACTCGTCCTGGCTGCGTTCC
Source organism: Paenibacillus macerans (assembly GCF_900454495.1). NCBI lineage: Bacteria > Bacillati > Bacillota > Bacilli > Caryophanales > Paenibacillaceae > Paenibacillus > Paenibacillus macerans. The sequence continues at coordinate 4,839,431 of NZ_UGSI01000001.1, forward strand.
ATCCATAATCAATCGGATCTGCAGCAGCAGTATTTTTTGATGACGCGCGAAGGGGAGGACATTTCCCAGTCGGTGCCGGACACGGTGCTGCCGGAGCAGGTGAAAGCGGAAATCGCCAAGCAGCCTGACCGGCAGTATTTCATCGACAAGGCCTCCAATTCCCTGATCAATTACATCTATGTGGAATCCTTGGACTGGTATATCGTCAACCGGATTCCGCTGCCGATTTTGTATAACGAGATCGAAGGCCTGAAGCGGCAGTATTTTACGATGTTTTTCATGCTGATGGGGGCGTTCCTGGTCATGACCTTCGTGATCGCCTCAACGATTACCCGGCCGTTATCCCGCCTGCAGGACAAGATAAAGTCGGTCGTCCGCAAAAATTTGAAAATCCGCTTGCCGGAGCAAAAATTCAGCGGCGAGATTCTGGAGCTGACCCGCACCTTCAACGTGATGCTCGACGACATGGACGTGTTGATTCAACGTCTGAAGACAGAGGAAAGGCAAAAGGAAGCCGTTCATTTTCATATGCTGCTGGCGCAAATGAACCCGCATTTTCTGCTGAATACGTTAAATACGATCAAGTGGAGCGCGATCCGGCAGGGCAACGACGATATCACCGACATCTCCTTGTCCTTGGGCAAACTGCTGGAAGCCAGCCTGAATACGGAAAAAGACCTGGTGCACCTCCAGGACGAAATCGAGCTGGTGCAGGCCTACGTGCATATTCAGCAAATTCGCCACAACCGCCGGTTTGAGGTCATATACCGCTATGACGAGGATATCGTGTTTGCGCTGGTGCCCAAGCTAAGCCTGCAGCCGCTCGTCGAAAACGCTATTTTGCACGGGGTGAGCCATCTTGCGGAAAAAGGTCTGATCCAGATTCGCGTCTGGCGGGAAGAAGCGGCCAAGCTGGTCGTGGAAATCGAGGACAACGGGATCGGCATGGCGCGCTCGGCGCAAATGCGAAGAACGAGAACAAGGCCGGGGATCGGCCTGGACAATGTCCGGGAGCGGCTGCGCCTGCTCTTTAAAAACGACGGCCGGATGGACGTGATTTCTTCCGACCGGGGCACGCGGGTGCGGTTTACGATTCCTTTTTTGCTGGCAACGCCTTATGGCCGGGATCAAGATCAGGATCGGGATCGGGGGAGTGCCGGAGAAGCGGATTTGCCGGCGCTGCCGCCGGGCGGAATTTCAGCAACCTAAGCGATGGGAGGACGAAAACATGTGGAAAGTACTTCTGGTCGAAGACGAGGTGTTCGTTCGCGAATCGGTGCGGGAGATCATCGCCTGGGAAGAGCTCGGGTTTACCGTAGCGGGGGAAGCCGGCAACGGCAGCGAGGCGCTGGAGATGATCCGCCGCGATCCGCCCGACTTGGTGCTCGCGGATATCGTGATGCCGGAGATGGACGGCGTGGAACTGCTCCGGCGGACCCGGGAGGAAGGCTACCGCTCCCGCTTCATCATGCTGACCTGCATCGGCGAATTCGAATATGTGCGGCAAGCGATGGAATACGGCGCTTCCAACTATATTCTCAAGCTGTCGATGAGCGTCAATTCGCTGCGGGATACGCTGCGCAAAATGAGCGCGGAGCTGGCCAAAGACGATGCGGCCGCCACGCGAGTGGCAGGCGGTGCTGGGGGAGCCGCGCAAGAGACCGGCGCCGCTGGGCGGCAGGCGGATGACCATGGCCCCCAGACAGCGGCTTCCCCGCAGGCAGGCCGGCTCCTTCCAGAGGAGGAGCGGCTTCAACCGCCGTTCCCGCCGGTGCAAACGGACGCGGGAGCTTCCGCCTCCTCCCACGGCGGCCACAACGGCCCGCCGGCCTCCCCGAGCGCCGTCCCGGCTCAAGCCGAGCCGGCCGTCTCGCACCCGGAGGTGCGTAAAATTTTACAGTATATCGCCGAGAACTATCCGCAGGACATCACGGTCAAGTCGATGGCCCAATACGTGATGATGGGCGAAAACTACGTCAGCGCCTTGTTCAAGAAAAAAACCGGACAAACGCTGATTCACTACCTGCACCGGGTCCGGGTGGAAAAAGCGATGGACTATCTGCTGCACACCGATCTGCCGGTACATGAAATCGGGCACCGGGTCGGCTTCATCAATGACAACTATTTCATCAAAATATTCAAGCGCCTGACCCATCAAACGCCCAGCAAATACCGGCAATGGAACAAACCCGCAAAATAGAAGAAATCGATGGCCCCAAAACACCGCTTTCGGACACGTTTAAATGCATCGTTTTGTTTCGTGATCTGAATGGATATGTATGTTCATTTCCGCTCCCGGCCCCTGCTACGATGAGGGGGATTCAACCATCAACGATATAGGGAGGTCTTTACCCGTGGGAAACAAAAAAGGATGGGCCGCGCTGCTGCTCAGCGCGTTGTTGATCGGGCTGCTGGCCGGCTGCGGCGGCAATAGCGGCGGCGAGGCGCAAGGAAGCCAGGGAGCGGCAACCGATAATGCGAAAGCGTCTTCATCGGGCGAAACCGTCAAGCTGACGATGTGGGGCGGGGTTCCGCCGGAGGCCGGACCGCAGGCGGTGGCGGATGCCTGGAACGCGGAGCATCCCGACATTCAAGTCGAATACGTGCGCTTCGTCAATGACGACGACGGCAATTTGAAGCTGGACACCGCGCTGGCGACGGGGCAGGCCGTGGATCTTTTTGTAAACTACTCGGTCACCCAGGCGGCCAAACGCGTCGAATCCGGCGCGGCGCTCGATTTAAGCTCTTTTACCGATTACGACATTGACGGGAAAATGGGACCGGACGCGGCCACGTGGAAAATCGACGGCAAATATTACGGCATTCCTACCAAGAAAAACGTCCAGTTTTTCGCGCTCAACAAAGACGCGCTGGATGCGGCCGGACTTGCGGTGCCCAAGGCATGGACCTGGGACGAAGCCCGGGAATACGCCAAAAAGCTGAAAGCCGCGGGCTTTAAATACGGGCTGGTCCAGCATACGGAGACGTTTTCCGATCCGATGGACTCCGTTATGGAGAAGCACGGGTACATCAAAGAGGACGGTACTTCCAACATGGACGATCCGCTCGTGCGCAAATGGCTGGAAACGCTGAATGCCATGATGAAGGAAGATCAGACGACACCTCCGCTCGGCGAGCAGCTGACGAGCAAAATGCCGGTGGAAAATATGTTCCTCGGCGGCGAAGCGGCGATGATCAATATCGGGGAATGGCTGCTCCGCAGCTCCAACAACATGAAGGACTTCCCGCGCGATTTCAAAATTGCGTTTGCGCCCGTGCCAAGGCTGATCGAAAACGAAGAGGATTTCATTACCAGCGGAGGCTTAGGCGACTTTATTTCGATTAATGCCAACTCGAAACATAAGGAAGCCGCCTGGGAGTTCCTCAAGTGGTATGCCGATGAGGGTATGCTGCCGATGACCGCCGGGGGCCGGCTGCCCGCTTCGGGAGCGGTCGACCAGGCCGCCGCGATCGAAAGCCTGCTTGGCGAACATGCCGATACGTATGACCAGGAATCGCTGGAATTCGTGCTTTACGGGGATCAAACGCCGACGTTTGTCCGCAAGCTGCCGCAGGAAATGGTCGATATGCGCGCCCAGGAATACGAAAAATATTTTCTCGGCAATCAAACCGCGGAGCAAACCGTCCAGGCGATGGTAAAACGCCACAACGATTTTCTGAAACAAAATCAATAGTCGCTATTTGGGATTTAGGGTCCGGCTGAGGCAGCCGGGCCTTTTTTGCGGTTTGGCGATCTGACCGTTTGGCGGTTCGACGGCTTGCGGTTTTGATGGTGGCCGCTTGGCCATAGAACAAATCTGTTCGCGCCCGCCAGCCCTGTTCCCGGCCGAAATTGCGTAATTCTGTAGCATCAGGTCGGTGGTTATGTTCCTTAAACGGCCCGTCTCCCCCTGCTATGCTGGAGACGAAGCTTAACTTTCAAGACCAAGAGGAGTGGAGCCATGTGAAAACATCCTGGATGAAAAGACAGCAGCTGCTGGGATACGTCTTTATCGGGCCGAACATGATCGGCGTGCTGCTGTTTTTTATTTTGCCGGCGGTTTATTCGTTTTACCTGATGTTTACGGATTACAAGTTCATGAACCCGAACACCCGGTTCGTCGGACTGGCCAATATCCGCCGGATGCTTACGGACGAAGTGTTTTATATCGCGATCAAAAATACCCTGATCTTCCTGCTGTCGGTGCCGGTATCGATTGGGCTGGCTTTTGTCGTGGCCGTGATTCTGAACCGCTCCGTGCATTTGAAGAAGCTGCTGCGCGCGTTGTACTTCATGCCTTACATCACCAGCGGCGTGGCCGTCGCTTTCGTCTGGATGCTACTTTTTCAGCCGTCAAACGGGCCGATCAACGGCCTGCTGCGGGCGGTCGGCATCGCCCACCCGCCGGGATGGCTGTCGACCACGGCGTCCTCGATGTACGCCATCGACATCATTTGGATCTGGTTTATGCTCGGCTACAACATGATCATCTACCTCGCCGCCCTGCAGGAAATCTCCGGAGAGCTGCTGGAGGCCGCCAAAATCGACGGGGCCCGCACCTGGCAAACGATCCGCAGCGTCGTCTGGCCGCTCGTCAGCCCGACCACCTTCCTGCTGCTCGTAACCGGCCTGATCATGTCGATCAAACAGTTCGGGATTATTCAGGCGATCACGCAGGGCGGCCCCGGGAACAGCACGACCGTACTGTCGCTGTTCATTTACCAGAACGCGTTCCGCTATTACGAGATGGGCTACGCTTCGGCGATCTCCTGGGCGCTGTTCCTGATCATCCTGATTTTTACCGTGGTCCAATGGGTCGGGCAAAAACGCTGGGTGCACTATTAAAGGTTGTTCAAAAAGTCATCTTTTGATCACGAAGTGGACTCGACATCGAATCTTGGATTCAGCCGGGCCTTCCGTTGCTCACGTAGGCTCACCTATGCTGCGCTACTCAGTCCCTAGCTTCATCCAACCTTCTCGGTGCTGAAAACCTGACTTTTTGAACTATCACTATTAAGGAGGAATAACCATGAAAACGACCGGGGCCGTTAAAATTATCGCGACTGTGCTGATGCTTTTCTTCGGGATGCTGATGATCGTTCCGTTCTTGTGGATGATCAGCACCTCGTTCAAAACGCCGGCGGAAGTGTTCGAGTATCCGATCCGGTGGATTCCCGCTCACTTCAACTGGGAGCACCATGTCAAGGTATGGACCGGAAACAACAGCTTTACGCACTATTACCTGAATTCCTTGAAAATATCGCTGATCAGCGTCGCCGGAGCCGTTTTGCTGTCCTCCCTGGCGGCTTACGGGTTCTCGCGGATTGAGTTCAAGGGCCGGAACGCCCTGTTCATGGTGTATTTGTCGATGATGATGGTGCCGCCGCAGGTGCTGTTCGTCCCGAAATTCATCATGTTCGACTGGGCCGGGATTTACAACACGCATTGGGCGCTTATTCTTCCCGGAATGTTCACCATTTTCGGAGTGTTTATGATGCGGCAGTTTTTCCTGTCCGTGCCGCAGGAAATTTCCGAAGCCGCCTTCATCGACGGCGCCGGCCATTTCCGCATCTTCTTCCGGCTGATATTGCCGTTGGCCAAGCCGGCGCTCGCCACGCTGGCGATCATCGATTTCTCCTGGCACTGGAACGACTACGAGAACGCGCTGGTGTTCCTGATCGACCAGGATCTGTTCACCGTACCGCTCGGCCTGCAAAATTTCATCCTGGAGAACACCGTCGATTACAACGGCATGATGGCGGCGGCCACCGCGGGCATCATCCCGATGATCCTCGTGTTCCTGATCGGCCAGAAATACATCATTCAAGGCGTATCCAGCTCGGCGGTGAAGGGTTGATCTCCGTTTACTCTAACCATTGGAAAGGAGTTATTTGAACATGCGAAACGAAACGGTGCAAAGCGATATTACGGTGGTCGGCGGCGGGCTGGCGGGCGTCTGCGCCGCCGTGGCGGCGGCAAGGCTCGGCAAAAAGGTCGCGCTCGTGCAGAACCGCCCGGTGCTTGGCGGCAATTCCAGCAGCGAGGTACGCGTCTGGGTATGCGGCGCTACGGCGCATGGGGTGAACCGGTATGCCCGGGAGACCGGCATTATGGACGAAATGTTCGTGGAGAACCAGTACCGCAATCCCGACGGCAATCCTTATTTATGGGATACGGTCGTGCTGGAAACGGTGCTGGCCGAGCCCAATATTACGTTATATCTCAATACCGACGTACACGAGGTGGAAGCTGAAGACTTGGCGGGGGACGAACCGGAAGGTAACTCGGAAATCAAAACGGAAGGTGCGGCCAAGGAGCGGCGCATCCGATCAGTGACCGGCTGGATGATGGGCTCGGAACGGCGGATCCGCTTCGAAAGCCCGCTGTTCCTGGATTGCACCGGCGACGGGCTGATCGGTTTACTCGCGGGCGCCAAATACCGTTTGGGGCGCGAAGGCCGCGGCGAGTACGGCGAAATTTGGGCGCCGGGGCAGCCGGACAACATCACGCTCGGCAGTACCCTGCTCTTTTATACGAAAGACGCCGGGCATCCGGTGAAGTTCGTCCCGCCCTCTTTTGCCAAGGATATTACGCAGACGCCGATCCCGCTGAATCGGGTCATCCGCAGCGGCGATTCGGGCTGTCATTATTGGTGGATCGAATGGGGCGGCGAGCTCGATACCGTGCATGACAACGAGCGGATCCGCGATGAGCTGTGGGCGGTGATTTACGGGATTTGGGATTATATCAAAAATTCCGGGCTATTCGACGCCGACAACATGACCTTGGAATGGGTCGGCTCCGTGCCGGGCAAACGGGAATACCGCCGGTTTATCGGCGATTACGTCCTTACGCAAAACGACATCCTGGCCCAGGAGCCGTTTGAGGACCGGGTGGCGTTCGGCGGCTGGTCGATCGATCTGCACCCGCCGCAAGGCATGTACGCCGCAGAAAGCGGCTCAAAGCACCTGCACGCGGACGGCAACTACCACATCCCGTTCCGGTCGCTGTATTCCGTCAACGTGTCCAATCTGCTGTTCGCGGGCCGCAACATCAGCGCAACGCACGTCGCGTTCGGCACGACGCGGGTCATGGCCACCTGCGCCGTAATCGGCGAAGCCGCCGGTACCGCCGCAGCCCTATGCGCGGATAAAGGCGTCACGCCGCGGGAACTGTCCCGGGAGCATACTCCTTTGCTGCTGCAAACGCTGCTGAAACAGGACGCTTCCGTGCTCGGCCTGGCGAACGAAGACGCCGGAGACTTGGCCCGCCAGGCCAAAATCAGCGCCTCCTCCTTCCTGTCCAGGCTGGCGGTGGAATCGGCCGACGAGGCATACCCTCTGGAACACGACGTCGCCATCCTGCTTCCGGCCGATCCTGGCATCGCCGGGAACATCGAATGGCTGTTGGACGCCTTGGAGGACACGGAACTTACCGTTGAAGTGTGGAGTACCGGACGCCCGGAAAATTACGTGCCCGCCGCCCTGGAATACCGAACCACCGTTTCCGTGACCAAGGGCGAGGGACAATGGATCGCTGCAGCGCTAGACTGGACGCCTGCCGAAGCGCAAAATGCTCCCCAAGTGCAGTATGCTTCCGAAGCGGAGTATGCTTCCGAAACGCAGAACGTTTCTGCAGTGCAGAACGCTTTTATCATCGTCCGCAGCAACCCGTCGGTCCGGCTGTATCTCTCCCATACTCCGTTGACCGGACTGCTCGCCTTCGAACGCGGCGCAGGCCGTGGCGTCTCCAAAGACCTGGAGGATCATGATTACAGCCAGCCCGTGGTGGAATGGAGCATGAAACGGCTGGTGCGCAAAGTCTTTTGCTTCCGCGCGGACTTCGCGACGGACGCCTACCGCCCCGAGCAGATTATAGACGGCTATAAGCGCCCGTACGGCGGGCCCCATATGTGGCTGTCGGAGCCAATGGCGCAAGACGCCGAGCCTTGGGTAACGCTGAAGTGGGAGAACGAGCAAACCGTCCGCGAAATCCACCTGATCTTTAACGACGACGTCAATGAAGACCTGATCAACTTGCATCATCACCGCACGCCTTTTGAGATCATACCTGAACTGGTCAAAAACTACCGGATCGACATGCTCGACCCGTCCGGGAGCTGGAGCACGCTGATCGCGGAATCCGGCAACCGCCGGCGGAAGCGGGTACACCGCCTGGAGGCCGCCATTCAGATGAAGGCGCTCCGGCTGATCGTGGAGGAGACCAACGGGTCCGAGTACGCGGAGGTGATCGAGGTTAGGGTGTATGGGTGAAGAAGCATTATCTTAAGGACATCCGAACGGAGCATTATTCGAAACGTGCTATCACTGCAATAGCGGCGTCATATTGAATAAACAAGAACAACAAAACCATAACCGGATAAGGTTGTGGTTTTTTACAGTCTGGCGCAGTTGGGGTAAAGCACAAGATTCTGCAGCCGCCCCTATTCTGACGCCACTGTGGACGATATCTTACTTTCCTGGCTCACTCTTCTGCATAATTTCCGTCGATTTTTCCTCCCCCGCTTTTTCGTCCTCATGGGCGCCGTAGGGAATGGTACACGCGGCATACCAAAACTACGAAAACGAGATAGACATCCAACAGACAGGGAATGTATATAATTTTTCAAATTGCTTATAAAAGACTTGACTCCCCCCTTAGGGGTTAGCCGATTATTGTTGTGAGGTGATAAAATGCTTATAAATGATGCCTGTAAAAAAAGCAATCTTACGAAAAAGGCAGTAGAATATTACGAGGCCAAGGGGCTAATTTCTCCTGAAATTCTTGAGAATGGTTATCGGGATTATAGCGAAGCAGACATACTTACTCTCAAAGAAATATCGGTGTTGAGAAAGTGCGGGATAAGCGTTACGGATATTAAGAATATATTGTGTAGCAAAAATAAATCCGCTGCATTGGCAAAGTGCAAGTATGTTACAGAAATTAGGTTGCAACGGCTTCAAACGATTCAGCAATGTATGGACAATCTGATTCGTAGTTACGATGTTGAAAGAGAGTTTGATTATTTGCAAGCTCATGATGAAAATTTGCTCACTATAAAAGAAAGACTTGTATTGGCTTTTCCCGGTAACTATGGACTATTCTTGTCTTTGCACTTTGGCAGGTTCTTGGACGGAATTATTGATACCGATGAAAAGCGCAAAGCCTACAATGAAATCATCAACTATCTTGATGATTTGGAATTGCATATGCCTCCAGAATTATCTGAGTACTTAGAAGAAATTTTCACGTTGAACGAAAGACTTGATGTTGTACAACTTGAGAACACAACAAATAAAGCTATGGCTGAAATGTTAAATAATACGGAAAATTATTTATCCCAACACCATCAAGATATAGAAGAATATCATGCTTATCTGAAGTCAGGCGAATTTTTAAATTCTCCCATAGCAACCATGCAAAAAAAGCTGCGCGACTTCCAAAAACAGAGCGGCTATTATGAACGGTTAGTCAATAATATGAAAGTGCTTAGCCCCCATTATGCAGAATATCTTGCAGAGATAGAAACTGCAAATGAGCAGTTTTTTCGTGCGTTCCCCCAATCAAAAGAGATTTATGATTTGAATTAACCCTATACCCTCTTTGTATGCGAATGATCGTCCAACGCCATGAAGAAAAAACCGTTGTTACCGCGCTGAATTGATATACCAAATTGAGTGAAAATAGCCCAACGGCGGTTCGAATGAGCCGCCGTTTGATAACATTAATTTAACTTCTCTGTCGAATTTTGTTATCACTATGTGATTATTCTTCTTAGTTTCTAAGATATAATTTCTGTTAGGCAAGGTGAAAGGAGTCCAAAGAATTGAAAAAAGAAATTGGTGTAATGATGTTATTAAGTGTTGTTTTGCTTTCAGGATGTAGTTTGGATCACAGTGGAAATGCTAAGCAAGGGCTGAGTAAGTCTCCAAGTAATCAGGTAACAACGCAGCCCAAACAAGAGACCACTCAGGATACTACCGAGTCAGGGCAGGAAAATAAAAGCTGGTCTTCCGAGAATAATGAGGTTAAAATATCGCCTATTAAGGTCAATAAATACGGTACGACAGAAATTGTGTCTGTGGAAGTCAATGGTGTGAAGAAAGAGTTTAACTGGGATATTGCTGAAGAACCACGAGTTTTTTATACTGATGTAACGGGTGATAGTAAACCGGAAGCAGTCATAATTACGAATTTAGGAAGAGGCACTGAGACAAGTATTGATGAAATACATGTACTGAACAGTGAGAATTTATCAGAAATAAAAGTTCCAAGTGACGAAGAAATCGTTGCTGATTACATTGAATCGCATATTACTAAAAATGATGAAGGAAATGTAACGATTAAAGTTAAAGCAAACGGAGAAGATTATGAATTCACTCATGCTTTACCAGATCCAGATATGGAAGTTCAAAATCACCTTTTTTTCGGTGGTGTAGTAACGTATTCATTAGAGAATCAAAAAATATTTTTGAGAATTCCTGGGGGTATTGTGGCGACCGGGGTTCCTATGTACGTATGCAGCTTTCAAATCACATATAAATTCGATAATGTGAAGAACGAGTTTATTGTAGATCAAATGAAATTTGAAACTTATGAAGAATAGTATCGGATCGCTTTTGAAAGGAGAGATGCTATAGTGCGCCGGATATCGATTGTTGGTTTGTCTTTTGCTTTTTGCTTGATCCTGTTGGCGGCGTGTTCGAATCCAAGCCCTGTCGGCCAGGAAACGACCGGGAGCGCGGCGAACAATCCCCAAAGCGAAGCACCCGGAAACGAATTGACCGAGCAAGATATGAAGCTGGGCCAACTGGCCATTGGGCAGACGATGGACAAGGTCCGGGAATTGTTGGGTGAACCTTCCGAGGAAACGATAGCGCATGGCATCGGAGATCCCGAATGGATCTATAAAGATAAAGGCGTCGAGATCGATGGAGGAGGATATGTCTGGGGGATCCACGCGACAAGTCCCTTCTCGGGGGTCACACCCAGAAACATTGGTATAGGCAGCACGGTGGATGAAGTAAAAAAAGCCTACCCCGCTATTGAAACCTCGCCATTAGATGAAGGAATTTTAATCCAAAAATCAACGGACAACAAATATATGCTCCAGTTTTCCATAAAGGACGACAAAGTGGCCTTTATCGTGTTGGTCCAAGACCTTGTTATCAAATGATATGGGGTCTTGGACCTGCAATTACCGAGCAGACCTCTCAACAGCAAGCCATTGATCAATCATTCGGGATGACAACCATAACGACCGGCAGCACATAGTAGCGATCATTTTCCATTTTAACCTTCAAATTGGCTATGATCCTCCGAAGCATAGCTTCATCATCATCTTGTTCAACTTGCACATTTTCTTCAAGGGGAGTATAGGTCCCGTATTTTTTCTCAAATGCGGCGATCAGTTGCTCTCTCGCTTTATTCACTGCCTCTTCTAGCGACAACTTTGCCGCATTCTCGGGATACCGGCTGATCATTACATGCGGCATTCTTTCCACAATGCGTAATGCATCGGCGTCAGTTCCGTCATAATAGTGAACATTTCCCCCCAAGTACTTGGGAAGCAAAACTGATGGGAACAAAGAGATCCTCATGAAGTCGTTCAGGAGTTCTTGCAACCGATTCTTCATGTGCTTTGTTCTCAGACAAAGCGCAACCGGACACAACGAATAATAAAAAGATACCAATACCTGCAATTAATAGTTTCCTCAGTTAAGATAATGTAAATCTCATTTTTATGTTCTTTGATATAATTTCTGGCAGACCGATTGAAAGGAGTCCAAAGAGTTGAAAAAAGAAATTGGTGTATTGATAACCAGTGTTGTTTTGCTTGCAGGATGTAGTTCAGATAAGCCTGCAACGGTTACGCAAGGTGCTGGCGAGTCCCCCAGTAAACAAGTAACAACTCAGCCGGAACAAGAGACTAATGCGAAATTGCTTGGGTCTTCCGAGAACAAAAATGTAAAGCTTTATGAAACAACAGATGGAGTAATTGTAGACGTTAACGGCAGCCAAAAGAAATTTGATTGGAGAATATTGAAAGGAGTATCTAAACCAAGGGTGTCCTATGTTGATCTTACAGGGGATGGTAAAGAAGAAGTGGTCGTCATTCTTGTTACCGGACATGGTACTAATTTAGGTACTAATGAAGCTCATGTATTAAACGGAGAAAACCTTTCCGAAATAAAGGTACAAAATGTTGAGGAAATTCTTGCGGATTTAGAAAATGAAGTTAAACAAAATGGTAATGAACTGCTAATTAAAGCTAAAGCTCAAGGGAAAGAATACAAATTCAGCAAGAATGTCAGCGAGCTACCGCTAGCACATAAGGCGGATGATAAGTTTGAAAACAAACTTTACTTTGGTGATATGATTTTAAATGATTTAAAGGATCAGCAACTGATAGTTAACATAGGCGGATATGTATATCCAATTAATCGCGCGCTTCCTGATCACGTGTGCACTGTTCATGTAACGTATAAATATGATCAAGTTCTAAATGAGTTTGTTGCAGATCAAATTGAAGTTACCCCTGATGAATAAAAAAAGAAGCTGGCCCGCTCACTCCCTATTTACAGGTGAATCGTATAGTAAAAGGGGTTGTCCCGAGGGTCAAGTTTATGACCGTTTGGGACAACCCATTTAATGTGTTTAGTTATTTGGCAGGTCGGTGCATCCTGCATCTTTTTATGGAGATGAGCTGCATTCGAGTTTTACAAATACCCTTTAATCCTATTTATAAGTGTCTCGCCATTTGTGGTAAACAAGATATAAGTATTTGAAGTTGTTTTGATAAATATCCGATCCGTAGGACCGTAAGGGGTTCCGATTCTAATTGCATTTTTTTCTTCACCGCCGTACGTTTCATCAAACCCTACTTCTTTAATATCTTTTAAAAAGATTTCTGTCTTCGATAGCTGCCAAGTAATTCCTAGGTAGAAATGGGGGATGGCTAATGAATCTGAACAGGTTGGATTTAGAAGAGGTTGAAGAAGAAACAGTGAGAATGAAAAGCAAACTTGAGTGGGTATCCTTAGACCGCGTATTACCGAATCCGAAAAACCCAAGAAGAGACCCATCTGTCAGGACAAAAGAAATGCAAAACACCATAGAAACGATCGGATGGGAAGAACCTATCACTTGTTACGAATCTGGAAATAACTTTATTATTTTATCAGGCCATCCGAGATGGTATGCAGCAAAACAGTTAAAACAAAACAGGATACCTATATATATTGTAAAAGCCCCTAAAAGCGAAGCAGAAGAAATGGACCGAATTGGCTCAGTACAGGGGGGACAAGTAGAATGGAGTCCGTTTGATCAAATTAAATATACTCATGATAGGTGGATTGCTTCTGGAAAAATGTCTTTTCATGATCTTGCTAATGAACTGGGTATTTCTAAAGGCTTGGTAAAATCAAGAATTCATGTTTATGAATATTATCCCGAAGATGAGGTCGAAGAAAAGCTTAACAATCGAATGTACTCTATAACAATGTTGGATTACATCTATATTTGGATCAAGCGACTCAAGAATTATCATCCTGATATCGTGGAATCTTTAGGAGAGCATTATATAAGGCGATTGATGCTAAAAAAATATGAGCATAGATGTTTTAACAGTCAATTAGTTAATGATAAAACATTTGTTAGAATCGCAACTCCTGATGCTATACGTGAATTTCTTACAGATGCAAATAAAAAGCTGCAAGATTGCCAATTAGAATTGACATATTTTCGTAATGATAAAATCAATTATTCATTAATCATATCTGAAATAAAAAGTATTCGAATGGGAACAAATGATGAAACCGAAGAGATATTGTTTGAATTAGACAAGTTATTGACCTGTTTTGATCAAATGAAGATATATTTTGAGTCTAAAATTCATAGGATTGAGGTGAATAAATTTGGAGAACATTAAAATGATGACCTGGGCAAGTATAAATGAGGTCGTTCCAAATCCCAAAAATCCAAGAAGCAATCTTACTGTCAAGGCAGCAGAAATGCAACAGATTATTAAACAAAAAGGTTGGGAAACCGGCATCACCTGTTATGAAAAAGATTCAAAATATATCATTCTTTCAGGACATAGAAGGTGGTATGCTGCAAAAAAACTAAAGATTAAAAAGGTTCCCGTTATCATAGTTGAGGCTCCAAAATCAGATGATGAGGAATTGAAACGTTTAGGAAGTGTACAGGGAGGAAAAGAAGATTGGACAGACTACGAATGGGCTAAGTATACCTATGAAATGTGGGTCACTTGGGGCAAGTGTTCATTTGAAGAGCTCTCCCAAAAAATGAGAAGAAAAAATAGATGGGTTGCTGAAAGAGTACGGGTACTCCAATATTATCCTCATCATGAAATAGAAAAAGGGCTGATAGAAAGAACCCTCAGTTTGAAAGTGTTATATCGTTTAATCGGATGGTTGGAAAAATTATCAATTCAAAAGCCAGAATTAGTTGCTTTTTTCAATCTTGATTTGATTAGATCCACCATGTTGCAAAAGATTGAAAATAGATTAGTTAATATTTCGGATTTGAAAAATGAAGGATTCATTCGAGAGTCTAGCGACGAGCAACTGAAGAGTTTTTTACTAGACAATAAAAAGAAATTGTCAGACTATTTCCTTGAAATAAAAGATAATAATCATTTAACTATAAGAACAAAAAGTCAACCATCTCAACAAAATCTTCGTAATATTACATCATGTTTAAACCAAACAAATCTAGAAAACATAACAAATTTCCACGAAATGTTGATGCATATTAATATCATTAGAAATGAAATTTTAAAAAAACAGGGCCAACTAAAAACTCTACTACAGGGAGAGCCCTGTAAAAGTTGAACTAAAAGCCGCTTTTCTATGAGATTAACCTCAGATATAAATTCTTCTTTAAGAACAGTCTCAGCTAATCGGATCTATTTTTCAACAATACATTTAAAACATTTCTTAACTCAGTATTATTAATAGGAGACAGAATCATAGCGGACAATATCGTTTTAGGATCTACAGCGGTCCAATCTATTAAATATCCGGATTCGAGCCCCAGACAACGAATAAACTCGCGTTGAGTTCTACCGTTGCCTTCTCTAAAAGGATGAAGTACGTTTAATTCCGTGAGATAATATGTTAATTTATTTACAAAACCGTCAAAGGGTAAACCTTTTAAATAATTATCTTGTTTGAGTTCATTAAGCAGTTGATTGGTTTGATTAACCAAAAATTTAACTGTAGCAAAACGAAAATTACCCTTTGCAATATCTTCTTCACGTAACTCGCCTGCAAAAGGATATACATCTTTAAAAATAAACCTATGGATATCACACAAGTGCTTTAGATCATAGTTTCCTTTTAATGGCCTCAAGCCTAGAATTCTCAAGCGGTCTGCTGTCACCAACCGCTCAAATGCATCAAGCTGCTTTTGCTCTTTAAATCCAGGAATGTTAATTAATACATCACTACCTGGATAACAATACCTTGATTCCCCTAGCTCATACATTCTTAGCAATCTCTAAAGCACGGGCCAAAAACTCAGAATTACTAAGCCGCCCATTTGCCCTTTCCAATAACAAGAGATCTTCTTGCGCAGTGAAATGGATACCCTCAATTTTTAAGGACGCCTTGGCGTTCATTAGAGCAATTTTACTTTGGTTACGGGAATATCTTTTCATCACAGTCATCCCTTTTCTGCTCTTTCTTACCGCATTTATATGCATTAAGTTTGTCCACCTTTCCTACTCAAGATACCTGTTTTGCTTCAGTATAACATTTAAACTCACAAATCCACAATTCGCCGAAGTATGGTGACGCTGAATATATCTGGTGGGTAGTTTAACACCTACAAAAGCTCAATCCCCGTATACCCCATCGCCTTGTACCCCTTAACTCTTTTCTTGAACATACTCATTAAAATCGGAACCTGCAGATCTACATAATCGTATATCCGGACTTCCGTTTTATTTGAGTGTGAGCGATGAAGGCGGCCTGCGTATTGCTGTAGCGTTCCCTTCCATGAAATGGGGTGCACTAAAAATAAGGTGTCCAGCCGTGCATCATCAAATCCTTCGCCAATGAGTTTTCCTGTCGCGATCAGCACCCGTTCTTCATGATCTTGCACACTGGCGATTTTCTGCCGCAGAGCCTCACGCTGCTTCTTCCCCATTCCTCCGCGCAGTACAATGACATTCTTGGCGAACTTCTCAAGCCGATCTTGAAAATATTCTACATGGCTCGTACGTTCAGTTAGCAGAATTGGTGATCTGCCTTCGTCTAGACATTTCAGCAGATCGTCAAAGATCATTTCGTTCCTCGCTTCGTCAGTAACCAGCATCTGATAGATATCCTGTATGCCGGGATTTGATAGCTGTTCTGTTAACCGGAAAGTTGTGTATCTAGGGATGACTTTATGTTCCATTCCGCGGGAGGCTGCCTGTGACTTTGCATCTACCCGAAAACGAACCGGACCACATTGCATAGTAACAATGGGATGATGTCCATCTTGTCGAATGGGTGTTGCAGTCAACCCGAATACATACTTTGCTTTCGCCCTTTTTAGCACCTGCTCGAAGCTAAAAGCCGATACATGGTGGCACTCGTCAACAATAATTTGTCCGTATTCGCCGATATATTCTTTAACTACTCCCTTTTTATTCAAGCTTTGAATGACTGCAATATCAACCAGGCCAGTCCGCTTTTCTTTACCGCCGCCAACTATACCAATCTGTTTGGGATCGATATTCAAAAAAGTGCTCAGCCGTTCTTTCCATTGGTCCATTAATTCACGACGATGAACAAGCACCAAGGTGTTTATTTTTCTCCTGGCTATGATCGACGCAGCCACGACGGTTTTGCCAAAAGCCGTTGTCGCTGAAAGAATTCCCGTTTCATGAGCCAAAATCGACCTTGCCGCCGCATCTTGCAGCATCGTCAGAGTTCCATTGAATTCGAAATCAGTAGAGCTTCCCGCAACTCGCTCATCCGTGATCATCGGTTCAATGGAGTGTTGACGCAGAAGCTCCAGAACTTCCTGCATACACCCTCTCGGAAGCGCAACGTGTTTTGGAAAATCCTCCGCACAGCTAATCACACGCGGCTTACCAAAAGTAGACAGTCTCATCGCCTGGGTCTTGTAAAAGTCGGGATTTTGAAAAGTGGCCAAGCGAAAGATTCTGTTGACCATGGCTGGCGGCAGGCCATTTTTCTCGATATAGATCATATCGGATAAAACAACCTTAACAGTTGCAGGCAAAGGCCCATTAATCCGTTCATCGGCCTGGAAGCTTTGCCGCTGTTCCCAAGGATTCTCTTCTTTCGCATCCGTGTCCACGTATCCAACGTTTAGAATAGTTCCATTGCGTGCAGCCGTTTGGACGAAATCCATAACTTGTTGCCGATCCATTTTCTTTAGTTGAGCCAAGAACTTCCATTGATCCTCATAAGGCCGAAAATGATCATCGACAAAAACGCTATTACCCTTCTTTCTAGGAGCCCCCTGTAAGGGAAGCGCAATTAAATTCCCAAATCCTCCTCTTGGAAGGGTGTCCTGGTTTGGAAAAAGACGGTCATAGGAATCTAAGCCTACCTCATATCTCCGGCCCATAGTTAACGTTAGAATAGCACATCCAAGCTTTCTGGCCAGACTGGCGTCTATATTTTCTTCAAAAAAGATCCAAATATGCCCTCCCTCTCCCGAACGAGAACGTTCTAAAGCCGCGGGGATGCCATGTTCCCTGCACACCACCATAACAGCCAGAGCATCTTCCTGCCATTTTTGCTTATCGAAATCCATGGCCAGAAACCAACATGTCTCGTCTAGGAGCATGGGGTAGACCCCAATGGTTCGATTAACTCTCGAATCTAAATGTTGACTAACCACTTCGTCGGTCACAGGCAAAAAATCTTGATGCTGACATTCCGAGCATTTCACCTGCGGCTTCTTGCAAACCGCTGTCCACTCGTTTCCGCAAGCAGGAGAATACCCCGATCTCCCCGCTTTGTTTTCCCAGCGTATAGGGTAAACATCTTTCCGTCCTTTAAATAAACTGCGAAACAGTCCGATCTTCTCAGACGGTGATGAATAATTGTGAACCGAGTTAATCGTGTTGTCATCGAGCACGGCATCCTTAGTTCCATCATCCACAGTTTCAGCAATTGACGAGGTCGTCTGGTACTTGGATAATTCTTTTCTCAGGTTTTCGTTTTCTTGTTTTAATCGTTCAATTTCCAACAAGGCCAGCTGAAGCTTATGTTCAATACTGTTCATATCTCCTCCGGAAAATAAAAGCGAAAAGCCCAGACTGTTCCGGGCTGCTTGTTAAGATATTGAGTTGAACGTATGAAAAACATTACCTATTAGCCTATACTTACAGTTGCGGCCTCCTCCGCTCCATGCAAGCTTAGCTTCATCCCCAGAGCCATGGCTAATTTAAATACGGTATCTAAGCGGGGAATAGATCCGCCATTTTCAATACGAGCAATAGACTCCTGATGGAGCCCTACTTTATCGGCCAGTTCCTTTTGTGTCCATCCGAGTTCAATTCGTCTTTGATGAATAGCATTCACGAGTTGGGCAACCGCTTCAAGCTCATTCATCCGTATTGGATCTATAGACTGTAACTCCTTCTTTTTTTCACTCCAGTTTTTCATCATCAATCGCTCCTCCCTTTTCTCAATAACCAACTGTCCATTCGTTTTTTAGCAACCGCAATTTCCTTTGGAGGTGTCTTTTGCGTTGTTTTAGTGAAGTAGTGTAGAAGAACCAAATGATTTCCCTTCCATCCAAAAAAGAGAATTCGATTATGACATGGGCGTAGCTCCCATATATCACCTGAAATCCTTTAGTAAACCTCTCACCAGCTCGCGTTCCGCTCTCTTCTAATCGATTCAAACAGTAGATAATCTGTTCCAATTGAACCCTTGCATTCTTATTATTGAGCGCGGCAGCATCAAGCTCATCAATGAAGTCCTCAACTGGCTTGTTCCCATTCTCGTCCTCGTAAAATAATATAATATACAAATCTACTTCCATGTTTATAAGTATACTCTCTCCCCCTAATTATAACATATAGATCATAAATCATTGTAAAAAATCCAACAATGAAAAAAGCCTACTTGGTTGGCGGGCTTTGGGCAATCATCAAGAAGAACAAGCAAGTTTCTGTTCACGGAATCGGAATGACAAAAATATCTATTTCCATTAAGGCAATGAACCTCCTTTCGCATCACCCGAAAAGCTATACCACCCGCTGCGGATCCAAAACCCCCAGTTCAATCAGCTTCTTCTCTAACAATTCGGCAAGCCGGTCGTCAGGTAGCGGGTTGCGGTGCGTATTTTCCAGATAAATGTGTTTCTCCGTTTCTGGCATTAAGTACTCTTTGTACCAAAGAAACAGATCCGGGCTATCCCCATGCATACGAAGGAACGAGCGCAGCGTGGACGCATGATAGATGGTGTTGCTGATATTGGTCAGCCAGTCAGCGCGGTAGAAGTGCTCCCAATGTCCGGACTCAGCTGCGCGCAGGGCTTTCACATTTCGGTTTTCCATCCAATCAAGCAGACCTCATCGTTCACAAACCAGCCGCGATAAGCCACTGCCGCGGGCTGGGGACTTATTGGCCTTCGGTAAGTACAGGGATAAGAATAAATGCCTGCTGGCATTACAATGGCTCGGGCCAACCTCAACGTTCTCCTTCGCCTGCAATATCCTCTATAGATTCCAAATAGTGTATATAAAGTTAGGCTTTAGGCTTAAATAACTATGATATTCATGTAGTTCATGCTAAGGATTTATCTGAAATTAAAGTCCAAAGTTATGAGGACATTGTTGCCAATCAGATTGAAACGCATATTGCTAAAAATGATAATGGTACGTTAGCGATTACAGTTAAAACGCAAGGAAAAGAATATAGCTTCGATTTTGGTTTTGATCCAGCGCCGGATGACAATCAAGATCAGCTTGGCTTCGGCGGTATATTTATTTATGTATTGGAGAATCAAAAAATAACATTAAACCTCTCGGGAGCCGTTCCCGGAACTACCGCATATGTGTGTGATTTCAAAGTCACATATAAATTCGATAGCACAAAGAATGAATTCGTCGCGGATCAAAGTGAAGTTAAGCCTATTGAAAAATAGAAAAAAGCTTGTCCAATTTGGGGCAAGCTTTTTTAAGTTGTTTTGATAAATACCCGATCCGTAGTACCGTAAGGGGTTCCGATTCTAATTGCATTTTTTTCTTCGCCTCCGTACGTTTCATCAAACCCTACTTCTTCAATATCTTTTAAAAAGATTTCTGTCTTCGATAGCTGCCAAGTAATAATGAGTCCCCATCCTATGACCTCCTCCCTCTATAAACTGATGCGCGTATAGCCCTTAACTTGATTTTTCATTATCCAATTTCAGCGGCGCAAGTACTATTTTCAGCAAAGTATTTTCTGGTCAAGATAACGAATACAATCGTAAATAAAATAAACATGATGAAAATAAGAGAATAAACAACTTGGTTAACTAAGAAAGTCCCAACTGAGTACTCTGCCGATCCGGTAGATATTTGCTAGCAGTTGTATAGGGAAAGATAACATTACCGCGTATCCAAAACTCATTATATTGATTTTCACAAAACTCTTAATAGTAACCATCTCCTTGTTGCTCCATAAACAAATTATACCAGGTCGAACTTGAGCACACAGTGCTATCAGCGTCTTGCCAACTTACTTATTGAGAAACAAAAAACCACAACCAAATAAGGTTGCGTTTTTTTGTCACTCACTTCGAAATATCCAAAAACCCCTCGCCAAACACATCCCGCACGTCGTGAATGGTGATAAAGGCGGATTTGTCGATGGATTTGACAATCTTATTAAGCGTGGACACCTCTTGTTTGCTGATAACGATGTATAGGACCTCCGTTTCCTCCGTCATTCCCCCGCCCGTACTTTTCCTCTCTATCCCCGGCTATTTAAGGACTGAATATTTCTCAATCGTTTGACCGCTTGTTCGAGAAAAAGCTCATTTTGCTGGTGCGACTATGTCCGGGTATTCCGCCGTGAGCGTCGCATAACTTTCAATCCACGCACTCACATGGAGTGCGACGTAAGCATGGGTATGATGTTCGCCGACTTGTGTTCTTTCAATCCACGCACTCACATGGAGTGCGACGACCGCTTGGCCAGCTGCCAGATAAAGTTGCTTAACTTTCAATCCACGCACTCACATGGAGTGCGACTTTATGCGTTTTGCGTGTTCGGCTTCCGCCAGCGCTTTCAATCCACGCACTCACATGGAGTGCGACTTGATGGAATTGTGCGTTCGTCGTCAGCTTTCGAGATTTCTTTCAATCCACGCACTCACATGGAGTGCGACGCCAGACCTCGTTATCGTCGACGATCCGTCTTCGCACTTTCAATCCACGCACTCACATGGAGTGCGACGGACGTGGGGAAGGCGTTTGATAAGCGCCGGGATCTTTCAATCCACGCACTCACATGGAGTGCGACCGTACGCCCGTCTGCTACCGGGTCGCTGTCCTGATGTCTTTCAATCCACGCACTCACATGGAGTGCGACAAATATATTAAACAGGATGCCGAATCATGTTGGCTTTCAATCCACGCACTCACATGGAGTGCGACTTTGAAGGGCTTCGCTGACCCGGAGACGGGCGAGACCTTTCAATCCACGCACTCACATGGAGTGCGACAAGGTAAGGACGGGAACGAGGATATCCGAGCCTGCTTTCAATCCACGCACTCACATGGAGTGCGACGAGAGCACCGTAAAAGTTGCGCCAATATCTTTCTCTTTCAATCCACGCACTCACATGGAGTGCGACTTTGAAAACCCATGCGCCATATGTAAGGTAAAGCTTTCAATCCACGCACTCACATGGAGTGCGACTTGTCCAGACGTGGAAGACGCCATAAAAGCTACGCTTTCAATCCACGCACTCACATGGAGTGCGACGATGTCACGTTTTACGTGTCGTAGGTCCGCGAGGGGCCTTTCAATCCACGCACTCACATGGAGTGCGACGGCCAAACGAAATCCTGCGGCTGTCTTGGCCGACTTTCAATCCACGCACTCACATGGAGTGCGACGTTATTCCTTGTCTGCGATGTTAGGGATCGCAACCGACTTTCAATCCACGCACTCACATGGAGTGCGACGCTTCCTCCGCTAGAACCATATTGGTGATACGCGGTCTTTCAATCCACGCACTCACATGGAGTGCGACACGGACCCGGCGACTACATAACGCTACGACTACGACTTTCAATCCACGCACTCACATGGAGTGCGACGGCGGACTTCGGAAAATATCTCCGCGAGCTCG
Organism: Paenibacillus macerans; assembly: GCF_900454495.1. Taxonomy (NCBI): domain Bacteria; kingdom Bacillati; phylum Bacillota; class Bacilli; order Caryophanales; family Paenibacillaceae; genus Paenibacillus; species Paenibacillus macerans. The sequence continues at coordinate 4,861,773 of NZ_UGSI01000001.1, forward strand.
GCCTTTCAATCCACGCACTCACATGGAGTGCGACTGCAGCGCATTCAGGACGAAATTGACGTGTTGGCGCTTTCAATCCACGCACTCACATGGAGTGCGACGCGATAACATCGTTCACTAAGCCGGTCATTTGGCCCTTTCAATCCACGCACTCACATGGAGTGCGACTAAATCTCATTGTCCTTGTCTCTCCTTTATCTTTTCTTTCAATCCACGCACTCACATGGAGTGCGACGTTGCACAGCAACATTTAAATGCTTGGCTCGCCGCGCTTTCAATCCACGCACTCACATGGAGTGCGACGCCTCATTCACGTAGTCGCTAAGTCCGCCCCAAGCTTTCAATCCACGCACTCACATGGAGTGCGACCTTATCAATGCGCGTAATATCGCAACGTACTATCTTTCAATCCACGCACTCACATGGAGTGCGACGCTTTTCTCCGCGCTTGATCGGGCGTCAAATCGCTCTTTCAATCCACGCACTCACATGGAGTGCGACGATAATCGACCGCTGGAGGTCGGGAAATGTACGCCGCTTTCAATCCACGCACTCACATGGAGTGCGACGCGGTCCGCCGGATCAATGATGTTTGGCCCACGCACTTTCAATCCACGCACTCACATGGAGTGCGACGTTTTACAATCACCGTGACCCATGAAATTAACGGTCTTTCAATCCACGCACTCACATGGAGTGCGACAGTCACCTTCGCCGCGATTTTTTAGATCGGTATTTATCTTTCAATCCACGCACTCACATGGAGTGCGACTATGTTGAGGTTTGTGGAGAAGATGAATTTGATTGCTTTCAATCCACGCACTCACATGGAGTGCGACACCTGCCATGATTCAAAGAATTACGAGTGACAATCTTTCAATCCACGCACTCACATGGAGTGCGACGGCTTTGGAACGGAAACATTGATGGTGGATGGGAACTTTCAATCCACGCACTCACATGGAGTGCGACTTTGACTTTTGATAATGTTGATTTCCCCAAGTACACTTTCAATCCACGCACTCACATGGAGTGCGACGTGCCGAAATCCACGTGATCTTTAAGCTTTTCGTCTCTTTCAATCCACGCACTCACATGGAGTGCGACATGATGACCGCGATATAGCCCTTCTTAGCCGCGCGCCCTTTCAATCCACGCACTCACATGGAGTGCGACTAAATGCTGTTCGGCAGGTCTTCCAGGTTGTTGCTTTCAATCCACGCACTCACATGGAGTGCGACAGCGGGCCATGCGAATCCTTGTGGCACAAGGCCTCGTAAGCCCAAAAGTGCGAACCCATTTTGCGAGCACGAAATTTTTCCATTAATTTTAACCAAAATCTCTACAAATCCTTTAATGACGCGGGGTGCGAACCTCCCAGGGATTTTATGTGCGCTTGGGGTTCGCACCGCTAGAAGATAAGCGGCTCCTCTAAATCTATCGATGGCTTGGCCCCAATATGCTCTACTTTGGTTTTGTAGTTATTGCCCAACCGATAAAATCGCAAGCTATCTTTTTCTTCATCAATTAACTGGGTTAACTCCAATTTCAGAGCAGTGAACTGGGCTGCATTCACAATGCACTCAAACACGGAATTCTGCACCCGCTGCACGTAGTTCTGACATGCCTTAGCCACTTTCCGGAGCCGCGCGGCCCCTCCCACGCCTGTTGTTTGAACATCATAAGTAATGAGTACAAGCATCCCGACTCACCTACTGCCATAAAAATGGCGGGTACTCATCTAAATCGCCGCGCAAGAAACGGGCCAGTAATAAGATTTGTGGTTATAGATCTTCGTTGCTTCCTCTTCATTATCAGAAATTCGGCTGCATCTTTCGCAAAACGACATTTCCCCCGGCTTTCACCGATCACTCTTGCCAAGAATCTCCCGCTTTGTGTCAAGAAGGGGATGGAAATATTACGATCAGCATACAACCTAGTTCTATTTTACCGCAAGATTTGTCATAATTCACCAATATACGGCTTCATTATAATAAAAAGCAATCCCAACAAGCCAGTCGCTTAGCTATACACTTCTCCAGTTGTAATAGTATAATTTAACCGTACTTAGAACTGTAATGAATGGGGAGATTTGTTTGACGCCGATGCTGAAAAACAAATGGTTCCTTCAAGGATTGGCCCTCCCTCTGCTTTTCTCCTTTCGGCCCTGATTCACCTCTCTCAAAAAGACTCTTATAGTAAAATTTCCGATCTTCATATTAAACAGCTAAGTGAAAAAGAACACATTGAAATCCTCGATGTCGCAATAAAAAACGACCTGAACAAGCCCTTTTCCTATGTTTATTACAAGCGGGGGTGAAAGTAGGGGCATACTATATAAGCGTTATTAATGATAAGCTGGTTTACGGCAAAGACCATTTAATGATCACGCTCCTCTTTGAACGATTTGGTCCGTCTGAATTGAAAAAAGGCGAAAGCGATCACAATGACTCCGATTATCAAGGAAATGGTCGCCGCCATATTGTAGTTGTTTGTCTTAAAGGTAAGCTGATACACCCAGGAAATCAAAATATCCGTCCCGCCGGCCGTCTGCCCGCGAACCGCGGGGCCGCCGCCATTGAACAAATAAATGATATTAAAATTGTTAAAGTTGGCCGTATATTGAATTATGAGCAACGGCGCGGTGGCAAACAGCACATGCGGCAGCGTAATATAGCGGAATTTCTGCCAGCGCGTCCCGCCGTCCACATCGGCCGCTTCATAGGCATCATGGGAGATGCCGCTTCGGCCGCTGCCAGCCGCCGGCGATGAGCTCGGCCTCTTTTTTGGCATCCCTGATGTTGACAATGTAGATCATGGCGGCTATCGCCAGCAAAATAAGCGACAAAAGCCCGTACACCAGTAAAAAAATCGAATGATCCACTTTGGGAATCGTCCCCAGCGTGACCATCCCCCACAGACCTAGTCCAATAAAATCCGCGAAGGTGATGATAAACGCAAGCTCTAAAATAATTAGAATGATCCCTTTGATATAACTGCGGTTGTACAACTGCCCTAATCCGGCGAACAGAATGGACAGCCCCATCGCCAGCCAGGGGCGATGCGCCGGCTTCTCCCGGGCTGCATAACCCTCTTTGTGCGCCGGATTGCGCAGCTCGCCAGCATTGCGTTCCTTCACGATGAATTCCTCCCGGTACGAAATAACAAGCTCAAACAGCCGACGGCTGGCGCCGCTTACCGGCCGGAAGCCTTGATCTGGGCGGCAATCTTTATAAAACGAATCATAATGACGGGGCTTTAGGCTATGCTATGGATTCCATGAATAGAGCTGCCGAATCCAGCCCAGAGGCGGGTGAAGCTTTAAAAGCAAGCACAAGCAGAGGCCAAAAAGCAAGCCAAAGCGGAACAGGAAGCATCTCTGGAGAAAGTGCGCCGTCAAAAGGCTGCGGAGGCGAAGGAGGAAAATAGAGCACCGGCCGCCTCACCACCCGCAGACACTATAGAAATTAGTGCGGAAGGCCGCAAATTCAGCACGAAACTTTTTAAGAAAGTGGCGCTCAGCATGCAGGTACTGCTAAAGCCGTTATGTCCGAGCCTAAGTTATATTCGCCACAAGGCGATATAAAAGTAATGGAAAGTGTCCTCACATAACGATAAAGGCTTGAATCACCCATGGAATATAACGACAAATGGCTTGGGGGATGCCTCCTGCTATCTATGCGGCTTTCACGATCAGCTCGCGGTGTACATCATCATATGTCCAGAGCGCCTGGAGCTTTTACAAGCCGCGCATTAGCCCAGGATGCTATATTGGCTCACTTCGAAATATCCAAAAACCCCTCGCCAAACACATCCCGCACATCGTGGATGGTGAGAAACGCGGCTTTGTCGATGGATTTGACAATCTTTTTAAGTGTGGATACCTCTTGCTTGCTGATGACGATGTACAGGACTTCCGTTTCCTCCGTCATTCCCCCGCCCGTACTTTTCCTCCCTATCCCCCGCTATTTAAGGACTGAATATTTTTCAATCGTTTGACCGCTTGTTCGAGAAAAAGCTCATTTTGCTGAAGCTCAAATATCCGGGCGCTCCTATCGAAGTAATCCAGGGTCGCGCTCCATTCTTTCAAGTGCTCATGGTTATAACCTAACTGGTAGTAAAGCTCTCCTAATAAATAAGATATTTCATAATCCCGGCATAACTGTACGGCCTGATCGCACAAGCAGTTGGATTCTTCATAACGTTCCAGTTTGGCCAATACCTTGACGGTATTGTAAAGGACTTTTATTTTTAACGTCTTCTCCTTCAACACTATCCGTTTATTTACATATTCTGTTGCTTTCATCAACATAGCCAAGGCATCATCGTAATTGCCGTGCTCGCAATAAATGATACCCATACTGTTAATGATCTCGATTTCCCGTTCGGAATGAGTGTAAGGATTGGCGGTCAGGTCCAGCGCCTGTTCGAAAAGTGCAATGCTTGCCTCATAGTCCTTTAATATGTAATAGTGGCAAATCCCGTCGAGCCAAAGGAGCAATTGTTTGAACGGGATATTCCGGGCCATTTGACGGTTCTTCTTCTCGGCCTTGACAAGTTCATAAATCTCCTCATAATTACGCTCGCGAAGCAGCCGGTTAATCTGATAGTTTAGCTCCTGATAATGATCAAAACTCGGATACTGAAGCTTCTCCAATATATAATCGAGCGGAATATTGAGTTTCTGGCCAATTTTAAATGCAATCTCCAGCGAAGGGATTACCATTCCCGTCTCGACTTTGCTGATGAAAGCCTGTGTGCATATACCTTCAGCCAATGCATGCTGGGACATCCGCAAAGATATTCGAAGCTCACGAATTAATGCCCCAAGGTTCTCCTCCATTGCATTCAACTCCTTCCAGTCGCTCACTGGTCATATGAATTAAAATCTTGCAGCAATCAAGCTAGCATTTTTTTTAATGTACTCAACTCTGAGAATCTATAAAATATAACTATTTTTATATTGATGGTTATTTGTTTAAGAATAATTGATATAACCCGGACTTTTTAGAAAAAAATTACTGAATTTCTTAAATTCACAATTTTTAAATATAGGATATTATCAACTAAGAGAAAGCGCAAGCTTTTTGCAAATACCAGATAACCATCCATTTCTTTTACAGCCCTATGCACAAGCTTATTACTTCCTAGCTCAATTCCCACGAGGAGGTTATATGAGTGCAGAAAAATAATTTATTGTCGGTGCTGCCCCTTATTTATCATCTTGCATATATACTTGGTACCCAAGACCTTCCATTTCAACACTAAGTTTTCCCAAAAGCCTATTTCCTGATCGTAAGGAGGAGCTCTAAATGTTTAATGAAATCGGTGTAGGCGTGTTGATTCATAACTCGCATCGGTATGAAGAATACGTTAAGCAGATTGACGATGATGTGGATGCCTACGAAGTAGTCATGGGACAATTTATCGAAGAACCCGAAGAACTTCGAATTTTGAAAGCGCAGCTTAATAAGCCGATTATTCTGCATACTATCGCTCTTTCGCTTGGTACGGATGCCCCCGTGGATACGGCCAGTATAAGTAGAGTCAACCGCTTTTTGAACATACTTGATTCTCCCTGGTACGGGGATCACATCTGCTTCACTGAGGTGCCCGGAAATCCATCCAATGCGCTGCTTCCACCTATCTTGACAGAGGAGTCGCTGCAAATCTTCCTAACGCGGCTGCATGAAACTTCCCGGCTCGTCGGCAAGCCGCTCGTTCTTGAAAATACTGTTATGCATTACAATCCCATCGGTACAATGACCTATCCGCAATATATTAACCGAATTCTCAGCGAATCTGACGCCGGTCTGCTGCTAAGCATTCAGAATATCACCAACTCGTGTCAGCGTTACTATCCGCTTGACCACTATGCCTTTATTGACAGTCTGGATTTGGACAAAGTTGTGGAAATTCATTGTACGGTCGGCAGCGATAAGAAATATCAAGAAGAAGAACATCAGGATCTGAGAGCAGATCAGCAGCTCCACATGGAACTCATTGAATACTTGGCCAAGACAAAAAAAGTACGGCCCAAAGCTTTCATTTGGGAATTGGAAGACGGGCTTGAGCATTTTCCGGAAGCAGATGAACTTAAGGAAAAAATTCAATGGGTCAAACAACTATTTTTTCAATGAGGAGGAAATATGGCGATTATTAATTTACAGCGGTTTATGGTTGCTTATGTACGCGATATTACGCTCCGAAACCAGTTCACTCAGAACAAAGAAGCCTATTATGCCCAGTTCGAACTCACTTCTTCCGAACGTAAACTAGCCGAACAAATCGATTACTCCATCTTACAGGTGACTGCCGAGAAAATGCTAAAGGACCGGATTGACCGCCGGGAGAGCGAGTTTCAGGAGTTCTTCCGCATTCTCCGCCTGTTGGATGAATACGAGGAATTTGTCTATGAGTTCGCAGTTCAGTATCCGCAAGGGTCGCTCTCCAGGAAATCGGAAGCTGAGCGGCTATCGGCTTTCGCAGCCGCGTATATACGTAAGCGCAGCCTGCCGGATATCCTGCTTGAGCTGATGGAATATTCCAGGCTCGCGGCGGATATGACATATTCGTCCAAGCAATCCCCACGTGCTGCCGGTCCTTTGATTCTGCCACGGAACCAGAGGCTTTACTTGCGGGAGCCGTATGCGGTCCGTAAATTCCGCTATGACCTTGTCCGTTTTCTTGAGACCGTGGAATCACGAGACGATGTGGAAGCCTTCCCGGCTCAAGATTGTCTCTTGTTCTTCCAGAAAAGCTACAGGAATGCTCTTTCGTGCGTCATTTTGGAAGTTGACGACGAGACCCTACTGAATCTGCTAAAGGAAGGCCTCAGTTTCAATACGATTCTTCTCCACGCGCCGAATAAGGAAACCCGGGCAAACTGGGCAGACAGCATCGAATATCTGTTCCAGGAAGGCATTCTGGGATTGGACGATGCCGATGATACCTTGAAAGGAGGTGAAAACAATGAAAAAAGTGATCGTTCGTACGACATCCGCCCCAGTGGATAAAGACAAATCCACCAAGAACACGAAGTAATTCATTTTCTTTCCAAAGGGGAATTGTGGTCTTTAGTCCATAATTCCTCTTTTTACAATTATATAAGAAAGGGCGTTTTTCCATGTGCGGTATAGCGGGATTCACCATCCTTGAACAAGATGACCCATATACAAGCGTCTCCCAATTGCACCGAATGACGGGGAGCTTGTTTCATCGAGGCCCCAACGCCGAAGGCCTGTACCTGGATGAGCGTATAGCATTAGGCAGCAGAAGATTAAGCCTTGTGGACATCTCCAACGGATCACAGCCTTTTTATAATGAAAACCGGACCGTTGTAGTCATCTATAACGGTGAAATATACAATGCCCCTGCCCTTCGAAAGATGCTGGCAAACAAAGGGCATAAACTGTACTCCGCTTGCGATGGCGAAATCATCCCCCATCTGTATGAAGAGTACAGTACCGATTTCATGTCCCGGCTGGACGGCATGTTTGCGATTGCCCTCTGGGATACGACATGCAAACGATTCATTCTTACCGTCGATCAAGCAGGAATCAAGCCTCTTTATTATACACAAAAAGAAAAACGTCTTATCTTTGCTTCTGAATTGAAAGCCCTGTTCAGCATTGGCGGCGCTCGCCCCCCCATCGACCCCGTCTCCATGCTGAGTTATTTAAAATATAAATTCATTCCTGCCCCGTGTACACCCTATACAGGCATCCAAAAAATGATGCCCGGCCAGACCCTTGTATGGGAGGACAACAGGCTTGTTGCTGATCGCGGCAGCATACCAATCGGTCATTCAGACGGAGGCGATCTTACGGAATTGTTGGAGACTGCGATCAAGACCACCACCATGTCGGACAAACGCGTCGGCTGCTTGCTAAGCGGCGGCCTGGACTCCAGCATTGTAGCCGCTGTAATCGCAAATGAACTACCGAATGCTCCTATCTTCGGCGTCGGGTATCCCGGTCGGCTGGAGGCAGATGAAACGTATTTTGCCGCGAAATTATGCAAGGAGCTTGGTATGGATTACTGTCAGGTTTGCGTCGGGCCGGCAGATGTTCCCGCGAACCTTGATGAAATTGTATGGCATCTGGACGAGCCTAATCAGGATCCTATTACCGTCCCTTATTTCCTGCTGCTGCGGCAAGTCAAAGAATCGGTTTCTGTTGTGCTGACCGGCGATGGCTCGGATGAATTTTTTGGAGGGTACCAGCGTTTTGCCGTCTGGGATGCGGAAAGCTCCTCCAATCTTGACGCCTACGGAAACGAGTTGTTCTTATTCCGTCTTGAGGAACTGCGGCAAGACTTCACGGAAGCTTATCGCGACGCTTTTGAGCGTCTGGCATCCGAGCAATCCTTCCCGCAAATCCATAGTCTTCAGTCCTGTATGGCATGGGAGAGACAATACCGCCTCCCAGCGTACCATCTAAATCGAGTTGACAAGCTGTCTATGGCTTGGGGCGTCGAAGCCCGCGTCCCCTTTCTTAGGCCAACCGTTACTAATTACGCGCTGCGATTAAGCGCCCATGAGCTTCGGAATCAGCAAACCGAGAAGGTAAAGCTAAAGGAGGCCTTTCGTGGCAGACTGCCTGCCTGGCTCTTAGAACGCAAAAAGCAGCCCTTCACTTTCCCTATCTCCCATTGGCTTCGTACCGAACTGCAGGAATGGAGTAAAGAGACGCTGCTATACAGCGCCTCCCCCGTTCACGCATTTGTCGACCGGACCTATGTAGCCTGCTTAATCGATCAACATCACGCCGCGCAGGCCGATCATAGTCATAAAATCTGGTCATTACTGGTGATGGATGCTTACTTAAAGCAAAACTGAGGAGTGAAGTCAATGAACGTACAAGTCGCGCTTCTACGAAGCGGTAAATCCAACATTGCGGTTATCGACCAGGATCTGCCCCGGGATTCGGGGAAAGTTACCGAGTTGTTGCAGAATATATACTTAATCACGCTTAAATTAGGCTTTCCTACAACCAAGGTCGTCACGATCGGCAGCTTGTTCCGTAATCGTCAAAGCTTGCAGTTCTATCAGTATATCCCCGGCTCGGGCACTTTCGATGCCGGCGGAAACTGCGGCAATGCGCTTATGGCTGCTTATGTGTATCTATACCAGCTTCATCCTGACAACACGGTGAGCGAAATGCGCTCTTCCCACTCTGACTTCGCTATCCGCATCAAGGAGCTGCAGGCACGGACGAAGCGGGAGTACTCGCTTTGGGCCGAGCTATACGCATGCGGTCCTAAGCCCCGCCAGGTGTTACCGCTTGGGGAAGCACGATGCCTTGTATCATCGGAAAGCCATGCTATTGAAGCCTCCATCGTCGATGCAGGGAATCCGTACATCTGGGTAAAAGCCGAGTCCATTTCACCTAAAGCCCTGAAAGAGTGGGATGAGGTCGAGCTCTTGTCCCTAGCGCGGTTAAGGGCAAGTATTCAGCCCAGGCTGGGCATTGCCAAAGGCTCGGTTTTCCCGAAAATCGCGGCGTTTGCCCGTTTATCGGACGAAAGCGCCGCCCTGCGAATGATATCGGTGGATGACTGGCACCCCTCTTTTGCTCTAACCGGACTGTTGAATTTCGCCGCCGCTCTTTTCACGCCCGACACACTGATCCGGCTGGCTTTCCCGGATACCCGAAGGCTCGCACTATACCTGCCGGACGGCATTCTTGTCCCCGAGTTTGGCGAGACAGCCGTAGTAATGGAACAAAACGTTGAATATATTGGAGGTATAACCGTTGAACTCGATAAAAAGGTCGTGGTTTAAAGAACAGTTGGCACAGATCATAGAGGAAGACATCCGGCCGGAAGCCGCCGCAGTCGATGAACATGCGAGGTTCCCAGTACAAGCGCTCGCAGCGCTAAAACGCGGCGGTTTATTGGGACTGCTCGTCCCCGAACCGTACGGAGGTCTGGGCGGCAGCATTACCGAGTTCACATATGCGGTCGAGCAGATCGCGCGGGCGTGCAGTTCAACTGCCGCCGTCTTCTTCTTCCACGGCCAGTTCGTGCGGAGGCTAGAAGACTTTGGGAACGCTGAACAGCAGGCAAAGTACTTCCCGCGGCTCGCCGATGGTTACCTCGGGGCTTCGTCTTGGAGCGAACTGCAGGCAGGTGCCGGCAAGAACAACCTGAGCACAACCGCCCGTTTACAAGGGTCCCGCCTGCTCATTAACGGAAGCAAGGCATTTTGCACCAGTGCCGGAGAAGCTGATGTCTATTCAGTTCTGGTTAAATTCGAAGGCGAGGACGGGCCGCAAACTTCATTTGTCCTGGTCGAGAAAGAAGACCTCAACGTATCGTTCGGGCAATCGTGGAACGGAATGGGGATTCGCGGTTCATCGACCCGGGAAATCATATGCGCGGAATTGTCGCTTCCCCATGATCGCATCTTGAGCGCTGTTGGCGATGGGCACCGGATTATGGAACAAAACAAAAAAAATGCGATTCATCCAGGCATTATCGGTTTGGGCGTCGCACGTGCAGCTTTAGGCGCCTTCTTGACGGAAATTCAAGAAAGGCCTCAACTGTGGGGCTATCAAAATACACGCATGACCGTAAGCGATATCGCCACCTCTGTCGATGCGCTGGAAGCACTTACCTACCTTGCCGCTAGATCGGCTGATGACAGGAAAGCTCAGTCCGCTTTTCAAGCCATGCAGGCCAAGACGCTTGCCGCACAAGTCTGCGTGGAAGCAGCCGATAAACTGCTTCACTTGGCCGGTGCCCGGGCGTACACCAAGGGACATGCGCTTGAGCGATTATGCAGAGACGCCAAAGCCATCGGTCTTATGGGTCCGACCACCGAGATTGCTAAGGAATATATTGCCCAAATTTTACTGGAGGAGATGCAGAATGACAATCGCCTGCGACCTTGTTTTATTTAATTGCACAGCCTTTGTGCCCGAGCCGCTGCCCGAAGCCTACATCGGCATAAGGAACGGAACCATTGCTTACGTAGGAACTCAGAAACCCGACGGAACCGCAGAAACTGCGTTTATAGATATGCAACGGCGCTTCGTGCTGCCGGGTTTGATTGATTCGCATGTCCACTTCCGCACGCCCGGGCTCGATCATAAGGAAGACTATCGGCATGGCTCCATGGCAGCGCTGGCCGGCGGGGTAACAACTGTTCTGGATATGCCCAATACAAAACCCGAGATCAGTACCCGTGCCGCATTGCAGGAGAAAGAACAAACCGTTCAAAAACTTTCTTACGTGCATTATGGTCACCATTTCCTACTAACCAGGCGCAACCTAGAAGAGATTAAGTGCTTGCAGGCCGGTGACGTCGCTTCGGTTAAAGTTTTTATGGCAGGGCATGAAACGGCGGAACACACGGTTTACGATTACAACTATTTATTAGAAGCGGCCGGTATTCTGGCGGCTAAAGGCATGTTGATGACCGTGCATGCAGAGTATGAGCCCTTGCTCAAGCGGACAGCATCCATGGCTCCCAGCGGATATGAGGAAGACCGCAGGCGGGATGCCGCGATTCGTGCCGTGGAGATGATGATCGGTATCAGTCGGCAGACAGGATGCCAGATTCATATCGTCCATACTTCCACTGAGGAAGAAGCTTCGCTAATTATAGCGGCCAAATCGAAAGGGATTCCGGTCACCTGCGAAGTCATTCCGCCCCACCTTGTCTTTACGAATGAAGATCTGCTCCGCAAAGGATGGGATTTTAAGCTGTCTCCACCACTAAGGACTAGACGGGATGCAGCCTGCCTGTGGGAACATCTCATAACCGGATATATCGATACCATCGGTTCAGACCATGCGCCTCACACAAGAACTGAGAAGAACAGTTCTTCTCCCCCTGCAGGCATGCCTGGCGTTCAAGAGATGGTATCTGTTATTTTTTCCGGTTTCATAGATAGAGGTCTTAATCCTGAGCAAGCTGCCGCCCTGATTGCGAAGTATCTGTCTCAGCGTCCGGCCGAGCTATTTCACATTCCAGGCAAAGGCAGACTAGCCCAGGGATTCGATGCCGATCTGACCGTGTTGGAACCCTTCGCAACCTTCGTGATGACCGATGAGAAAGCTTTTTCCAAGTGCAAATGGAGTATATATACGGGACAATCTTTACGAGGAGAGGTTCAGATGGTCTTCCTTAACGGCACCGTGGTCTATGCCAACAACGTTATACAAACGGAACAGCCTACAGGCCGCAAAATCACTTTGGAATCGAGGAGATGCACCGTATGAAACAAGCCACCCTTTCTCCCATCGTCTATCATTGGGACCTCTCACCGCTTTATAAAAACCGGGGCGCGTGGTCGGAAGACTTGGCGGAAGTAAAGCAGCTTGCCCAGAAATTACTTCACTTCCGGGGTATCTCTACATTGACCGTTGCAGCGCTCGAATCAGCACTGCAGCTGCAGAGCCGTATTTTTATGCTGCTGGATAAACTGTATATTTATCCGAAGCTCAGGCTCGATCTCGATTATCAGGATGAGGAGGCCCGGCAAATGTGTGATATGGCGAGTCACGCCAGCCGTCGCATTCTAAGCGATATCGCTTTTTTAGCCGATGAACTGCGAAGCTTGGACGAATCCTTATTAACAAAAACATCCGCTGATTCCTTAGCAAACTACCGCCGGCTGCTGCAAGAATTTAAACGCTTCGGGCCTCATATGCTGGATGCAGATCAGGAGGATATCCTAGCCCAGTTGCATCAGATTACGGGACATGTGTATCAAACGTATAGGATATTAAGGGAACAGGAGACCGTCTATCCTGATATCACCGATGCCTCGGGAGAAAATATAGTACTTCTAGACAATAATTACCCCTTGCTAATGGAGCATCCGGACCGCAATGTCAGGAAACAAGCTTATTATGGGGTTATGTCCGCCTTGCATCAAAAGCGCGAAACATTTGCCAGTCTGCTGAAAACCTATGCTCTGCAGCTAAGTCTAAATGCCGGATTTCGCCGGCACGAATCTTCCTTTGCAGCCGCTCTCTTCGAGGAGGAAATACATCCAGAGATTTACGGATATTTAATAAACGCCGTTCACCTGCATCTCAATACCCTTCACCATTACATAAATTTGCGGAAGAAGCTTCTGGGCGTAACACAGCTGGGTTCCTACGACTTGCTTGCACCTTTACCCGCGCAGAGCGAACCGGTTGTCGGGGTACAGGAGGGACTGGCGCTTATCGAAAGTTCCCTTGCACCTTTAGGCGAGGAATATTACGATTATCTTGCCTACCTTATCGGCGTCAATTGCATCGACTTCTATCCGGATTCCCGTAAAACGGACGGAGCCTACACCTGGAATGTTTATGATGTTTATCCCTATATATTGTTGAATTACAATAACAACACAGACAGCCTTTTTGGCCTTGTTCACGAGTTGGGCCATGCCGTCCACTATATGTTCACGAACCGGCACCAGCCATACATTTACGCCGACTGCCCGGTTTTCCTGTCCGAGATTGTGTCAAATGTGAACGAATGTCTGCTCATCCGTCACCTCCTTGAGCATGCTGAGGACAGCTCAAGCCGCTTGTATTATTTGAGCTACTATATAGAAATGTTTAGGAGTACGGTATTCAGACAATCGCTGCTCGCCGAATTCGAGCACTTCATCTACAGCACATTGGACGCGGAGCAGCCGCTGAACGCTTCCTTGTTGTGCGAAACCTACAAATCGCTCACTCGTTCTTATTATGGCGACGGATTGCTGGTTGAAGATCTGCAAGGCTCGGAGTGGATCAGAGCCTCGCATCTCTATAAAAATTTTTATATGTTCAAATATCCCGTCGGTTATCTGATTGCCCTTCAAATCGTCCAGAACATTCATGAGCAAGGCGCTCGTTACGCAGAAAAGTATACACGTATGTTGAAAGCGGGAAACGCTGCGCCTGCAGTTGACTTACTGCGGACCATCGATATCGATGTTGATGACCCGAACCTGTACGGCAGCGGCTTAAGAATATTCGAAAGCTTAATCACAAATCTAGAGGAGGCTTGCTATGCCTAGAAAAAAAAGTCTGCTTAGAGACAACCGCAGCTTTAGAAACTTATGGCTTGCGCAGACCGGAAGCACGATAGGCGACTGGTTCAACCAAGTCGCGCTTGCGCAGACCACCCTGGCGCTCACCAACTCGGCGGCCGGCATGGGGCTTGTACTGCTCTGCCGGTCATTTCCCGGGTTTATTCTGGGCCCCTTGATCAGCCCGCTTGTCGATCATCTTCCCAAAAAGAAGATTATGATCGCAACCGATCTGTTACGGGCGCTGTTTGCTTTAAGCTTCATTGCCGCCATTGCTGCGGATCAGAGTTTCTTCCTCTATGCAGGCGCCTTTCTTCTAGGGTTGAGCGGGGTTATGTTCAATCCTGCCTCGCAAGCTTACTTGCCGCACATTGTCAAACAGGAAGAACTCGCGGAAGCTAACGCCATCAGTTCTACGACTTCCGGCTTTGTAAGTGTAATCAGTACCATACTAGGCGGTATCGTATCAGCTTTAGTCAGCCCTGTGCTCTGTTTTGCCATTAACTCTGCTTCCTATCTATGGTCTGCACTCTGTGTCTCCAAACTGACTTCCACATCCAGCACCCAGTCAGCGCGTAAATCCTTCAGTTATTTCCGCTCGCTATCCGAAGGGTTCAAGGAGGTCAAGCAAAATACCGTCGCCCGCATGATTATCATTATCGGTATCAGTTGGGGACTTGCCGGCGGCGGATATTATATTCTTATTCCACTAATCGGCGATTCATTAATCGGGTTAGAGGGATTCGGGATTGGCTTACTCTATGCCGTCGACGGCCTAGGAGTGATTACAGGCTCACTACTGGTCAAATCCTACATTAAACACCGTATTACAAGAATGAACCTCGCTTATGGCATCGCTTATGTCACGCAAGCGGTCTTTTTTGCCGGAATCGCGTTATCGGCCAATATTTATTGGGCAGCCTTAATGCTGCTTTGCATGCGGGTCAGTTCCGGAATCATCATCCCGCTCGATACATCTCTGATGCAGATGAATACGCCGCCGGATGTCCGAGGCCGCGTATTCGCCCTGCACGGATCCACATACAGCGGTTTCATGCAGCTGTCTTACGTGACCTCCAGCCTGTTGTTCGTCAATATGGGCATCCCGTTCACGGGAGTATTGATCGGTTCCATCTCGTTTCTCTGCGGTCTTTACTGGCTGGTCGGTATGCGCAAACAGCAGACTTCGGGATTATCCACGACGTTAACCAAAGGAGAAAAAGTATGATCGAATGCATAGATCACATTGCCATAAAGGTCTCAAATCTGCTAGCGTCTATTCATTTTTATAGAAAGTTTGGATTCGAGGATATCGAACGCGTCTACTTCAATCACAGGCAAATCTCCATGTTGGAGCATAAAGAGGGGGGAACACCCAAGATCGAATTGATTCAAACGGATCAAGAGGAGCCCCCGGAAGGTCGCGATTCGCATCATCTTGCCTTCCTGACCCGCGATTTACCGGAAACGATCAGCCACTTGAAGCAGCAAGACATCGTCATTGAGAAGTCAATGATCCGTACGGGCTTTAATGGCACTCGGTTTATCTTTATTTA
This sequence comes from Paenibacillus macerans, assembly GCF_900454495.1. NCBI lineage: Bacteria > Bacillati > Bacillota > Bacilli > Caryophanales > Paenibacillaceae > Paenibacillus > Paenibacillus macerans. Next base: position 4,877,350 of record NZ_UGSI01000001.1, read on the forward strand.
TGGCCCCGATCGCGAGGTCATACAAATCGTCGAATCAACCGCAAATGAGTAAATCCCCTCGCTTCTAGAACTCACTTAACCCGTAATCCTTTAATCGGAAATGCAGTTTCGAATAAAAGGATTACGGGTAATTCGTTAACTCGACGGACAAATTATAAAGTGCTGCCCTCACTTCGAAATATCCAAAAACCCCTCGCCAAACACATCCCGCACATCGTGGATGGTGAGAAACGCGGCTTTGTCGATGGATTTGACAATCTTTTTAAGTGTGGATACCTCTTGCTTGCTGATGACGATGTACAGGACTTCCTTCGGATTTTTTGTATAGTAGCCATGGCCGGACAGCACCGTAACGCCGCGGTCCATTTGGGTAATGACCATTTCGGCGATGTCGTTTTGCTTCTCCGAGATGATCGTAACGGCCTTTTTGGGATTCAGCCCCTCAATCAGGAAGTCCATCACCTTCGTCCCCACATACAAACTGACGATGGTCAGCATCAGCTTCTCCGCCCCGATGATAAAATAGGAGGAAAAGGCCACGATCAAATCGAAAAACAACAGCGCATAGCTGATATTCCAGTCGAGATATTTATTGGCGATCCGGGCTAAAATCACCGTTCCCGCCGTCGTTCCCCCGGCCCGCACGATCAGGCCGATTCCGACCCCCACCAGCACGCCGGCGAAGACCGCATTAATGGTCAGCTCATGCGAATTGATCCTCCAGCTTTCCGTCAAATGCAGAAACAGCGAGTTAAAAGCGATCGCAATCACGGTATACACCGTTGTTTGCCGATCCAGAAATTTGTAGCCGACAGTCAGCAGCAGGCCATTGATCACGATATTGACGATGGAAGGCGACCACTGAAACAAGTAGTACAAAATAATGGTGACCCCTGTAACGCCCCCCTCGCCAAACTCATTCGGGATGACAAACAAATTGACGGCCAACGCAAATAAAAAGGCACCCACAATTATAGTAGCGATATCCGCCATTCTCTTTTTCATAACTACTCTGATCCTCTCTCCAGCAATTCTATCCTCACAACCAGATCATCGTATTCCACTTATAGCTATAAAGTCAATATGACTTTTACGCTTTAATTCGCTATCCAATTCACTTAGAAAAGGAATTTTGGCAAGGATTATACCAAAATAAAAAACAGGCGTTGCAGAGGAGAATGTACCTCTGTCAATAGAGTAGACACAAAGAATCGAGAAAATTATGCGGCAGATCGGTACATACGTTCGCACTCATTGGGCGTAGAATACCCAATCGCGGAATGGATTCGTTTTCCATTGTAGAAGCAGGTAATATATTCAAAAATGCGTTTCTTGGCTTGCTTGCGTGTTTTGAACTTCTCCAAGTAGACAAGTTCTTTCTTAAGCACACTGTGGAACGATTCAATACACGCATTATCGTAGCAGTTCCCTTTGCGGCTCATACTGCCTTTCATCTTGTAGGTGCGCAGCCGCGCCTGGTAGTCATGAGAAGCGTACTGGCTGCCGCGATCCGAATGATGCAGAACCTCTTCGCACGGTCGCTGCTGGCTGTGGGCGCGGTCCAGCGCCGTTAACACGAGTTCTTTCGTCATTCGCTCATCCATGTGAAATCCAACGATTTTACGACTGTACAGGTCCATGATGCTTGCCAGGTATAGCCAACCCTCATCGGTCGGGATATACGTAATATCAGCCACCCAGGCCTTGTTTGGAGCGGACGGATTAAACTCGCGGTTCAACACGTTCTCTTGGACAGGCAGGTTGTGCTTCGAGTTGGTTGTGGCCTTGTATTTCTTCACCGTGCGAGAACGTAAACCCAGCTCCTTCATGATCCGAGCGACTGTTTTCTCGGACACTCGTATGCCCTGCTTGTGCAGTTCTTTTGCTACTTTGGGGCTTCCATATAATCGACGGGATTCTAGAAAGATACGACGGATCCGCCGCTCCAGCTTGCGACGTCGCTTTTCACGTTTGCTGGCTTTTCGCTGGGTCCATTTGTAATAGCCGCTTCGGGATACTTCAAAGGCTTCGCACATCTTCGAGACTCGGCACTTGAAGCGATGATCGTGGATGAAGGCATAGATCAGCGCCGGTCTTTGGCGAAGTAGTGCATCGCCTTTTTTAAGATGTCGTTCTCCTCTTCCAGATCACGAAGGCGTTTCTGAAGATCTCTCATTGCTTTATCGTCGGCTTTCAGTTGCCCACTGCCTGGAAAGGCCTGTGCGCCGTCTTTCTTGTATTCCGCCATCCAACGATACAGGGTGTTGTCGCTGATCCCCAGTTCGCGGGCGACCTGCGCCACCGCTTTCCCTTCTTCCTGGATCATCTGAATCGTTTGCAGTTTAAATTCTTTATCGTATTTTTTCGTCATGGTAGCACCTCGAATTTGGATAGATTCATTTTACCCGATTCTCGGTTCTCCATGTCTACTTTTTAGTCTAGCAGCACTACCCCCATGTTATTCGTTTGGGTAGAACCTTTTGCAGTTGGTGGCCATGCTATTTATGTAGATCCAAAACGTATTGGATGCTTTGATTGTCTCTTTGATTCTTTAGGCCGATATCAAAGAGGTATACTTAGACATCCAGATCGATATTTAAAACGCGAGGCAGGCTGTCAGACATCCTATACTCCTTATAGTGTGGTAGATTTGAAACGTTTTATTTACGATCTCAACGTATTTATAGATGAGATAATGAAAGGAGAAGTACGAAAGAATACGGTTTTCACATGGATTGGAAATCTAAAAGCTCATCAAGAACAGGGGAGGGAAATCGCCGGCAGGTGGAAGGCTTCTCAGCCATACTCTTCTTGGCGGTTACCCATTGAAGAATTCGGCTTGTGTGATCGGTGTGATCCATGATGTATCGATTTGGAAAATATAGACTAATGTTTACACAAGAAGTTATGGGGATTATGCATTCTTATCGACAAATAAGTAAAGGACTGCCCGAGTCAGGTGGAATTTTGTTAGGGCGGATTTACACGGACAATCGTATAATCATCGATCAGATCTCTGTACCCGGGAAAGGAGACAAGTCCGGTCGTTTTTTCTTTGAAAGGGATGTTAAACGTGCGCAAGAAATTGCAAGCGGCGCATGGGAAAAATCTGACGGAGAAGTTCGTTACCTTGGAGAGTGGCACACACATCCTGAAGCGATTCCTAAACCGTCTCCCACAGATCGAAAATTGATTATTGGAATGATACAAGACTCCATTTTGGATCAAGAGTTTTTATTTTTGGTGATTGTTGGCATTCAGGAAAACTATGTTGGTGTAAGCTATAAGGGCAAAAGATATGTTAATCAATTAGCATTTTGCTCAGATTGAGAGTACCATAAACCTAATAAGTATCACATGAATTGGAATAGCCTTTGTTGTGAACAGATGAAAGAGAACTGATTATTCAGTTCTCTTTCATTACATTGTTCATCAAAGCTTGACAAATTAGGCCTTGAATGAAGGTCGCCCGAGCGTTTGACTAGTAGGATCCAGACGAGAAAGATATCTGTTACTGGGCACGTAAGATCCATATTTGCTTTTTTTGCATTAACGCTTTACTATGCTATTTCACAAAAGTCGTATTTTGTACATTAGTCTTGACTAATTGAGCATCTGGTCGGTTTCCGGATAGAAACTGTTGATTGACACAAAACTCCCCTTATTAACTACGGAATAGAAAAAATATCTCTTAATTAATCGTTATCCCTTCAATAAAAGTAAAGAATCAATCCAATTGCTATTCATTGGGGAAGGTTTTGGGTAACCCCGCTTGCATTAATGGGGATTTTGTGTCATTATCGCTAATCATAAGGGGAGTTTTGTGTCAATCTTCAAGTAAAAGGGGAGAATTGTGTCACAAAAAAATGACACAATTCTCCCCTTTTAAACAAAAAGAACCCTTATAAAATAAGAATTTCTTAAAAGGGTACTTTTGTGTCAATCTACATCAGCTCTCGCAGCGGCAACGAGCTTCCCTCGGCTCCGTACAGATACTCTGCTTATTGATTACGATTAAGACTAAACTTGTACATTTTTGCTGCAGCTTCAGGTTTTATTGCATACACATTACTTGCTGAAGCATGAGCGTAACCATTAGTCTGTGATGCTTTAACATATGCATGTACCGTTCCATCAGCAGGATTACCATTTGCCCAACCACATTCAGCAACGTCACCAGAATGTCTGTCAGTTCTAAAATCACCACTGAAACGCACATAACCATCAGGGACTTGGAATGGCCAATTTTCTTCTTTTTTATTTGTTTGACCTGGAAGGCTAGTTGCTGCTGTGATCGAAGCTGAGGTTCTTCCATCAGGCATTTGTAATGGTCCAACCATATCACCAGTTCTGAGCATTTCCTTTAATGCATCACTTAGTTTAGGGGCGTCAGACCGTTACAATTTGAAATCAACGTTCTTGGAACAAATAGCGCTTGTGGCAACCGTTAGAATACTTGTGGCTAGAAAATGTATCTTGTCAGACCGGATTTGATGCAACGCTAGAGCGTTTTAGGTGTGTTTGTTCACCTTCGAATACGAGCAAGCAAAAAGCGACCGATTAAGGTCGCTTTCCAAACATTCGAATTGTTACTCTATTGGCAGGCTTTCAACGGTTGTAAAAAATACATCTAGAAGCTCCGTAGCAAAATTAGCTTTTACGTATTCAGAGATTTTGCCCAACTCTTCCTTGTTATCATACTCCAGGCATGGACGCCCTTCGTTCCATAAAACCCTGCATTGAAAAAGGGCTTGAACACGTTCAATAATATAATCTTGCTCCACGGGTCCACGACTAACTGCCACGATCTCATGCTCCTCCAACGTTGTTTTATAGCGATTGCTACCCTCTTTATTGTCTAAAATTTTAACATCCGTCTTCTGTGACATTTATCACTAGTTCGAGCTCCCAAAATGTTCTTTCATTGCTATTCATGGACATTTTCCAAATTTTTAACAGATTTTACGAGATATTTTCATACGAATTTGTTGAATGACCTGTTGGTTTTGTATAGTTTGCATAAGGGAGGTTTCGCCATGCAAATATCAAGACAGGAAATACTCAAAAGGCTGAATGCGCAAATCAAAGTCAATGGACATATTATAGGTGTCGCTGCCGGCAGCGGCATGACGACCAAATACAGCGTTTTGGGCGGGGCGGATATTATTCTGGCTCTCAGTGCCGGACGCTTTCGGCAGATGGGACGGGCGTCTTTGGGATGTTATCTTTGTTATTCCAACAGCAATGAAATCGTTATGGATTTTGCCTCGCGCGAGTTGATGCCTCTTCTGCAGGATACCCCGATTTTATTTGGACTGAACGCTACGGACCCTTGCCTTTCCCTTCCAGAGTTCATTTTGCATATCAAAAAATCCGGCTTTGACGGGATCAATAATTGGCCCACCGTCGGACTCATTGACGGAAAGTTTCGCGAGGCGCTGGAGGAAGAGGGGATTTCGTATCGCCAGGAAATCGAGGCGATCCGCATAGCCCATGAGCAGGGGCTGTTTACCCTGGCCTTCGTCTTTGATGCCTGGCAGGCGGAACAGATGTTAAAGGCCGGAGCAGACATTATCTGCGCTCATTTGGGACTGACGACCGGCGGCGTTTTGGGCGCGAAGAAAGTGCAGTCCTTGGACAGAGGGCGGAGGTTTGCTCAGCAGATTTTTGATACTTGCAATCAGATTCGTCCTGGGGCGATTAAAATGGTCTACGGCGGCCCGATCAAATCTTCCATCGATGCCCGGTACTTCTACGACAACTCTGCTTGCCAGGGCTTTGTGGGCGGCTCTTCCTTCGAACGGATTCCGGCGGAAAAGGCCATTTTGAACACGACCAAATCCTTTAAAATCTCCCAAAGCGCCGAGGAAGAGAACAGCCTCATGAAGGTGCTGAATGGACAAGCCCAAGACTACGACTATGTGGAGTTTATCAAAGAACATATCATCAACCACTATGATGAGCCCATATACCTCAGCGAGCTAGCCTTGGCGGCTCATGTGTCGCCCTCCTATTTGAGTGCCAAATTCAAACGGATCGTCGGTTGCAGCTTTACGGAATATTTAATCCGTTTCCGGATGAACAAGGCGGGGGACTTCCTAAGGGAGACCAGCCATGCCCGTTGGGAAGGTAGCGGAGCTGGTTGGCTATGGAGATTATATCCAATTCACTAAAATTTTCAAGAAATATAAAGGCACGACGCCTACCGGTTATCGAAAAAGCGGAACCTCGCAAGAAATACGGCCGACGGAGCGAAATCTAACATAAGCACAAAAACAGCTTACTTTAAACAATATCAAAATTTCCGCCAAGCCGTACAATTGAATTATCATTTCTGAAAGCTGTTACAAAGCCATGGGGCGGCAGAAAAGATAATTCCAGGAGGTGTACTTAATCAATGAAAACCGTAGCCATCGCGGGGACCTTCGACAGCAAGGGGAAGGAATTCCTTTACTTGAAAGAGCTGTTTGAGGAAATCGGCCTTAACACCTTGACCTTGCATACGGGAACCTTTGAATCCTACTTTGTTCCCGATGTCTCCAACGAAGAAATTGCTGCCGAGGTCGGCGAAAATCTTCGGGAACTGGTAGGCCAAAAAGACCGGGCTCGTGCCACAGCAGCTATGGCAAAGGGTACCGAAAAGATCGTTCCCCGGCTTTATCAGGAAGGCAAATTCCAAGGCATCATTTCCTTGGGCGGCTCGGGCGGCACCTCGGTTATCACACCAGCGATGCGGGCTCTGCCCATCGGCGTACCGAAAATTGTGGTTTCTACCATGGCTTCCGGGAATACCGAACAGTATGTAGGCACAAGCGATGTGATTTTGATTCCTTCGATTGTGGATGTGGCTGGACTCAACTCTATTTCCACCAAGATTTTCAGCAATGCGGTCTTTGCCATGGCGGGTATGCTGGAGCATGAAGTTACGAAAGTTGAGAAAAAACCATTGGTTGCCGCCACTATGTTTGGGGTCACGACACCCTGCGTAGAAACAGCGAAGGCCTATTTGGAGGAGCAGGGTTATGAAGTGCTGGTCTTCCATGCAACCGGTACCGGTGGCCGTACGATGGAGGGTTTGGTGCGAAGCGGTTATTTCCAAGGCGTACTGGATTTGACGACGACCGAATGGTGTGACGAGCTGTTTGGCGGCGTGCTGAATGCCGGGCCTAATCGCAGCGAAGCCGCCGGACTTTGCGGTGTACCGCAAGTAGTTTCTGTGGGAGCTTGCGATATGGTTAACTTTGGCCCCATTGACACCGTGCCCGAGCGTTACAAACATCGCAACCTTGTACAAGCATAATCCATCGGTCACCCTGATGCGCACCACCGCCCAGGAAAACAGAGCCGTTGGCGAGAAATTGGCGGAGAAGCTGAATTTAGCCAGTGGTGAAAGCGTTTTAATTATGCCGCTGAAGGGCGTCTCCATGATTGACGCCGAGGGTCAGCCCTTCCATGGGCCTGAGGAGGACCTGGCTTTGTTTGATGCTTTAAGAGCCAACCTGGATCGCAGCAAGGTGGAGCTTTACGAATTGGATGCGCATATCAACGATGACTCGTTCGCGCTTAACGCCGCCAAAAAACTCATTGCCATGATGGAGGGCAAAGCTTAATCATTCACAGGAAAAGGAGATATAAACATGAATACGATGACCAGAAGTGAAATCCTTGCCAAATTTAAAGCGGAAGTTGCCGGCGGAAAAATCCTCTTGGGCGTAGGCGCCGGCACCGGCATTACCGCGAAGAGCAGCGAAGCGGGGGGCGCGGATATGCTGATTATTTATAACTCCGGCCGTTACCGGATGGCCGGCAGAGGTTCTTTAGCCGGGCTTCTCGCCTATGGCGATGCCAATGCGATCGTGGTCGAAATGGCTTCCGAGGTGCTGCCTGTTGTAAAGAATATCCCGGTGCTGGCTGGCGTTTGCGGTACCGACCCGTTCCGCGTCATGGACATTTACTTAAAGCAATTGAAGGATATGGGCTTTAACGGCGTGCAAAACTTTCCGACGGTGGGCCTCATCGACGGTGTGTTCCGGCAGAACCTGGAAGAAACCGATATGGGGTATGACTTAGAGGTGGAAATGATCCGCAAAGCGCATCAACTGGACATGCTGACTTGCCCTTATGTATTTGATCCAGATCAGGCCAAGGCGATGGCAGAAGCCGGTGCGGATATTTTGGTGGCTCATATGGGTCTTACCACGAAGGGCACGATCGGCGCGAAGACAGCGCTCACCTTGGATGACTGCGTTGTGAAAATTAAGAATATCATTGCCGCAGGGCGTGCCGTCCGGCCGGACATCATGGTCATTTGTCATGGCGGCCCAATCGCCGAGCCGACGGATGCCGCTTATATCATGCAAAATATCCCCGACATCGACGGCTTCTTCGGAGCTTCCAGCATCGAGCGTTTTGCCGCAGAGAAGGGCATCCGGGAGCAGTCGGCCGCGTTTAAGGCTATTTCGAAATAACAAGTATAGGTTGCTTGAACGCGTTGTGCGGAAATGTTGACCAACTTGCTTGACAATCAAAAAGCGAAAACGCATGCTACTGATGCGCTTTCGCTTTTTCTATTTTTGCTGCGGGCAGAAGTTTGCCAATACAATCGGTTATGTGCGGCGGAATCTTGCAAAAAGATTAGGCACCGATTTTGTAAAGTCCATCGTACGTCCCATAATGAGGGATGCCAGAAATGTGAAAAATGCCGTCTTGATATCCATGATGATAGCGCCAAGTATAAGTACAACAAAATCAAAGGCAATATGAATCGTGCCCATCTTAAGATTAGGAAAATGAAGCTGAATTAATCGCCCTAACAGGCCAACCCCACCGCTGGTCAACCCTTGGCTAAAAACGATTCCCGACCCTAATCCCAAGCATGCCCCGCCAATCAGAATGCCTAACCATAGAGGAGGGTGGACCCAATTTCGGATCGGATCGAGCAGGTCAAGGAAGGCGGACAAAGCCCCTGCAACAAGCACGGTCTGGATCACGAAAGAGCGGCCAATCCGTCTCCAAGCCAGCAATAGCAAAGGAATATTAAGAGCAAACACGACGATCCCCGGACTCCAATTTAAAGTATAGAGCGTGAGAATCCCGATTCCCGGGAATCCTGTACTGAATAAGTGAGCGGGAACATATCCTGCGTTTACGCCTAACCCCATAATAAAACACCCAATGAACGAAATAATGATATTGCCCGCTTTCAATGTTAAAGTTCCTCCGTCTAATTTAAGCCAACTGGTTATAGGAGATCAGCCTGTGAATATGCACGGCCAGATAGGTGAGCTCCTCGTTTGGAATGGTTTTTCCGTACACCTGGTGAATATATTCTTTGATCTTGAACGCCCCGTCCATCGCCTGCGGATACAGGCTGGCGATTTGCTCAAACAGGATGTTGTCCGTATTCTCCAGCATCTTATCCGTGTAAAACCGCTCCACAAAAAACTTCACATGGGTTACAAAACGGGTATAATGAACGTTTTCCGTATCCATATCAATATTCATCGAATATCTCACCAGGTTGACGATGCTGCCGATCATTTTGGCCATCTTCATGCCGTCCTTGGATTCCTTCTCCCCGCTTTGGGCATTGATCAAATGAAAAGCGATGTTGGCCGCTTCCTCCTTGGGCATATCGACGTGCAGCTTTTCTTTGATCAGCTCTAAGGAGAACAGGCCGATCGCAAATTCCTCGGCATAGTAATTTTTAATCTCCCAAAACACTTTGTTGGCAATCGCGATATTTTTAGACAACCGTTCCACCGCAAAATGCAAATGGTCCATAAGGGTAAAATAGATCCCCGTGTTGAGCTTGGTTTGCAGCTTCTTTTCCGCGTAAGCCACAATCTGCCCGGTCAGTTCCACGTATACCGGAGGAATGGCGTCCAATACGCCAAGATACTCTTTGACTTTGACATTTTCGATGGGCATGAAGATTTGGTCGGCTTGGTGCTCCTCGACGGTATTGCCCGCTTTTTGACCGTAGCCGATGCCTTTGCCAAACATAATGTACTCCTTGTTCTGCTCATCCTCCACCAAAACTACGCTGGAATTCAACACTTTTTTGATTTTGATCACACGGGTCACCTCCCTAATCGAAAGATGGGGAACTAATCCAAATCTTCGCCATTGCTTTCAATCACTTTTTTATACCAGTAAAAAGAATCCTTGCGTCTGCGCTGCAACGTGCCGTTTCCTTCGTCATCCTGATCGACGTAAATAAAGCCGTATCTTTTGGACATCTGGGACGTGGAAGCGCTGATGATATCAATCGGTCCCCAGCTTGTGTAACCAAACAGGTCAACGCCGGCTTCCACCGCTTCCTTCATTTGTTTAAAGTGTTCCCTAAAATAATTGATCCGGTAGTCATCGTGGATAGAACCGTCGCTTTCCACCCGGTCCACGGCGCCCATGCCGTTTTCCACAATGAGCAGCGGTTTTCTGTAGCGGTCGTACAACTCGATCAAGGAAATTTTCAGGCCCACCGGGTCGATCTGCCATCCCCAATCCGTTACGGGCAAATAAGGATTTTTCACCCCTGTGATCGTATTGCCGGACGTCCGCTCAAGTCCTTCTTTGGCGGACTCGGTTAATGACATATAGTAGCTGAACGAAACAAAATCGACCGTGTGCTTCCGCAAAATCTCCTTATCCCCCGGTTCCATTTGCAGATGAATATTTTTCTGCTCGAGCATGGTTTCGATCAGGGGCGGGTATTCTCCAAATACCTGCACATCCGCGTAAAAATAAGTGTGCAGATTCCTCATCAGCGTAATTTCCACATCTTTGGGGTGGCAAGTATTCGGATAGGTCGTCAGCATCGTCAGCATGCAGCCTACCTGGCTGCCCGGAATGATGCGGTGGCAATCCGCCGTCACCAGCGCCGAGGCAACAAACTGGTGATGCAGCGCCTGATAAATGGTTTCCTCCACCTTGCCCTCCGGACAACGCTCCGGGACAATGCCCGCGGTCGTGAAAGGATGGCGGATGATGCTGTCGATTTCGTTGAAGGTCAGCCAATATTTCACCAGGTCCTTATAACGCGAGAAGCAGACATTGCTGAATTTCACGAAATAATCAATGACCTTTCTTTCCACCCAGCCGTTGTATTTGACGCTTAAAGCAAGGGGCATTTCATAGTGGGAAAGCGTGACGATCGGTTCGATGCCGAGCCGTTTCATTTCGGTGAACAAACCGTCATAAAACTTCAGCCCCAATTCATTGGGCTCGCTCTCTTCACCGGTCGGAAAAATCCGGCTCCAGGCGATCGAAACGCGCAGCGCCTTGAAGCCCATTTCGGCAAACAGGGCCAAATCCTCCTTATACCGATGATAAAAATCGATCCCTCTGCGTTTCGGATATTTTTTGACGTCCGGATCCTGCATCGCCCGTTCGATCATTTCGGTGGTAACGACCTGGTGCGCTTCGTAATCCTCGACATTTAAATGGGGTCTGTACATGGCTATGTCAGCTACGGACGGACCTTTCCCATCCACGTTCCAAGCGCCTTCCGCCTGATTGGCGGCAATGGCGCCTCCCCATAAAAAGTTCTTCGGAAATCCTTTGCTCATGTCTATTCTCTCCCTTGGTTTAATTTTCTAAAGCGGTTACAACCATCAATGTATCCTGACGGTTCACCTGTTTTAAATCCGCAACCTCGACCGCGTATTTGTCCTTATTGGTCACAATGGCGATGGTTACCGGATCGTAGCCTTCTTCAATAATCTTCTCAAGGTCGAACTTCAGCAATAAATCGCCGGCTTTCACTTCATCTCCAGCCTGCACCTGAGGCTCAAAATATTTGCCCCGCAAGCGGACGGTATCGATCCCTACATGGAACAACAGCTCGATGCCGTTCGCCGTACGCATGGCCATCGCATGGTTCCTGCTGTAAATGACTTCAATTTTGCCATCCACGGGCGCGTACAATTCACCTTTCGCAGGAATGACCGCAACCCCCTCACCCATCGCTTTGCTGGAAAAGACCTCATCCTTCACCTCGGACAAAGGAATCATGTCCCCGATCACCGGGCTTTTGAACTCTTTTGCCATGGTAAGCTGGTTAACCGCTTGGCGCTCTTCCGCTTTGGCCTTATGGTCCTTGCCGAGAATAAAGGCCGAAACGAAGGCAACCACAAAGGAAATAACAAGCGCGATGACGGCATTGATGATATTCCGCGGCAAATCTTCCGAGATAAACATCGATAAACTGGCTAATCCGGGTCCGACCAGCACATAAGCCTGCAAGCCGACAATGCCGGTAAACGCCCCGCCGATCAGCGAACTGAACATGACGCTGCCGAGCACTTTTTTATTTTGCAGGGTGACCCCGTACAAGGCCGGTTCCGTGATGCCGAACAAAGCGGAAATTCCTGCGGAGATGGCCGTGGCTCTTAACGCCTTATCCTTGGTCCGCACCGCAACGGCGAAGCAGGCCCCGCTTTCGGCGATATTGTGGGCCAGCGAAGCAGGCATATAGAGCAATTCCTTACCGGTGCTTCCCATCGCGGAAAGAGCGTAAGGAATGAGCGCTTTGTGCATGCCGACGGACACCATCAGCGGCAAAACGGCGGCCAAGAGCGCGACGGCAATCCACCCCACCTTATCGAACAAGGTTAAGATGATAGCTGAGAAACCTTCGCCGAGCGTATAACCGAGCGGGCCCAAAACGAGCAACGACACCGGAACGGTAATGAGCAGCGACATCATCGGGACAAAAAAGATCCGGATCACTTTCGGCGTAATTCGCGTGAACCATTTCTCCATTTGGGCGTAGAGCAATACGGTCAGAATCGCCGGAAAGACCTGATAGGCGTAGGCGATGCTTTTGATCTGAAGGCCGAACAACTGGGCGCCTTCCCCGAGCATGGCCGTCATGTTCGGCAGCAGCAAAGCGCCGACGGCAGCCAGGGCCACCAAAGTATTTACTTTCAGTTTGTTGGCGGTGGTAACGGCCACTAGTAATGGAAGAAAGTACAGCGCCGCGTCGCCAATTTGCACCAAGATTTTATAAGTGTGGCCGTCCGGATCCAAAACATTCATTAATCCGAGCAGCAGCAACAACGATTTTAACATCCCGGCCCCGGCAATCGCCGGAATCAGCGGCTGAAACACGCCTACGATAAAATCCAAAATAACGCTGCCGAGTTTTCTCTTTTCTTTCGGTTTAGCGGCGGATGCCTCAGCGGATTCCGAGTCAGGATTCGGCGACCCCCCCAACAACTGATTGACCGCATCATAAACTTCAACCACTTCATTCCCAATCACGACCTGGCACTGGCCGGTCATTTTTACGGCGATCACGCCGGGAATGCTTTCGAGCCGTTTGACATCGGCTTTAGCGTTGTCGATCAAGGAAAAACGCAGTCTTGTCGAGCAGTGTTCAAAATGGGCGATGTTTTCCTTGCCGCCCACATATTTCAGAACTTCCGCGGCGGTCTGTTTGTAATCCATGTCCAATGCTCCTTCCTTTTGCAAATTTGTGAAAGGGGACAGGCTTTTCTGCAAATAAAAAAGGACCTAAAACGACAAATAAAAGATTTGTCATTTTAGATCCTGCCTGCTTTACCAGTCACATGTCTAATGGGTGTATTCGATTAATTGCATTATATATCAGGATTTTGAAAGCGTCAACATGGATTTCTTATAATATCTTATAATAACCTAACGGTTTTTCTATTTTGAGCCCCAAATCGATTCGTTATTGCTGCCGACCAATGAGAAGGTCATTACTTCATTGTGGCTGGAAAGCTCATTTCTTTGCTTGAAGAACACGCCTTTATAAGTTACTCCATTAATGACCATGGTGCAATAATAAGTCCCGGCAGTAGAAGACCAAGTGCCGGTCACATTCCCCGTAATGGTGCCGTTTGCATTCAAAGTCACGCTTTGGGTAGGCAGCATCCCCACACCGGATGTCGAAGCGTCAAGCCCCATTTTGACGAATTGATAGGTCCCCGTCATATCATTCATGCTGTATCCCGTAGAAGAAATGCTGCTTCCCAGGAATTCGTATACCGCGGTGACAGGCCACTTATCCGCATTCATGAATTGCTGATGCACCCGAACCTCATGCCCTTCGGTTCCGTTATTGAAGCGGGTATGGTAAATCAGGTAGCGCAAGCCGTCCGTATCAATCAGTGCCGAATTATGCCCTCCCGATTTGTAACCTAACGGGATTCCCGAGAGTTGGTAATTTCCGAACAGTTTAATGCCGTAATTGGCTTGATTAATTGAAGCGGAAGCATACACGGCTTGATTGCCGGCGGCATCCGTATACGGTCCGTCAATCGCGGTGGACCGGTATAACCGGATGTGATAACCGCCCGCATTCGCCAAACCGCCGTACGTTACATACAGGTAGCAATAACCTGCGGCTTTGTCATAGACAATATAAGGGGCCTCCCCCGATTTTCCGTATCCCCCTGCGATGCGTTTGCCGAAGTAACGGTCCGTATTGCCGCTGTCCGCTCCGGGATAATAAGGCTTACCCGTTTCGGGATTAAGCTGAAGCATATAAATACCGCCGGACCAGGACCCGTAACTCATCCATAGTCGGCCTGAAGCATCGTAAATCAGGGAAGGATCGATGGCGTTCGGGAACAGTGAATTGTTATAGCCGCCGCTGCTTGTGAACCAGCCGCTTCGGACTCCCGATAGGGTACCGTTGTCGATCAGATCGGGGATGTTGGTATTTTGATACCACGTATTCACGGTTTTTGTCCCGAGCGGCGACGTGGTGGTAATGGGGTTGCTGGCACGGGTAAATCCGGAATAAATAATGGTATCTACATATTCGTACGGACCTGTTATGGACTTGGACACACCAAATCCAATGGCGGAACGAATGTAGGTCGATGATGTACTGTAATACAACATATAAGCGCCCTTGGAACCATCCGCCCATACATAGGATGGGTTATAAATCACATCCGGCGCCCATACCGCGTGGCCGCCCGAGCTATCCTGATCATTATAACCCGCCCATGCGAAAGAGGGTGCCAGCGCAGAGAGCAGTGCCGCGCCCGAGCTTCTGGATACATTCCCCGTGCCGCCCGCTTTGATCAGTTTCCATTTTTGCATGTCTCCGCCCCAGTAATTCCACTGCTGGACGTTGGCGCCTGCAGACGTGCTCCCATCAGCGACATCCAACGCAGACGTGTACCCCGATGCTTTGGTCAGGAAAGCGACCGTTCCATCCTCATTCTGCTGAATCCGGAACAATTGCATGGGACCGCCCCAGTATGCCCATTGCTCAATGTTGGTGCCATCGGCGGGGGATCCGCCGTTGACATCAATGCTGCTCTTATAGGAAGAGTTGGCCGTCAGAATGTAATAATCTCCGTTGCTGTGATGCACGATTCTGAACTTCTGCGCATCAGAGCCATTATAAGACCATTGCCGAATATTCGTTCCGTCGGCCGCCGACCCATCAGCTACATCAAGATATAATCCGCTGTTTTTATTTTTAATATAATAATAGCCCTCAAAGGTAGACGGTGCATACAAACTCCGATTGGCATAGCCCTGGGTTCCAACATAAGACCAATTTCTTAGATCCGTACTGCTGGCCTGAGCCAAATGGGAACCGAAAACGTAATATTTGTTCGTTGATGAATCGTAGTAAATGGATGGATCGTGCACGGAGACCCGCGTTGTGTTTGAGGTGGTCGATGAACTGGCTGCAGCAAATGCACTTCCACTGCTTATACTGGCTGCAAGAAGCATAAATATGATAGTCAGGGTGCCCAGCTTGCCCCACACATTTCGAATCAGATGCAACATAAAATATTCTCCCTTCATAATTTGTTAAGCGCTTTCAAATATGAATAGAATGACATCGGTTTAGGATGCTTATCACCCCTTCCATCCATAATTTTTATATTGTTGGCAAAAACTAGATTTGTATACATAATAATCTTAACTTCATGTCGAAGTAAGTCATTTATTGCCGATAACCTAAAAGAATATGTAATAGGACGGGAAAATCCAGGATTGTTACTGATCTACGAGTGCCTTTCTACTTTTTCATCAGATCAAGATATAGACGTGATTCTGCAGTTTATTTTCGCCAATCCAACCCGAACTGCCCCCTTGTAGGGTGCGTACCTTGGTGTCCCTCATGTTACCTTTGCACGATTATCCCTCTCTTTCAGGGGCCCCAGGGGACCTCAGTGAGGAGAGCTCTTGTCCATTTCTCTCCGTTCTGATCAAAAGGGATAATCATGCAAAGCGTCCGGGCAACATGTGTTGATCTTCGATAGATTACAAACCTCATTTAGAGCTAGTTTTTCTTGCGATCTACCATGTCCGAAATTTTATAAAATTCTATAATATAAAAATAAACCAGTCGCCGCTTTAATTCCGGCAACTGGTCACATAAAACATCAGATCATCTATTTCAGTTCCATATAATAAAGATTTACAGGATTATCTTTTGTAATAGTATGTGCGCCAGGAGTAAGCGGTACACTGACAATACCATCAGTTATTGGATAGCTGGTTCCATCGATCTTGATCTTCTTTCCGTCTTCTGAATTAAACACTAGTGTTAATGTTGAATCTTCCGTTGTGGTGAAACCGATACGGGTCGCGGTCTCGATTTTTAAACATTGCGTTAGAGTCAGACCGTTATACTCCACAGTTCCCTTGCTTGCCGAAAGATTCCCTTCAATATCAAAGAAGTCGCTGGCGGTTCCGGCTACGGTAAAGTTATGAACTTGTTCTCCGGTTGTCGGGTCCGGAATGGGTGTCGGTGTCGGCTCTGGTGTAGGTTCTGGTGTTGGTGTAGGCTCCGGTGCAGGTTCTGGTGTTGGCGTGGGTTCCGGTGTAGGTTCCGGTGTTGGCTCTGGTGCGGGTCCTGGTGCAGGTTCTTGCGGGATTGAATTTCCGCCCACAGATACAAGTTGAGTTGTGTAGCTTCTTATTTTAGCCATTAGAGCTGAATTGATTGCATACGACTTGTCATCCACGGAATTATCAAATTTCCATGCAAAGTCTCCGTTATTCAGGCGTCCCGCTTTGGCAGTAACCATTTGTTCAACATCGCTTGCGTTATCAATGTCTGCAGCATTTACGCCCGTATCGACGCTTGTATCAAAGTTATTATAAGCCGTTCCTCCTTTTAATGCTTTGTATGTGCTTGGTACGGTTTCATTTCTTGACGAAGCTAAATACGCATCAAATGATTTTTCATTTGCCGCAGCTGTCCCGTTGTTGGAGTTTGCATAAATCAGACTGGCCGCATCAACAATCATATTGTTGTAGGCCTTGATCACACCTCCGGTTTCGCCTGAAAACGTACCTTCCCCTAAAGCATCCGTACCTTGCAAGGAACTCATCATTGGATATTTAGTATGTCTAAAATAATTGGATTCCACAAAGGCTGAAGCTCCCGTAGTAACACCGACGCCATATTTCGAGACTCCATCATAGAAGTTATTATAGATATGAACGGATGCCACTCTAATCCGCGGATGACGGGAGTCCGAATGATCAAACCAGTTATGATGGAAGGTGGCAAAAAATTCAGCCGATTCACTCAAGCCGACCAGAGCCGCTTTTCCTGAATCCCAGTAGTGATTATAAGAGATCGTAATATTTGTCGATCCCTTTTTAAGGTCCGTGGAACCATCGCCCTTGGCTTGGTCAGCATCTCCTCCTGCAGTTCCATAGAATAGATCATTGTTATGCACCCAAACATTGGCATTCCCCGTATCCAACGAAATACCATCGTCAGGGAACAACATCAGCCCCAGGTTTCTCACTTCCACATTTCCGGTATATCTAAGCAGGATTCCCCATCCGTAAGCATAGGCATCGTCTCCAATCCCTTCAACCGTCATATTCATTTCCGAATAATTTTTTTTGCCTTTGACTTGCAGATAGCCGCTGCTATTAAGTTGGCCTTTCATGTCATCAGCCGTAATTTTTCCAATAAACCGGATGGCAAGAGGTGTAGTATCATAACCTTTTTGTCTTAATTGCAAAATCTCGCCTATGCCAACACCTGTTTGAACGCGCCCCGAGCTATTGATTTGCACATCAAGGGTCACGGTTTGTGCAGTCTCGGATGTGACATACAAAACCTGGGCACCATCCTTAAGTGTTCCATCATCATTATAAGCACCTGAGCCTGTGCCATATAGCGAGTCTGATGAGAAAGCAAACCCGGATCTGTCATGCGACGCTACGGACAGCTTATCTGAAACTGCACTCACCGTTGAACCGTCTGTTAGTCTTGCTTCAACTTTCATGACATAATCTCCGGCTGCAAGACCTAAGGCATCCGCTCTCCAAAAAGAAGGGTATTTTCGGATCAGTTCATTATCAATTTGCTGATAGGAAGAATCCGATGCACTTTCAGGTTTAACGTATACATTATATCCTTCCGCATTGCTAACAGGAGACCATTCTACATGCGCCGTTTCATTCCAGCCTCCACCGCCGATGATCGAAAGACCGGCAGCATAAGTTTTAGTATTTTGCAGTCCTCCTGTTATTAAAGAAATTGCCAGAGAAAAAAATAAAACCATACTCCATGCTTTTGTAACCCTGTTCTTCATTTACAATCCTCCCAAGTTTGATTTGATGCGTACACCATTGAACCGTTATTAAATAGCCGGCAAATTCTTTAATTCACCTCCCCTGTCTAATCGATTAATTCAAACTAATTCGTCAGTATTCGTCAATATCCGCCTCCTTTCAACATCCTAGATTGTAGCATGTGCTCCGAAATATTTCCTGGTTATAATTGGTTAAAAATCCCTATGCGTAAAAATTTGCCACCAACCGCTTAGGGCTGCTGGATCATTTGAGGTAAGCAAAATAAAAGCCTAGGGAATGTCACAAAAACACCCTGTATTGACTATCCTGAAATTGCCGAACTGGTGGAAAAGAGCGAAGTGAACTGTCGTAAACTGTTCAGTCGGGCCAACGCAAAAATGGGAATTACAGCTGAACAACTCGTTCATTCGGAAGGAGTTACTCCCGAGCTCGTCCATGATTTCCTGAACGCTCTCAAACAAGGCAACCTCAATCAAATCTTATCCATCCTGGATCAAGAAGTTGTCCTTGTCGCCGATGGAGGAGGCAAAGTCCCGGCCGTTGTCGAACCTATCTCTACAAGAGAACTTGTTGCCCAGTTCCTGCTCGGTCCATTCCGGCAAGCATCAACGATCGATGGCGTTCATATCGAAGTCATTCGGATGAACGGACAGCCTGCGTTTATTGTTCGATCTGGCGAAGGAATCCAAACCGTCGGGATTTTTCATGTGGAGAAGAATCAAATCCGCAGCATTTATATTGTTAGAAACCCGGACAAGCTGAAGCACGCTGGAGAATAAAACGAAGCACAAAGAACCTTCGGAGGGTTCTTTGTGCTTCTGCTTTTAACATCGATGTTGGCAGAAATCACCTTTGCTCTTACTGCTTAGCTCAGGCCGGCTTTAGTCAAACCAAATGCGGCGTCAGCAGAACCCGGTACGTTCTTAAAGGCGACGTTAATACGGTTCCAGGCATTGATCGCCATGATCGAGAAGGTAAGATCTGAAATTTCTTTCTCGGACAACTGCTCGCGAACGTGGTTATAGATGTCATCAGGTACGCCATGCTCCGGCAGTTTGGTCAGAACCTCGGTCCATGCCAGCGCAGCCCGTTCGCGTGGGCTAAACAGCGTTGATTCGCGCCAAATCGAGATGTGGTAAAGGCGCAGCTCGCTTTCGCCATGGATCTTAGCCTCCTTTGTTAATCACACTCGAAAATATAACGACGATGCGATTCATTCTGTGACATTCTAGTGCAGCGCAAAGCGGAAGCTGCTGGCGGCTCAGTCGGAAATAGAAAAAGCAGCCATCACAGAGGAGACTCTGCGATAGCTGCTTTCTCAATTGGTACACTAGCCGCTATTGATCGTTGTGGGTTAACTATTATTGCTTCGTTTCAATAAGTTGTATTAATCTTGACAACGCACTAGAGTATATTGAGCCTTGTCTATACACAAACCATACCTCCAAATTTCGGTACTCTTCAGGTAAACTGTGGAAAGCGACTTTGCCTGCCTCTTCCGCTTTAGCAATCGACGATCGCGGCAACATAGACACGCCGAGCCCAGCGGAAACCCCATCCAGAATAACTGCTAATGTTCCAAACTCCATAATCTGATATGCGGTCAGGCCAGTCCCTCTCAGAAAGCTCTCTGCTTTTGCCCGATGCGTACAACCAACATCGAAAAACAACATCGGCTTCGCAAGCAACTCGTGCATGTCGCTTTTTCCCGGCTCCGAGATCAGCACCAACTCCTCTTCGAAAGCCGCGGCATGTTCTATATCCGGATCGTCAACCGGACCATAAACAAACGCTCCATCAAGCTCGTAATTCAACACTTTTTGCACGAGAGCATGTGTAACACCCGTAGTGAGCGATAAGTTCACATCCGGGTATTGTAATCGATATTCGGCCAATAGGGGGGTCAGATGAATGGCCGCAGTCGTTTCAATAGAACCTATCCTAAGAGGCCCTGCAGGATGGTCGGAGTATTGTGTAGTTTTCACAGCTTCGTCCAGCAGAGTCAGTATTTTATCCGCATATCCCAGTAAATTCTCGCCAGCCGGAGTTAGCGTCATCCCTCGATTGGATCGCCGAAAAAGAGGGATTCCTAGTTGAGCCTCGAGGTACTGAATACGATTCGTCACATTAGACTGTACGTAGTTCAACATTTGCGCCGCCTTGGTTATGCTCCCCTCTCGAGCTACAGCTTGAAATATTCTCAAGTCTCCGCTTTCCATTTCCATATCACCTGCTTGGTATGATCAGTTTTGATACTCACATTCGATTTTGTTCATTTTACTGTATGATTCCCGCTCTGTACAATTCAAAATATAGAGATTCATCAAAATACGAATGACTGGAGGATTTAGGATGAAAGCAATCGTACATGCTGGGATGAACGGCTTAAAGGGCTTGAGATATGAAAATGTGATTGATAAACAGCCAGGCTTCGGTGAAGTAAAAGTAAAGTTGAAAACAGCAGGGTTGAATCATCGGGACTTATTTCTCATGGAGGATCGAACAAATGAGGATGCACCCCTGATTATGGGTTCGGACGGCGCGGGAAGAATTGAAGCGGTAGGTGAAGGCGTAACGAACCTTACAGTAGGTTCCGATGTAATCATTAATCCGTGTATCGGATGGGAATTCACCCACAATGTCCCGGCCGTTCCGGCTATAGTAGGCGGTCCTTCGAGTGGCACACTCGCCGAGTCTATCATCATCCCCGAACAAAATGCCGTCAGCAAACCAGCTTACTTGTCTTGGGAAGAAGCTGGAGTGTTGCCCTTGTCTGCCTTGACGGCCTATCGGGCTTTGTTCACGAGAGGCCGCTTACAGCGAGGCGAACATATCCTTATTCCAGGGATTGGTGGCGGTGTGGCAACCTACGCTATGCTTATGGCTTCAGCCGCGGGTGCACGCGTCAGTGTCACATCCCGCAGTCAAACAAAAAGGCAAGCCGCTCTTGCATATGGGGCAGATCATGCCTTTGACAGTCATAGTGATTGGAAGGACAGTATGAAAGGAGAACAAGTGGATCTCATCCTGGACAGTATCGGGCCGGCTACGTTCCAACATTACTTTGATATCATTAAGCCGAATGGCCGGATCGTCACGTTTGGCGCAAGCTCAGGCGACCGAGTGGAATTAGCGGTACGATCCATATTTTACCCCCAAATCAGTATCATCGGCACCTCAATGGGCAGCAGCGAAGAGTTTATGGCTATGCTTCAATTTATGGAACTTCACTCGATACGCCCTATCATTGATAGTGTGTATCCTTTACAGGACACCTTTCGCGCCTTTCAGCGAATGCAGCAGGGGGAGCAATTGGGCAATATTGGAATAAGAATACAAGACTGATCCTCGCTCTATCTAGTTTTTCGTCTGATTAGGGCTTGTATTCGCTAAGATTGGCAGCATCTTCTCGCCTTTCTCCATGAAGGAATTGCACTGGGCACACACTGGCTGAGCCAAAAAAACGAAGTTATCCCTCATCCATCCGTTACACTTTTCATTGGTGCATGACCATATTATTGTCATTTCTTCTGGAAGATCACCCGTTAGTTTTTTCCGTGAATAGTACAAGCGGCATCCTTCTTTCTCTCCAGGAATAATGTGCGAAAAAAAAGCCCCAACACGAGGTTTGGGGCTTTGCAATAGCAGTCTTACTTACAGTTTAACAACATTTTCGGCCTGCGGGCCGCGATTGCCTTGTACCACGTTAAATTCAACGCGTTGTCCTTCGTCCAACGATTTAAAGCCGTCGCCAACAATCGCGCTGAAGTGCACGAATACGTCGCTGCCGCCTTCAACCTCGATGAAACCAAAGCCTTTTTCCGCATTAAACCATTTTACTGTTCCTGTTTCCATGATTCATTACCTCCACATGTTCATTTTTGATATCCTTTAAAATTTCCAAAAAAAATCACATATTATACAAGGTTAAGCCCATTAAAATCCTAACCCTCTATAATATGTGACTTCAGGTTGAAATTTCAATGAATTAACTATAACACATCTGAAGTTGGTTTACAACTTTTCTTTCATATCTTGCCCGCTTCGTTTTCCATTATACTTTAAACTGCGATATCCCAGCCGCCGCCTGACGGAAAGAGCCGCGAGAATAGTATCGATATACCGCAACATGCAGAAGAAGAAAGGCCGATACGGTTACAGCGGCACTGGCCAGGCCGATTAGACCGTAGCCATAAGAGCTGTTGATATAATAGCTATATGCAATCGTAAGGACTGCGGCATAAACAAACGGGACTCCAAAAATAACGCGGATTTTCCGGTCAATCATCGTCTTCAGTTCTTCTTCCAACAATCCGATTCGATGTAAGCTTCGGTACTGTTTGTTGTCGCTTAACGATTCCATCTTCAATTTGAAGTGAATCATAGCGATAGCAGACAGATATAACAGCAGACAGGCATATAACACCACAAACGTTAGGAAATTGGAGCTTTGCTGCGCGGTTCGGTAAGCCGCTATTCGGGAACTTACCTGATAAAAACGATCCTGCGGATCGCCCCCATTCAGTTCGTTCAGCTTCTTCACCACATCCTCTACAACGCCCTTCGAATGCCGCCAATCGGCAAAATCAAAAGCATGCAAAAACCCGCCGATTTTGTAGCTGTCACTGTGCGCTGCAATCCAGGAATAATCCTGCGAGTTGACCAGCAAAACTTGGTCGGATATGCTGTTGATCTGTCCAAACAAGGGGTCCGTTACTGTGTCCTGAACAGAGAAAGTCCTTGCCCCTTCGGAAGAATCCATCCGAAAATCGGCAATATTTCTATTCGTTACATGTTCATACCCATCGTTGACATCGTAGGGATATACATAAAGGACCGAACCTTTCTGAACCCTGTAGCTCTTCAACAACAGTTTGTTGATATCAGCAACGTCAAAGACCGTGTAGTCATTGTTCCTGACAAATTTTATGTTATCCTCACGGACAATCCGATTATCGTGAGCTTCTGCAATTTTCCGGACTTCATTATCCCCCAGCGGCTGATAGCTGCCTTGGATCTCCGTGTAGACCATATGGTACGGGTGATAGGTCACCGCATTATGGGTGAAGTTGGGGTAAGTCACCAGACTGAACATCATAAAGAACAGAATAGCAAAGAAAATCCAACTCGTCACAAAAAAGATGGTTCGGTTTTTGCGATAATAATATTTAATGTCCGACAGCAGAAAGAGCTGTTTTAGATAGGACTTAGGGTGCTTCCGCTTGTAGTAATCGATCAGTGCACTTCCGTTAAAAAAAATTAACAGCGAGCCCAGCACGCACACCAGTAAGCTGACGAACCAAATATTGCTGTGAATATGATAAAAGAAAACCATGATGCCAAAGGAAGCCACCGTTAACCCTGCGCCGACCGTGCACAGCCAGCCCCCGGCACGCCCGCCGCTCTCCGTTTTATCGGTATATTTGATTTTCTCTAGTATGGTGCTCTTCAGCATGCCCAGCAGATTTACGGCCAACGACAGCATAAATATCCCTCCCGCATACAGCGCCGTCAGCTTATACGCTGAGAGAGAGACCGTAATCGGGATGCCGTGAATTCCAATTCCATACCGGATAAATCCCCAAAACAACAACAGCAGCAGGGTGCCCGCGCCCAGCCCGCATACCAGAAAGAGGATGCACAGCACCAGATTCTCGACCAGAACCTGAACCCTAGCCTCGTTCTCCGTCATGCCAAGCGTCAGCAATATCCCGTACTCTTTCGACCTAACCTTCATAAATACACTGTGGGTATACGGAATAAACAGACAGCTGAACAGAACCACCAGAGCCGTCGGGGCGTAGATATTGCTCGAAATCATGGAATCGACTATTGTAGGGTTCTTAAAGGATTTATTGACAGATATGGCGATAAAGCTGTATAGAATCGCAACCGACGCCAAATTGCACAGGATAAACAGACGGTATTGCCGAATGTTCGCTTTGAACATTTTAAGAGCAATCGTTCTCATACGCGACCTCCCTGCAGCACATCCAGAATTCGATTCATAAATCTCTCCTTATC
This sequence comes from Paenibacillus macerans, assembly GCF_900454495.1. Taxonomy (NCBI): domain Bacteria; kingdom Bacillati; phylum Bacillota; class Bacilli; order Caryophanales; family Paenibacillaceae; genus Paenibacillus; species Paenibacillus macerans. Next base: position 4,901,938 of record NZ_UGSI01000001.1, read on the forward strand.
GTCGCTCTGTCTGCTAAGTTCTCCCACCACGCAACCATCTTGCAAAAAAATCACCCTTTGGCAGTGGCGGGCGGAGAAAGGATCATGCGTAACCATAAGAATGCTCGCCTTGCGGGTCCGATGGATCAACTCGAAATAGGAAAGAACCTTTTCAGAGGACTTAGAATCCAGATTTCCCGTAGGCTCATCGGCAAACAGAATCTCGGGATCTTTGATGATCGCGCGGCATATCGCGGCCCTCTGCTGCTGCCCGCCGGAAATCTCATAAGGATATTGATCGAGAATCGAGTCAATATCCAGCATCTCCGCCAGATGCTCTACCTCTGCCTCCCCCTCTTCCAATTTCTCCGTATTCTTGTCCAGAATCAGCGGAACCATGATGTTCTCTCGAACCGTCAGGCTGTTCAGTAGATTGAAATCCTGAAACACCATACCGATATGGTTTCTCCGAAACAAAGAGAGTTCATTCTTCTTCATCGCACAGATATTGCGGCCGCTGATGAGGATATCTCCTTCATCGCATTTGTCGATGCCGGATGCCACGTTCAATAAGGTCGTTTTCCCGCTGCCCGAGGTTCCCATGATTCCTACAAATTCGTTGTTTCCCAGAATCATGTCCACATGGTTTAGAGCCATGGTGTTCCGGTTCCCATGGATCCGATACTTCTTGGAGACCTGCTTCATTTCCAAAGCGTTCATAATCATCATCCTTCATGCTAATAAATTTAGGATCGCTTGATAGGCCTCTTCAAAAGATCGAAGAGTTACCTCACGCTTCTGGAATCTCTTCTTATAAGCCAAACAGACATCTGACCCGCTCACTCTCATAATTATATCTTCTCTGCCGGTCCTCATTTGTAGATGGTGCAAGAAAATCAAATCGCAATCAAATATACCGCCTATCCTCTGAACAAGACGATGTAGTTGCTTTTTTGTAAGATTATCAATCGCTGTATCTCCACCGAGAGCTAGAGGGAACAGATTGTCATTGTAAAACAATTGATTAAACGCTTTTAAATCTTTATCCCTACAAGATATCCCGATAAGGGGAACCTTCTTCGTCAACTTTACATCAGTCAAATTTTGAAAGGTTTGTGGAGTAAAATTAAGCTTGACCATGGATTCATCTGAGATGCTAGCGGCTGAAATCCGGATATTTTGAGCTATTTTCTCAAGGAATCGGTTCGAAAGGACCTCACTGCCGCTTTCTCCACCACTTAATAATTGGCATATTCCTCCCGTTACAGCAGGCGCTGCAAAGCTATTGCAATAGGGAGTATGTATCCTCCTATCATGGTCTAGCTGGATCCAATGATTTGAACAGGCGGCAACATTGACTCCAATGATGGAGTTCTCGATAACCTTTATATCTTCACTGTGATGGGTGCATACCCCCACAACTTCAGGCATGGAAGCAGGAATTGTGTAAGTATCATCATTATTTAATGCAGCCACCACGATAACCCCTTTGGAAGCCAGATGTTTAATGCACCGTTGGATCTCTATGAAATCCTTACAGTTGGTGGTGCCCAGGCTTAGGTTAATTATATCTATATAATTTTCTTGGCACCATTCAAATGCTTTGATCAATTTCCCAACACTCGCACACAAATTCTCATCAAGAATTTTAAGACTGATTAAATTTACTCTATCCGAGAAGTTCCTGATGATACCCGCGCAAATACTGCCGTGGCTTGCGGGATCAACATAAGAGGTTTGTTCAACAAATTCCGTAAGCGATTCGTTCAGTTCAAGAAAAGAGATTATATACTCCCGCGTATAATGATTTATGTTTACCCCATCATCAATCAAGGCTACATTCATACTAAGCTTTCTTCCAAAATTTTGGCAATATTTCTCAATGTTCTAAATCCATAACGACTAAACATTTCTTCCTTTATTTTTATATTGAAGCTTTTCTCGACTTCGCAAAATAACACCATGATATCTCTTGCCAACAATCTCAGCTCTCTGCCGAATAGATCCTTATCTAGATCCTGAGCGGTGAAGGTGTGACCCGTTCGCTTTAGCGTATTATTTACGAGGAGAAGCAATTTTTCTGTAATTTCATTCCCCACTATACTCACTCCTTAGAACACCAAGTTCGGCTCGTCGTCAGCGAGCCGTGCAATAATATCTTCTACGATTGCGGCTGTTTCATTCTTTCGCATAATATTGACCAGTTCTACCGGTACTTTTCCCTGTTTGTCTCTTATGAAATTGTTTACAGCTTGACTTCCTATAACGTAATAAGGAATTACATTTTGATTCAATACCCGTACCTCGTCCCAATCAATGCGACGGTTGCATATATGGATCATATTCAACTCGCTGCTAAATTTATATTTGATGTGCGATTTGATTTCGGTGAAAAATTCATCTTGATAGTCATCGTAAAAAATACTTAAGATTAAATAGTCCGGAGAGACCGCCTGAAATACCTTATAAGATAAGATTCCAAAATCGCCTGGTATATTTTTTGAACAAGGCATTATGCCTCCAGGTACTCCAATCAAGATCACATCCGCATGATCGCTCATTTCCACGCTCTTCACAAAGCGATTAAACAGCAACACCTTTTCCGTATCAGTTATTCCATCTTCGAACATAAAAGACGGAAAAGAGCGTTCTCCCAAAAGCTCGCACATTTTATTGGATCCGATCCAGCTCACTTTGTATCCTTGTTGTTCGAGCTCCTCTATTATTGATATTTGTAACGCCAGTTTGTTTGTATTTTTGCCCGTCCCCACCACAGTGATGATAGGAGTTGTAATATCGACGAGCCCTTCGCTTTGAAGCAAGTCTCCGTAATTGAATTCGTACTTGATGTCTTTGCTTATATCGATCGTCACGTTGCCAAAAAGTCCGTACGCATCCTGCACATTATCCACCCGATAGGCCCTGGATGTGCCCTGATAACCGCCGCGATTATTAATTACAGTCTTTCCTCTAAGAGCAGCTTGATTAGCAATCTGTTTAAAGTCCTCATCATCAGACTGAATATACTGGGACTCAATAAACAAAACAGTGGAGCATTCGTCCAAACACTCTATCAAGTCTTCCCTAACCTGGATACCGACCGTTTCTCCGCCATCAACCTCACTCGCATCTTTTCCATTAAAGCCGGAGCCCTTCAGTGCGCACAATATCACCCGCTTGTAAGACGCAGCAAACTTTTTGCTTCTTATTAAAGGCATTGCCTCAGCGTTAAAAGGATAGATCAGGATTGAATTATCGAGCTGCATATTTACCTCCCTGAACCTGAAACTGTTCTAGATTGAATCCGCAGCGTTTCAATGCGCAAATGTCTTTCAGCTTATCTTCAAACTGCGCTCGCATGTTCCGGCATGCGCTGAGCTTCAGTTCTCTGGACAAGGTATTTTCTTCGTCCTCCCCTGTATCTGCTGTCATTGCGCATAACCCACAATTTCGTATTGCAAAGCAATCCTTGCATTCCTTCTCTGTCAACTGCCCTACATTCAGTAACTGTTTAACCTTTTCGTAATCGAATCCTCTGTCGAGACTACCGATGTTCATTACTTTGGAATTTTCGCTGACCTTCTCGCATGGATAAAACTCACCTTTGGCATTGACGAATAGTCGTAGCTGCCCCGGCACACAAGGGCCCGAGTGATGCTCGGTATCTCCTAATGGAGAGAACTTCTCGCGTGTTGTTTTCATAATGGATATGATATCCAAGAAGGGCATCTTCATAATTTTAGAGTCATACTTCTCTGAAAGCTTGCCGATTAAGTGAAGCATATATGTAAATTTTGAGTACTCCCATTCGGATAAAAAATCCTCTGTATATTTCAAGTTGTCCTTGCGATAATAGCCGGTTACCATACTACCCATAACCGAAGTACCGTCAAATAACTCCTCATCGTAATTTACAAAATTATCGATACAGGAAAAGCTATTTTGAGGATCAAAAACCATTGAATAGTTAAGATTTTCTTTGAGACTAGGATACTTCTTACACAAGTTGCGGATTCGCCCGGTTACAATATCATAAGTACCCTTTCCATTCGCAAAGGTTCTGTTCGCATCTTGAATCTCTTGAGGCCCATCCAGACTAATTGTAATCTTTGTATTGTATTTTAAGAATTGTTGAACCATCTCCTCGTTCAACAGGCTTGCATTTGTCGTCAGGTTAAAGGAAAGCATCTTTCCGTTAACATTTGCTGCCATGTAGTCCATACATTTTTTTATAAGTTCGTATTGAAGTAAAGGCTCACCGCCATAGAATCCCAGTCCAATGCTTAAAGAATCCTGAGAGTGTTCGATTAAGAAATCCATTGATTTTTTGGCGGTCTCCCAGTCCATTTTCTGAACTGTATGTGATCTATGCGTATATATATCCGAGTATACACAATAGCTGCATCTGAAATTACAGCTTTGGGTAACCTGTAAACATAATCTTTGAAGATTACGGTCCAACAAATGCTCTACCATCGAAGTCTTAGGATGTTTAATAGCCTTTGGCCTATTTGGCGACAAATACCCCTTTTGTCGGAGCCGCTTAATTTCCTCCAAGTCGGCAGCTTCCTCATCGCATGATTGCTCATGCTCTAGTTGGAAATGTGCCTCATCTGAAATCAGCAAAATGGCGCTTTTGTTGACATCATATACGTACTTGTTCTCAAGATACTCAAAAAGATGAATATTGGAGGCTCCCATGTTCCCACCCTCTACTGGTTAGATTGATGATAAGCTACAGGGAAGATTGTCTCCCCTGCAGCTTATGTGCAGTTGCCGATATTAAATTAGCAAGAAGGACTGTGTTGCGCCGTAGATGTAGCATTACTTACGTTCAAGCCATTGCTCGAACTGTTGGAGCCAACGCTCAAGGCATTAACAACTTTGCATGTACATACAGCACACAGGCAAGTACAGGCTATGTAATAGCCGTGAAGAGATTGCTCCTGGTTATAGTTTTTTCTAACCAACTTTGTCATCGTAGTTCCTCCTTCCTGAAAAAAATTTTATTTATAAAGTGCATTTCTGCACTTATAAATAACTTTCCATCGCAACTCTCATTTCTTTCTCAAATAAATCCCTGTAGTGCTCACATCGTGTTAGCAATTGGCTATGAGTACCATTCCCTATGATCCTTCCGTTGTTCATTACATAGATTTCATCACTGTCTATTATGTTGGAAATTTTATGGGAAATCACAATAATAGTGTGATCCTTCCTCAGATTATTAATAGTTTCATTAACCAGTTCCTGCGAGATGTTGTCCAATGCTGAAGTAACTTCGTCGAAAAGAATGATTCTGGGATTCTTCAGCAATATTCGGGCCAGAGCAATCCTTTGCTTTTGACCAACCGACAAGTTGTCCCCTCTACCATTGATAATTGTGTCGTAACCTTCGGGCATATTCAGAATCTCCTCATCAATATTGGCCTTAAGAGCAGCATTTCGAATTTCGTCGAATGTCGTATTCTTTCTTTCCATAATGATATTTTCTCTGATAGACATATGAAACATAGTAGGTTCCTGCTCTACAACACTTATGATGTTCCTAAAACTATCCTCCCTGATGTCATTAATGTTGATATCGTCGATATAAATATGGCCTGAATCCACTTCGTATATTTTAAGCAGCAGGTTAAAAAGGGTCGATTTGCCGGATCCGCTTGATCCAACAATGGCATATTTATGGTTTGCACAAAATTTCATCTGAATTTGATGCAGCAGCTCTTCCTCGAAGCCAAACGATACATCTCTAATCGTTACATTTCCTTGTATGTTCTCAACATCGCGCTTACCCCAGTGCTCCTGATGCTCTTCCATATCATGAAGAACTTTATTTATACGCTGAATAGAAACAACCGCCTGCTGGAGTTTCGGATTAATCTGTGTAATTTCCAGCAATGCCCCCGACAATATAACCGAATATGAGGAAAATGCCACAAATAAAGGAAATGTAAGACGCCCATTAACCAATAGATACATACCCAGCGAGAAAACAAGTAATTGTGTGAAAAAATTCACAAATCCAGACAGCCCTGTAGACGCCGCAGCAAGCTTGCCTATTCTGATTCCGACAAACTTATTATTGCGTATAAGTTCCTTAAACTTTTCAGAAATAAACGTTTTGGCTCCAAGACTCTTCACACTTTTAATACCGATTAGGTATTCCTGTGTACTTGAATAGTAGTTATCCATATTTCCTCTCAGTTTAATCTGAATCCCTTTTAACAGCTCGCCGAATTTGTTCATAATGATGTAATTAAGAGGCACCATGATGACAATTACGATGGCAAGCGGCCAACTTATTGCAAAAGCAATTGTCCCTATAATTAGCGCCTTAAATACTCCGATTACAACATTTAATAATTGATTGGTATACACGTCAATAATCGCTTGAACATCGCCTTCCAAATGAGAAAGCACATCGCCGATACCCATTTTATTGATACGGCGCATTTGATAGTTAGCTATTTTCAGAAAAAATCGTTCTTTCATAGCATAGGTTAAATTCTCATTCACAGAAGTGCTTAAATAGGACTGAATATATAGACCGATTGCCTCGACAATATACAAGGCCATCAACCAGAAAATTAGCCATACAAATTGATTGATCTCTAGCTTTATGACCGATTCCAGCATACTTCCCCATAAAATCGGCTGGACGATATTCAAGACTACATTGACCATTACGATAAATAAAATCGCTAAAATCCATTTCATGTAGCCCTTTATATAATCATGTGATTGAAGTATAATGCGCAGTGATTCCAGACAGCCCCCCCTTCCCAAAATTAGTCTGACTTTCATTATTTCTCTTATTTAAGATCTCGTTAATCATCTCCCTTTTTATTCCAATTGTTAATATACTTTTTTACATATATTTTCTTATTCGTTTGTTTAGAAGAACTTTTACCTCAAAATAATTTGCTTCGCAAGATCCATAAAAACATCGACTTTTCCTTTATTCTTGAAAAAGTTAAGCCTTATTATTGCGAGGATAACGGACGCCCCTTGGTCGATCCGATCATACTCTTCGAAATGATGTTTATCGGCTATCTGTATGGCATTCGTTCTGAACGTCAGCTTGAGTCAAGAGGTTTAACTTAACGTGGCCTATCGCTGGTTTGACTAGGCTTGCCCGTCAGCAAGGAATGGGTAAGCAATACGGGCGATCGCGCTCGGGTAGATATTTGTACCGCCCAGGAAAAACAATATCTGCCCCTATGAATATCTCCTTTTCTAAAATTTTCATCGTAATTAGTCGTTACTATTGACTGGAAGGATTCATCTTCTAACAATTTCAATTTTTCAATTGCAGGTTGTTTTCGATGTGATGTTTTCTAATTTTCGTGTAAGCATTCAACTACAATCTCATTAAACTCTATCAATAATTCCTGGTATACTCTGCCATAAAGGAACTCCTTTGATTTCAAATCATCATCTATATTATTAATTGATAGTTGTCCTTTTAATTCCTCGAGTTTATCAGCAAAATGCTTCTTTTTATAAAACTGCCATAATGATTCAGCTAACCAAAAAAAGCGTCAGTACCGTCAAAAGCGTCACTAAGATGCACTGACGATACTCACGCTTTTAATGATAAGACGCTTGGGAGTCGACCCCCAGTCAGAAGATAACACCACACAGGTTTCTACGGGTGTAGTGACAGCTCTGATATCACCCGAAAACCTTCACTTCGAACGGACTGTACTGCATCACCTATTTTATTGGAATATATATATCCAGTTCAGCGACGACATTATTTGTTCCAATATTGCCGGGCAATTCTTTGTCCTTGATTAATTTTCGCCCACTGCTCAGCCTCGGTTAATTCATTACCCCCGTCACAAGAGGCAAATCCGCATTGATGGGATAGCAACAATCTATCCTTGTCAATAATGCTCGATGCCTCATCAAGCAATCTGAATACACGCTCCTCATCGTCAAGCGTATTCGTTTTAGATGACAACAAGCCAAGTACAATTTCTGTTTCCGGCTTATCCTTGAAGACTTTAAGCGCCTCAAGTGATCCTGCACGTTCATCATCCCATTCAAGGAAGAAACGGTCATATTTAAGCTGCTTCAAGAACAGATTAGCAATCTTCACATAGGAGCCGCCCCCCATATTACGGGAATCATAGTTGCCACGGCAATTGTGCGTCCACATTTTCAAACCTAAACGATGACCAAAATCAATCAATGTATTGTTAATGTCAATAAATTCGGTAGCAAGAGCTTGTACTTCCTCTTGATTAATATTTTCACCGGTATACGGAGAATTCGGGTTGTCATCCGCAAACAGCTCCCATAAGCAATCGTCAAATTGCAGAATTTTCCCGCCAGCAGCAGCAAATTCCTCAACAAATTCCTTATATGCCTTGACGAGGCCGTTTTTAAGCTCATGTCTATTTTTATAAACCGCATCTTTGCCGCCAATGTTATCCGACCATGACAACTCACCAAAAATATGTGATGGAGAAGGTACGCACAGCTTCGTTTCACGGTCGCCAGCAAGAGCTTGGAGTTTTTTGAATATTCCAATGAAATGATGGTTCTTTCCGCTCAATTCGCCTGTAATGCGCAAACCAATATCCTTTCGCGTCTCATATTTCGAACTTCCATCAACGTCACGGAAAAAATATCCATGATCCGCAATATAGCGGTTAATTCCTTGAAATCCCCAAACGAAATCCAGATGCCACATGGATTTGGAATATTCACCATCAGTAATAACTGACAAATCATGCTCGATTTCTTTTTCGACTACAGCCTGAATTGCCTCCGTTTCACACTGCTCATAGCCCTCAAAATCTTGATAAAATGGATAGCTGATATCATCACGATGTTCTATTTGCGTTTTATATTTTAATAGTTCAGACGGTCGCAACAAGCTACCTACGATATGGAATTTACTGCTCATTCAAAAAACCTCCCCGATCTGTCTCATGTTAAATCGTAATGCTTTGATTGTAGCATGGAAGGGGGGTTCCTACGTAACACTCAAAAGTCATAACTAGCTATAGCTATTAGCTATAACGGGTACCAACTGGGCTTCAAAGTCACTCCCCTATAGGCTTCTGCATACAATGGAGAAAATGAATGAACTTAAAATGGAGGTCACGACCATGAACTTGCAACAGCAGGGGCAACAAGAACAAACACTGTATCGAATGGATCCAACCACTATGCATAACTTAAAATCCATTCAAGATCATATAGCAAATATATGTAACAACCATGTTAATGCCCTTGTTCGAGTGGAGACCGTAGATGGCGATGTTTTTGAAGGGTTACTTATCCGATGCGAAAGGGGAATTCTTTACTTAAGACTACCCGGCCATGAGACTAGTCGAGGTTTTGTTCCTGGCTTCTATAATGATTTCGTTTTACCCCTAGTGCTGTTCAATTTACTCGCCATTTCATTATTATAGGCCTGATCAAGCCTAACCCTCTAATTAAGGAGTGAAATCTTATGGCATTTACACCGCCTTTTGGACCCCAAGGAACACAGCGGCCACCCTCCTCCCCTCCTCCACAATTCATACCACCGCAACCCGCGGCTGCAGCGTTCGCCATCGACCCCGGAGCTATTGCCGGTTGTTTATTCCGCAACACATTTGTATGGCTGAGAAATGGGAACGCGTTCTGGTTCTTCCCAACCTTTGTAGGGCGTACATCCGTTGCAGGTTTTAGATGGACCGGTCGAACATGGGTGTTTACTGGAGTCGATCTAAGAAGAATTGTGTCATTTACATGTTTTTAGACAGAAAATAGCGACCTGTTAAGGTCGCTTTTCTGTTACTGCATATGAAAGTGAAGAAACCGTGGCTTAGCAAAGCCATAATTCGCCACAGGGAACTATTTTACTTGGATGTTCCCTCCAATTCGCATCTCCATAGGTTCTATTGTATCCGCCTACGCGCCGCAGCATTTCTTGTATTTCTTCCCGCTTCCGCAAGGACAAGGATCGTTGCGTCCTACTTTATTCGGGTTAGTATAAGGTGTGTTCAGACCACCTTGGAGTCCGGGGATGGCGAACATTCGCTCCAGTTCCTGCTGACGCCTGGCCTGCCGCGCTTCTTCCATATCAAGCTCCTTCTTCCATTGCGGTAATGAAGGATGCGGCGTGTTTGAGATTACGCAGTAACCATAAATCGACTCCGTAAGGCTCATTAGTCCCCGGTCGTAACCTTCTTCCACCATCGCCTGGACCAACGGAAGGCCCTTGCTTGATCCTAGCTCGCATAGACCATCCGCCAACCTGGTCGCAAAGGTAAGATTCTGTTCTTCCGGCAGCAGCGTTAACAATGCCTCTTCCGAGGCGGGCAGCTTGATTCTACCGAACACATCGGAAGCATACAACCGGAAATATTCCCCGTTAGCAGCAAAATACCGGTCGGCCAGCGTCGTCACAACCGAGGTTGTACCGATATGTACAAGCGCCTCTATGGCCTTTTCCGGAAGCCATTCATCCTTCGCTCCCAATAAGCCGCACAGCAAAGGAATGGCCGCTTCCAGCTTCATTGCACCTGCCAGCTGAGCAAAAAAGGAGGTTTCATAACTTAAGTCATCCGGATTATAAGCATCCAGCTTCTGCAGTACGGTATCGGGGTCGATACACTTTCGGCGAGACAGCTCATTCACGATTTCGTCACCATACGTTGTATCGAGCTCATTTATATATTTATCGGCGGATTGCTCAATAAACAATTGGAAGGCACTTACTAGTTCCTGATCGTCCATAATCGAAAGATTGCGCTTTTGCTGCACCCGTTTTTTCCAAACCGGATCTTTCTCGATGAACTCCACAAAGGGGTCCAACAACTGGGGATCGCTATGATACAACATATTCTTCAAGTGGAATTTCGTATTATTATCGTATGCCGGTGACTGACACAAAGCCAGCAACTCGCGGATCGTCTCTTCGGTTTGCGGGAACTTATATCCTCGGAACAAATGAATTTTGGCCTGCTTAGATTGCTTCAGTTTTTCTAACAAAAGCGGCATTAAAGCAGTATCATTTTCATATAAAAAGCTGTCTTCAAAATATCGAAGAGCGGTATTGCTTACAATATGCTCCGGATGCAGGATATAACTCTTTACTTGTTCAGGATGGAACATAAACATCTCCCTTTCTCATCATAAAGCGCCATTTTGCTGAAGGCTCTCTGGAACTGTCGGCAACTGCGGCGGCATTTTGTGCTTGCTCGCCACATAATGGGTGGCGTAGTGCCGCTCAACTTTCGGGTCGCCGGACTTCGAGAAACGAAGCGGTTGCTTTGGACCTTTGCCCCACCTATGGCTTCAAATCTAGCTCCCGCGCTTTCTCGCGAAGTATTGACATGATGTAGCTTAATTGCGATAGATTAGTCAATAATGCCATCACACACTTTCGGAACTACATACGATTATACCACATCAAAAATAACCGTCACTTACCGCAAGCAAGTAGGATATCCAAGTTCACATCCATCCATATTGAGATTGTTAACCAAAATGGAGAAACCTATAACTGCCGAGTCTTATTACTAGCTCCTAAAGCTCTCTTTTATGCGAGCCACATCTTCTCTTGCGCCGGCTGATTTCCTTGGTACCCATCATAATCGGACTGAACGGGTGCATGGAATTGTGCTTCAACTGGCATTGACGGCGGCTGATAGGACTCGTCCACATACATGATTCTACGCTGAATTTGCATGAGCCCATTCACAACGCGAAGCGCGATCCAAAATAGTACAAGACCAACGCCTACGTATAGCAGATATTGCTGACTATAAGTCCAATCGACATGAAAATAACGGAACAAGTTATTCTCTAGAATATCCAGCTGCATCTCATTCATCAAAATGATATGCACAACGGGAAGCGCAATAAATCCGAGTCCTAGTGCAATTGCCGTCACCATCACAACGAAGAAAACAATGCCTGTTATAAATCTAAGTAATACGAGCATCAGATTTCTAATGAATTGTCCACCGTCAAACCCCTTCACCATTCGCTTCAACCAATTCTGCCCAACTTCAGGCTGTAGTTGGTTTGGAACCGAAACAGGAGGGACCGGTAAACCTAAAATATGTCGAATTAGGCCTTGTTCAAAATTTACAATCCCATTTAACAGCTTAGCCACTCCAAAAAACAGCGGTATCCCGATAAATATCGGAGTCAAACCAATGGATAAGGCAAGCCCCGTGATCGCTAGTGTCAAATAGATTATCCCTAACGGGAGCGAGAGCAATAAATAGAGGATCGTTGCATAGGTTTTAGGATTAAAAAGCACCCAATTCACCTTACCCGCCCGCGCCATTGTCGTCGCTTCTACTGCCTTCAATTCAAACACTCCTTTGGCTTCATAAGTCACGCTCTGAGTTATAAATCCATTATAACTGCCTTATTTACCCGGCATAACCGTCTTAGGGGGGTGTTTGAACCTGGACTTTAGGCTAGGGCTGGGGGATATTCTCTGTATAGGTTCTTCACTAGCGAACGAAAGAGGGAGGCAAGTTCCTTTGAAGCGATGGTTAACTCCAAAAAAAAACCGCAAGCCCCGGGGAGAAATCCCTTACGCTTGCGGTTTCTTTCATAGATAGTAGCAACTTCGGCTATCTTAAATTAATAGTGGCCTTGTCCTTATCTTTTGCCAGCTTTAAAATCAAACCATCTTTTGATTTAGCTACTTCGTCAGGAACTTCCATTACAACAAATCCGGTTTTTGAAGATAATGGCTTAATACTTTCATTGCTAAGGTCTTTATCTATCATCGTGATCGTATATTTATATTCATATTTGTCCTTAAATATCGCCTTCATCTCAACTCCGCCAATCATTGACGTAAAGTTGTCTGCTTCCGTTCCTTCATTGGAAACCGTATAATTTAAAATTAAAAACTTATTGCCCTCATCCGCACTAGAAGAAAAGTATTCATCACTGACTTTTTGATTGAACTCAAAGGAGTCCAGCACAACTTCCCAATTGCTCAATTTGAACTTGTCCCCTACTTTGTAAGCAACCTCTTCCGGCTTTTCAGGCTCCTTAGCCGGTTCTGCTGTATCAGCCTCACCTTTTTGCTCATTATTTACGTTCTCTGCAGTGCCTTGATCCTTTACGGAAGTATTGGCATTCTGCGTTCCTGATGATGTAGACGCAGCACCTCCACATGCAGTAACCAGTAATAACAGTGCCAAAAGTAATACTCCCAAACTAGTCTTTCTCAAAATCTACTCCCCCTTTTCTACATATTACCACATATTACGAGTTTTTTGGTTCCTGAGTTTCATTTTTTTCAATATTTTGCCTTTCTCTCGTCCCAAATTTATAAGTCACTACCTGAACCATGAGTAATCTTCATTGCGTAATTTATATGAGGATGCAAAAAAGCGACCAATCACGGTCGCTTTTTCTCATGCTAATTATGGAGGCGAGGGGAGTCGAACCCCTGTCCGAAGGCAACGCCACATAGGCTTCTACGGGTGTAGTGACAGTTTTGATGTCACCCTAGAGACTCCCCGTCACCGGATTCTCTTCGGGTCAGCCTGTTTGTCTTCTTCAGCTAGCCGCAGGCGGAGACTAGACAGCGTATCCCACTATAGGTTGAGCTTCTATCCCGGCACATGGGCGATGCAGGGTAGAAGCCTGGAGGCCGTTATTAGGCGGCCAGAGCCAGAGTTGGTTGTTTAGCTTTGCCGTTTAAATTTGGCGTTAGCGTTGATAAAGCGGACGCTCCCCACTACCCGCTACCCATGCTCGATCTACCCCCGTCGAATCCAAAAAACGCCCCCGAATTTTGAATTAAACGGCTGAGCATGGAGTACTGTAATCACACTGTTGTGATACGAACTACATTTTATGTTACGAACTTAGTATAGCACATTTTGAGCACTAAATGACTTGTGGGTTGCTGGAAACTCAACTAAGTTAGGGAATTTTATTGTACCAATTCACCGTAAGGAAAGCAAGCTCCATCCCCCCATCATAAACAGAGGTGCATTATGCTGATAATTTTGGAAATACACCCGATATAAAGGAGTAAAAAACAAACGGAGGGACTTGTAGGCGTTGCTGCTCCAGGATCACCAGGGACAGGATATATTGAACCTCTCATGGCTAAAGCCACGAGATTCTTGGGTAGCCCGTTCTGCTAAACAGCATTCTCGTGTCCGATCCGGCAAATTTGAACGCCGACCGTAAAGTCATGGAAGCGGAAACCCTGCCGGTATTGACTGTCAATGCAGGACAAACGTACAACGATTATGACCCGGCTACCGGCAAAAAGCCTTCCGCAGGGTTAACCGGCCTCATTCTTGGCGGCGCGGGCCTGGCCGTGGCCAAAAAAGCAGGATTGCTCCATCATAGCGGTCCTTCTCAAGAAATTCTGATTTTTGATCATTGTTCCGTTTGCATGGGTATTAAAACTGTTCCGGGGCAAAGGCAAGTGGCCGAAGCACCGAGGACTTCGGCTCTTTCCGATCAGTGGACGCTTCTCTAACGAACACCAGCGACCATATCCGCCCATTTCCCGGTTATTTCCCAGCCAAACGGCACTAGCGTTACATTTAATCCGACAAGATACATTTTCTCCCCATCAGGTTCTAACGGTCGCCGCAGCCGCTATTCGCTCCAATATCGCCGTTTTCAATTTCCAACGGTTGCCATAGCGCTTATTTAGCTAAAACCCGGCTATTTGGGCTCGAATTAGAGCAGATAACAGCGCTCACAACCGTTAAAATTTAGAAAGGGGCTTTTTGGGCAAAATAACGACTAATACAACCGTTAGATTTCTGGATATAACCAAAAAACCTCAGACTAACCATAAATCCATGGTTAAATCTGAGGTTATCATCATTTATAAGGTTACTAACGAGCCACTTTCTGCTTCTCCCGCAACGCGCGTTGGATATCGCGCTGGGCGTCGCGTTTGGCGGCGGAATCGCGCTTGTCGTATTGCTTCTTCCCTTTGCCCAGGCCCAGGAGCAGCTTGGCGTAGCCGTTGCGGATGTATATCTTCAGCGGCACGATCGTATAGCCTTCCTGCTTGGACAAGCCGAGCAGCTTGCTGATTTGCGCTTTGTGCATCAGCAGCTTGCGCGTCCGTGTCGGATCGGTCGGATTAAACCGGTTGCCCTGCTCGAACGGGCTGATGTGCATGTTGTGAATATGGATCTCGCCGTTTCGGATCGTTGCAAACGCGTCCCCGATATTCACCCGGCCGTTACGAACCGACTTGATTTCCGTCCCGGTGAGGACCATGCCCGCTTCATAGGTATCTTCGATGAAATAATCATGGGAAGCTTTTTTGTTTTGCGCCAGTACCTTGCCATCATTTTTCTTGCCCATGTTCATCCTCCTTCTGAAGCCCCGCGGGGCAGTGTTTACCAGACATTTATTGTATCAACTCCAGCGGTTAAAAGCAAGAATGCGCCAACCCGTTTTCATCTTGCGGCGTTCCAGGTTATGATGAAGAAAACATATGAACAATATGGAGGTTAAGCCCGAGATGCCCCATAACGCAGACGACAAGGAACTTCGTCCCGCTTCCGGTCCATACCCGGACCAAGTATCGCTTTGGATCGGCCGATTCGCTTCGGAGGAAGCCCTGGACGAGTATCTTCGGTTTGATTATTCCGATGAAGCCAAGCAGCGCGATCCGCAAATTTGCCGGGATTTCAGAATGGAGTCTTTTGACGAAGACTTCCGCGAGGCTTTCCTGGTAGAGACGGATCAAAGCAATTGTGCGAACTGGCTGGAAGGCTGCTCGTATGACGACCAATTAATCTCCCAATTTGAAGCATCAGGCTGGCCGGAACCGCCGGAGCTCGAGGGCATGAACGCCGTCATATTATTGTACGATTATAGCTACGACGGAACGGTTCCGGTTGTCCAAAACAGCCAGTATTCCGTGCGCTTTATCGGCAGGGTAGTTTATGAGGACTAGGAGTGATCCTTTCTCTCCTGTATCCCCTGTCCCTTGCGAATCAATGCCGAACACAACAAGGCGAGCGAAAGAAGGCCGGCAAACACTTGAAAAGGTAAAGAAGCGTGATTCATCCCCAACAAATTGGCCGTAAGAATCGGACCCGCACTCGCTCCAGCGAATAAAACAAAAGTATACAAGGATGTCGCAACCCCTCTGTTCCCGCTCCCGATTTCCCCGATCAGCGAAATCAGCGCAGGCACGATCACGGCAATGCCGGCCACAAACAGGATGCTCATTACGGCATAAACTACCGCCGACTGAACAAAAGACATCATCACCAATGCCGCGATCGAGCAAACGAGTCCGGTGCGGAGCACAGGCAGCATGCCCCATTTTCGGCATATTCGCCCGGCAAAGAAGGAAAGAAACATCCCGATCATGCCCAGCGAGCGCACGCCCAGAACCTCCATCTCGCTCAGCGAATACGGCGGTTGGCCGAGCAAGGCGCCCATCGCGCTGTACATGCCCACAAAGCAGAGCAGAATCGTCACGGTAATGCCATAACATAACAAAAGATTTCGATTTGACAGCACCGCGTACCAGCGGCGATCCTGCCCAACCCGGCCCTGCCGCGCCTGTTCCGCCGGAACCGGCGGCAGCCACACGATCACAAGGCATAATAGCGCAGCATAACCTGCCGCCAGCAGCCTAAACACCCAAGGCCATTCCAGCAGCGCGGCAAGCGAGCTCGCCCAGACCTGCCCAAAGATCCCCGCCATTAAAAAGCCCGAGCTAATAAATCCTATAGCCGTCACTCTTTGCTCCACGGGAAAAACTTCTCCCGCATAAGTTAAGGCCACGGGCGAAAATGTCGCGGCCGCCGCCCCCTGCAAACATCGCAACGCGATCAATCCTCCAAAGCTCCCCGCAAACCCCAGACACGCGGTGGCCAGAACCAGAACGCCAAGCCCCGCAACGATTACCCTTTTTCGGCCAAGCCGGTTCGATAAAGGGCCATAGACCAGACACCCGGCGGCAAAAAACAAGGAAAAAGCGCTCCCCGCCAAAGCCGATTCACTTGTCCCGACGTGAAATGCACCGGCAAACACGGGAAGAAGGGGGACCGTAACATATAAGGAAGACAGGATGAGCAAGGCGGCCCCAAATAACAGCCACCGGATCAGCGGGTAATTGTTGTGAACCCATGGCGGGTTATCCATTTTAGTTTTCATAGGTGCTCCTATTTTTCAAAAATAATGAAAATGAGTAGATCATCAGATGTTTGATCGTGGGATCGTAATTAAGAATACGCCCGTTTTAGAGTTCATGTCAAGGATATTATGTTAGGTTATATGACATAAATACAAAAAAGTTCTTGTGTTTCGACATTTTTCCGCATATAATGTGAACCAACAAATGAAAATGAGCAGTAAAAATTTCATTTCGTGTGATATTATATAACATAATAGGAGGTGGCACATCATTACTTACACCGAATTCAAAGCCATACCCCGGCGAAAATTGGTCGATGAAGTGTTGGATCAAATGCAAACGCTCATCCGGTCAGGCCGTTACAAAAGCGGGGACAAACTGCCGCCGGAACCCGAATTGATGAAGCTGCTCGCGGTAGGAAGATCCACCGTCAGGGAGGCGGTCAAGGTGCTGACGCATGCCGGTCTGCTGGAAGTGCGCCAAGGAGACGGAACCTATATTCGCGCCTCTTCCGCAGGACTTGCCGCGGTAAGCCAAACCCTAACTCCGAAGAACTACGCTCATATACTTGAGGCGCGCAGGATTCTCGAAATCGAAGTAACCGGGCTGGCCGCCTTAAGAAGGACGAATGCGGATCTTGAAGCGATGCGCTCTTTTCTGGATCAACGGAACGAAGCTTTGGAGAAGGGCCGGTACGCGGAATACGTTGAAGCGGATATTTCCTTTCACATCGCGGTAGCCCAGGCCGGCAAAAATGAAGTGCTGCTGGAAATGTATAAGGTCGTGGCCGAAAGCTTGAAGGAAATGCTCAGCCAATTGCTTCTGGACACACGGCAGTACGAAGATAACACGGTTTACCATGATGCGGTTTATGCCGCCATTGAAGCGGGAAATAGCGATGAAGCCAGAAAATCCGCCATCCAAAATCTCGACGCGGTCCATCGCTCACGTGTTCCCTTGCTCTCAAGTTTACCATTTCTAAACATCTGATGATCTCTTCTTTAACTGTAAACATCCGATGATATGTTGAATGCTCTGCTCGAAAATATAATTTGGGTGAACAGCTATGAATCATGAGCACGAGAATAACGAAACTTTGCACGTCGGCATCGAGGACAAGCTCTCCACCGGCGCCAACCTGACCTACGGTTTTCAGCATCTGCTGGCGCTTACGGGCATTTTTCTTTTCCCGGTATTAATCGGCCAGGCTTTGCATCTGGAGTTCCAAACGATCGGTTATTTGATTCAAGCTTGTTTCTTGACGACCGGGCTCGTGACGATTCTGCAATCGGGAAAAATGCTGCGGCTCCCCGTCGTGCAAGGGCCGACCGCCGCGTTTTTCGTGGCCGTGCTTTCCGCAAGCGCCAGCGTCGGATTGGGAACGGCCTTCGGATCGATGGCGGTGGCGGGCGTCATTTTTATGCTTCTGGCCCTTCCGATCCGCAAATTCGGCCTAATCGGCCATATCAACAAATTCATCGCCCCGCCGATCGTTTATGGCACGCTGCTGATCATCATCGGTGCGCAGCTCGCCGATATCGGCCTTAAAAATTGGTTCGGCAGCGCGAATATAGGCGTCAATTTCGCCGCTTCCATCGTCACGGTCGTCTGCGTGCTCGCCCTTATGATTTTTGGCGGCAACACGATCCTGCGCCGGGGCGCACTCCTGTGGGGGATTATTGCCGGAACCTTGTTTTTCGCAGTGTTCGGCAGCGTCGATTTCTCGGCGGTAGCCACGGCCGGCTGGTTCCGTTTGCCGGAAGTTTTCCCGTTTGGCTTCGGCGTTTCCATCCCCGTCGTTATTCTCATGCTGCTGGCTTTCCTGCAGGCTTCCGCGGAGGCGGTAGGCATGTATACCCTGCTGACCAAATGGGGGAACCAAGAGCTCGACAGCACCCGGGTTAACCGCGGTTTGTTCGGTGAATTTCTCGGCTGTACCCTGGGCGCTGTCTTTGGCGGGCTGGGCACGACCTCTTACCCGGAAAACATCGGCATCGTCCGCGTCTCGGGCATCGGCAGCCGCTATGTCACCATGACCGCCGGCATCATGGCCGTGATTTTAGGCCTCATTCCCAAAGTCGGCTTGTTTATCGCCTCCCTGCCCAGCGCCGTTTTATCCGCGGCCTCCACGATTTTGTTCGGCATTATCGCCATCAGCGGGATTCAAATGGTCAGCAAGGTCAAGTGGGATGAACTGAATCTCGCCGTCGCCGGCTCCTCCTTTATTATCTCGCTGGGGACGATGTACTTGCCCGCCGAGCTCACGGCCGGCTTGCCGCTGGCTATCCAGAGCGTCGTCACCCAGCCGATGCTGGTAGGTGTAGTTATGCTGATCGTTTTAAACACGGTGGTTAATGTATGGATTCGTCCTGCGCTCGAACGGCGGGCGTCGGGGGGCGGTTCACAGGACTCCATTCCTACAGAGGCCGCCTGACGCGGCATATTCATTCCGACTTATAAGGAGAGTGTTTCTATATGAGCTTGAAAAACAAAGTAAAATGGGAGATTGATCCCGCGAGAACGGCCGTTATCGTAGTGGATATGCAAAACGTGTTCTGCAAACCGGACGGAGCGCTGTATGTGCCGCGGACCGCAGGGATCGTCGACAACATCCGCCATCTCACCGGCGCGGCCAGAACAGCGGGCATGCCCGTGATCTACCTGCGCCATATCGTCCGGGGCGACGGCAGCGACACCGGAAGAATGAAAGATATGTATCCGAATATGTATCCGAATGTGAACGAGATCCTGAAACGCGGCACCCCCGGCGTGGAAATTATTGAAGAATTAACCCCGCTCGCCCAGGATATTATCGTCGACAAGCTGTTTTACAGCGGTTTTCACGATACCGATTTGGATACGGTCCTGCGGGCAAAAGATATTAACACGATCATCATCTGCGGCACCGTGACCAACGTGTGCTGCGAAACGACCGTCAGAGACGGCGCGCACCGGGAATATAAAGTGATCTTTCTGAGCGACGCGAACGCGCCTATGGATTACCCGGACATGGGCTGGGGGGATATTTCCGCCGAGGAAATCCAGCGCGTAACGCTGACCGTTATCGCTTACGAATTCGGTCAAGTCAGTTCAACCGCCGAAGTCCTTAACGAAATTCACACGAAAACAAAAGCGGCCCGCTGATGGGAATCAGGGGCTTTCAATCTTAACACAACAAATGCATTCATCCGGCAGGGTGAGTGCTTTTTTATTTTTCGCCGCCTTCTACGCTCATAACTTCCCCTTCACGCCTTCCCCCGCGGCAGCTTGCCGGCATATCTCGCCCGCAGCTCGCCCAGATATTCCAGCTTGGACAGCACTTTTTCCTTATTAAACAGGCCGATGCTCAAAATCATCTGTTCGATCAACAACAGCGGCGTGACCATGGAGTGGAATTCTCCCATTTCGCCCCGGCTGACGTAAAAAGCCGCCTCCACCTGGGCCCCGTACCGGAACTCCTCGCGATCCGTGATCATCACGGCTGAGCAGCCCACCCGCTGTACGCAATCCAGGATTACCTCGGTTTCGGGGAGCAGCCGGGTGAAATTAAACAGCAGCACCACGTCCTCCCGCTGCACATGTGCCAGCGACTCCAACAGCTCATGCCCGCTGGCCGCCATCATCCGCACCGACATGCCGAACCGGGACAAGCGGTAAAACAGCAGGTCCCCCAAAGCCACCGCGGGCCCCGGGGCGTACACGTAAATCCGCCGGGCCCCGGCCATGAGCGAGCCGGCGAGCTTCAGCTCCTCCGGGTCCGCGTCTGCTCCGCCGTTTCCCGCAAATGGACCAGCGATTGCTCCAGCTTCTGCAGCGGCAATCTGGCCGAATCCATCTGTGAAATCGTCTTTTCCAGCTTCACCGCCGGGGTCGTTGACTCCGCGCTCCAAAAAGCTGAAATTATCCCATCTGCGCATGAAAAAAACAAGGCACATCAAAATAAGTCGATAGCACAAAAACCAAAGGAAACCGCTCCGGTTTATTTCTTTTCCAAGGAGAGAGAGCATCCCAAATGCGGATTACAAGTTCAGTCATATCAAAGTTTCGGATAAATAAACAATACAAAAAATTGCTGATTTTGTAAAAGTTATGTGCTATGATAACGTAGCGAAAAATATACAGGACAACCCTGTAAACGGTCAGCATCTTCCTAAAAGGCCCTAGATCTGCGCAAAAAGTGTGAAAAGGAATTTCTTTACATTGAGAAAAAAACGGATTGACTACTATATGAATTTTTGACAAATTTCGACTAACTTTTGTCGATTGTGTACCGATATATACAAACTTCAGAAAGGACTGCGAGGTGTCAGCATGAAACGGTTCGGGTTAGCCATTCAGATTGTAATCGGTCTATTCCTTGGTATTTTGGTAGGTGCTATCTTTTACGGCAATCCTGAGGTGGCGAGCTACTTGCAGCCGATTGGCAACATTTTTATCCGGCTGATTAAAATGATTGTCGTTCCTACCGTCATCTCCACGTTGATCGTTGGGGTCGCGGGTGTGGGAGACTTCAAAAAGCTGGGGAAGATCGGTGGAAAAACGATATTGTATTTTGAAATCATTACCACGATTGCGATTATCGTCGGCCTTGTTGCGGCCAACCTGTTCCAGCCAGGTGTCGGGGTTGACATGACGAATTTGACCAAAACCGATATCCATCAGTACGTGAAGGCGGCAGAAGCGACGCAAAGCCACAGTTTTGTCGATACCTTTGTCAACATCGTGCCGAATAACGTCTTCGAAGCGATTGTCAAAGGAGACATGTTGGCAATCATCTTCTTCTCTGTCCTGTTTGGACTCGGGTTGCTGCAGCTGGAGAAAAGGGCCAGCCTGTACTTCGTTTCTTCCAGGGTGTGGCGGACGCCATGTTCTGGGTCGTGAATACGATCATGAAGTTTGCGCCGTTTGGTGTTTTTGCATTGATTGGCGTAACCGTCTCCCAATTCGGTCTTTCTTCGCTCGTTCCGCTGGGGAAGCTGGTCATTCTCGTACACATAACGATGCTGTTCTTCATTTTGGTTGTACTCGGCGGCGTTGCCCGGATGAGCGGGGTTTCAATCTTCTCCATCATCAAGATCTTGAAGGACGAGCTGCTCCTGGCCTATTCCACTGCCAGCTCAGAGTCGGTGCTTCCGAAGATCATGGAGAAAATGGAGCGTCTTGGCTGTCCAAAAGCCATTACATCCTTCGTCATACCGACGGGCTACTCATTCAATCTGGACGGCTCCACGCTCTATCAGGCGCTGGCTGCCCTGTTTATCGCCCAGATGTATGGCATACACATGCCGATCAGTTCGCAAATTACGCTGATGCTGGTATTGATCGTCACATCGAAAGGGATCGCGGGCGTGCCTGGCGTATCCTTTGTCGTACTGCTGGCGACCCTTGGCTCCGTCAACATTCCGCTGGAAGGCCTCGCCTTCATCGCCGGAATCGACCGTTTGCTGGATATGGCCCGCACAGTGGTAAACGTCATTGGCAACTCTCTTGCCTCCGTCGTTATCTCCCGCTGGGAAGGCCAGTTCGACCAGGCAAAAGCAAAAGAATATATCCGTGAAGCCACATCCAAAGTGGCGTAAACGAGCAGCGGATCCTTCCCTGGAATCGACAGGCGAGGGATCCCTTTTTGTATCGGCCTTGGTAGGGGTTTACATAGCAGTCTCTGCAAAATTTTATTAACCCACGGCATAGGACATACGGCGAAAGTTCGGCAGGCGCCACACGACGGGCGCGATCGACAACAGATCCATTCTGCACATGCTGACGTACGGAGCGAAGCAGAATAAAAGGGCAGGCATTTTTACCAAAATGCCCGCCCTTTTTGCGTTTACTTTTTCTTCTTGCGCACGAACGCCGCGGTGCCGTTGCCTTTGCCGCCGCCCCGCTTGCGGCGCGGCGCGGGCTCCCCGGCGCCATCCCCCCGGGCGCCGACAAAAATCCCGCTCGCGGACGTCTTCTTCCGCCGCGAGCCGCCATCGCCACCGCCGGCGCGGTATCCGCCCCCGGCGTCGCGGGCGACGGCCACCGTCCCGGAGGCATAGCCTCCCTTGCCGGAGCCGAAGCCAAAGCTCGCCGCGGGCGTCCCCGCCGCTTCCGCGGCTTCGCCCGCGCCCGCCCCGGCGGCCGCGTCAAGCGCCACGCCGCCGGCACTGCCGGCACCGCTGCCGCCGACGCCCCGGCCGGGCTTGCCTTTCTTGCCCTTGGCTCCCTTGCCGCCGCCTTGAGCTTCACTGCCTCTGGCTCCGCCGCCCTTGGCCCCGCCGATCTTGCCGACCTTGCCGCCCTTACCGGCCTTGCCGCCTTTCCCTGCGCGACCGCCGCCCCGGCCGCCGTCAAACCCGCCGCCGCCGAACAGCTCGCCGCCCCGCTGCCGCGGCTTCATATCGACCATCTCGAAATCGATCGTATGGTCGTCCATATTCACGCGCGCCACGCGGATCTTCACCTCGTCGCCGATCCGGTAAATCTTCGACGTCCGCTCCCCGATCAGCGCCATATGCTGCTCGTGGAAATGATAATAATCGTCCGTCATCGCGCTGAGCCGGATCAGCCCTTCGACCGTGTTGTCCAGCTCGATGAACATCCCGAAGCTGGTCACGCTGCTGATAATGCCCGGGAATTCCTCCCCGACCTTATCCAGCATAAACTCCGCTTTCTTCAGCTGCTCCGTATCGCGTTCCGCCTCGACCGCAATCCGCTCCCGCTCCGACGACTGCTGGGCGATTGTCTGCATCCGGCTGGCCAGGTACTCCAGCCGGGCTTCGCTCAACGCCCCGCCGCCTTCGATCACCTCCCGGATCACCCGGTGGATGACCAGGTCCGGATAGCGCCGGATCGGCGACGTGAAATGCGTGTAGAACTCCGCCGCCAGTCCGAAATGCCCTGTACTTTCGGCGTCGTATTTGGCCTGCTTCATCGAACGCAGCATCATCGTGCTGATGACCGTCTGCTCCTTCGTCCCCCGGATGTCCTCCAGCAGCGTCTGCAGGGCCCGCGGATGCACCTTGTTGCCTTTGCCGCCCTTCACGGTGTAGCCGAAGTTGGCGACAAACGCCAGGAAATTCATCAGCTTCTCCTGGTCCGGGTCCTCGTGAATCCGGTAGATAAACGGCACCTTCAGCCAGTGAAAATGCTCCGCCACCGTCTCGTTCGCCGCCAGCATAAATTCCTCGATGATCTGCTCGGCGATCGAGCGCTCGCGCTTCACGATATCGACCGGCTTGCCGTTTTCGTCGACGATCACCTTCGATTCCTCGAAGTCGAAGTCGACCGCGCCGCGGCGCATCCGGTTCGCCCGCAGCTTCAAAGCCAGCTCCTCCATCAACCGGAACGTCTCGACCAGGTCGGCGTAGCGCTCCGTCACCTCCGGATCTTCCTCCTGCAGGATTTTGCGGACGTTCGTATACGTCATCCGTTCCTTCGTGCGGATCACGCTGGTGAAAATATCGTGGTTCACCACTTTCATCTGATCGTTAAATTCCATTTCACAGGACAGCGTGAACCGGTCCACCTTCGGGTTCAGCGAACAAATCCCGTTGGACAGCCGGTGCGGCAGCATCGGAATGACGCGGTCGACCAAATACACACTGCAGCCGCGGTTGTACGCTTCCTGGTCCAGCCTGGAGTTTTCGCGCACATAGTAACCGACATCGGCGATATGCACACCCAGCCGGATATTGCCGCTTGGCAGCCGCTCCACATGAACGGCATCGTCCAGGTCCTTGGCGTCCTCGCCGTCGATCGTCACGATCACTTTGTCCCGCAGGTCGCGCCGTCCTTGACGCGCGATCTCCTCTTCTTCGATCACATCGGGCGCTTCAAGCGCTTCCGCCAGCACATCCTCCGGAAAAGCCTCCGGAAGCTGGTGCTTGCGGATAATCGACAGGATGTCGACGCCCGGATCGTCCTTGTGGCCGAGAATTTCGCTCACCTGGCCGACGGCCGCGGCCCGGCCTTCCGGATATTCCACGATCTGAACGACGACTTTTTCGCCATCCACCGCGCCCCCAAAACCTTCCTGCGTAATGAAAATATCACGGTTAATCCGCTTGTCGTCCGGAATCACGAACCCGTACGATTCATGGTTCTGGAACACCCCGACCACTTCGGTGACCGCCCGGTGTACGATGCGTACGACTTCGCCTTCCAGTTTGCCGCCTCCGGCGCTTTTGGAACTGACGCGAACGAGAACCGTGTCGCCGTTCATCGCGCTTTTCAAGTCGTTCGCATGAATGTACACATCCGGATGATCCCTATCCTCGGGGATGAGGAACGCAAACCCCTTAGCATGCGCCTGCAAACGCCCGCGCACCAAATCCATCCGTTCCGGCACACCATACCGGTGGGTACGGGTCAAAATAATCTGCCCTTCCTGTTCCAAACGGTTCAGCAGCTTGAGAAACTCTTTGAAGTCGGCGGCATCGGCAATCCCGAAATGCTCCTCAAGCTCTTGATACGTCATCGGTTTATAAGCCTTTTCCCGCATAAAGGCAAGCAGCTCTTGTTCTGTAATCAAATTCAAATGATTTCACCTCAGGCCCGGCCTGTCCTTTTACCGGGATGTTATTTGCAAATGAATTCCATGAAATGCCTCATACATGGTATATACCCTAGTATACACGAATTTAGCGGTTTGCATCCGTTGGCGGCCGAATCCCCCAACTTCTTTACTCTAGTTGCAGAAATAGCCGACGTTCACACAAGTTATACGGTCGAAATTTATCAAAACTCTTCATTTCATAGCATAATTTTCCGAAATTAATATAGTAATACCATTTATTAGGAGATGAAAAATTCATGGATAGCAACCTCATTTTGCAGAGACGAAACAAACTATTCGTCAAAATCATTTGGATTATGGTCGCTTTTGGGGCGCTGACCGACCTGATGATCGGGGTAGACAGCACCGTTCTGATCTCCCTGATTGCGGTCGGCGGCATCTGCTGCTCGATCGCCACCTATATGAGTTACGCCAACAAAGGCACCCGCTTCGTCATGTTCATCGTCCCCGCCGTCATTTCGCTGCTCACGTTTTTGATCATTTACCATGACCCGAATCCGCTGATGAGCTCCTATTTGCTTGTATATGTCAATATCGGGCTGATGACGCTTTATGCCAACTACAAGCCGATTGTATTTTCCGGCATACTCGGGATTGCCCTCACGCTTTATTTTTACAGTATCCCGTTTTACCACGATCATATGTTCCCTCGCGAACCGCTGACCTACCTGCTCTTATACCTTATCTTCATCATCGTCGCCCTCTCCTTTGCGGCACGGTTCAGCGAACGGCTGCAGCAGGAAGTCTTGCACAAACAGAAGGATACGGAGGAAGCCAAACAGCGCGGAGATGAGCTGCTCGCTCATTTGAGAAGTTCGCTCGAAGTGCTCGGCCGCCTCAGCACCGGACTGCGCGATAATGTCAATACCACCGGGAAAATCTCCAAGGAGATCACCGCTACCTTCGGCGAGGTTACCGCGACGCTGGATCAGCAGACACAGGGGCTCCAAGCGACGTCGCAATCGGTGCACGAGGTGAATGATGCCGTAGAACAGGCAGCCGTAATAGCCTCCAGGCTGCAGCAGCTTTCTTCGGAAATGCAGGATTCCACGGAGGACGCAGGCGTCCGAATGAATGCTTTGTCCGAAAATATGGGGCATCTGCAGCAGGTGATAGCCGGCACGGTTGCCCAGATGCAGCGGCTTCGCGATCAAAGCGAGCGGATCGGACAAATCGTAGATACGATTCACGGGATATCGGCGCAAACGAATCTGCTCGCCATGAATGCAGCGATTGAGGCGGCCCACGCCGGGGAGCACGGCAAGGGATTTGCCGTCGTGTCCGCGGAAATTCGCAAGCTGGCGGAAAATTCCCGGCAATCAACCAACCGAATTAACGACATTCTTGAGGACGTCATGGAGCAAGTCAACAACGTTGCCGAGCAAATTTCCATCGGTTTCACCGCCATCGATGCCGGAAAAGAAGAAGCGAAAGAACTGCAAAGCTATGTGGCGAAAGTTGCCGGCAATGCGGAAATCGTAAATCAGCAATCGGATCAGGTCGATCGGTCGGTACGATATATGAAAGAACGCTACGCCAGCATCATGGAAGAAATTTTGCTCGTCGCAGGCGGCACCGAGCAAAATATGGCCGCCGCGGAGGAAATTTTGGCCGGCCTTGAAGCCCAGGACAACAAAATCCATGAGATTGTACAGCATTATCAGGATCTCGACCGGTTGATTGTTACGCTTTCCAATAATTAGGCCCAGGCCCTCATATAAACAACCAAAGGCTTGCCCCCAGGGGCAAGCCTTTGACTTTTCCTGATTATGCAGTTAACAATGGAAGCGTATCTAAATACCAATCAAAGCGAGGTTTGTTTTCGTAGATTTCAGCCACATGAATGATTGCGGGGATCACGTTCGCTCCTTTGTAAAAAAAGCTTGTCCCCACCTTGGACATCGGAACATGGAAGGAAATTTTCAAAGCCCGGGACAAAATCGGATCCAGGAGCGTCACATAGTGGCGGATATGATGGTCTCTGGCAAACAGCACGATCGACGACAGCAGACGGTTCAGATTTTTACCGCGGTGCTCCTTCAGCAGAGCTACCTTGTCCACTTCGGCGGTGTACTCCGGTTCGGCGAGGATCGCCGGGTGTTCCGCAAACGCAACGAGCCGGTTTAGGCCCTGATCTTTGGCGGGATCATACGGTTTGATCTCCGCCGTGCCGATCGGGACTCCATCCTCATCATACACCAGACAGCGGCCCAATATTTGGCTTGCAAATTCGAGCCCAAACCCTTTTTCCATCCAAACTTCCGTCCAAATCGTGTGAAATAGCGCTTCTTCCTGAAGAGTTGTCACCAGCTTGTACATTTTTCTACCTCCAATCCCTGTATTTAGTACTATTATACTATTTATTCCAAACATAGACAAATAATATATAATTCGCAAGTCGTACGTTACTCCTCGCTAAAACGCAAAAAAGCCCTTGTTTCCTAAGCGGAAACAAGGGCCTCCTAGCATATTCGTTAATTATCTAAGAACTACTGCGACGATGATCGACAGGATAAAAAATCCGGCCCCCAAGGCTACTGTAATGCGTTCCAGAACCAGATCCATGCCGCGAGCTTTTGTTTTCCCAAACAGATGTTCAGCACCCCCGGAGATGGCGCCGGAAAGACCCGCGCTTTTCCCTTTCTGCAACAATACGACTGCAGTCAAGGCAATCGAGAAAATCACGAGCAAAACCTTCAACAAAATTTCCATTCAATCCACCTCCTAAGCGAGAACATCCTTATCTATTCCAAGACTTACATAGTTGATATATAAACAAATCATTATCATTTTACCATAGAGTAACAGGAATAACAACCGTTTGGCGGTTTATGTTTCTACAATGCTTATGTGATCAAAATTTCGCGGCACGTCAATGTATTTTCTCATGATAGGCGACAGTGAATTGGGCCAAAATTCCCCAATATTCTTGAAATTGTGCCAAATTCCGACTTTTAACCGTGGTACGATTGATTTAAGTAAGTCTAGTTCAAACGTATGGGAGGGACATTATGTCGAAGACCAAAGCACTACAAACCAAAACACGGGGGAAATCCGGGGCGTTTCAGCGGAAATTGCTGATCATTATTCTGGCCACTTCCCTGATCCCCCTGATCGCCGCCAGTTCGTTCTTCATCCGTTATTTCAGCGGCGTGACCACAGAAGACAGCGAAGAATTGGCGCAAACGACGCTGGACATGAACATCTCCAAGATCGATGAATGGATTTTGTCCAAAACATCGGCGGTGGAGCAGCTCATCCAGCAGAACCCGCAATTCCAGTCCTATGATCCGGAGAAAATGTTTCCGATTCTAAGCGTACTGGAGCAAAGCGACAGTCAAACCGAAGGCTACAGCCTCATCGACAAAAACGGCCAGCTCACCAACAACCTCGGGATGACCGCGGATATGTCGAAAAGCGATTATTTTCTGAAAGCAAAAGAAACAAACAAATTGGCTTTTTCCGAAATGAACTACCTGGAGGCACTGGGCAAATATTTCATCACGGCAGTCGTGCCGCTTCATGATAAGGAAGGGCAGTTTATCGGCGCCGTCGCTTTTTCGATAACGCCAGATGTGCTGACCCAGCTTAGCAACAACATTAAAATGGCCGATACGGGTTACGGCTACGTCGTCTCGAACAACGGGATTTATTTCAGTTACCCGGATGCCGAACGTTTCAGCAAGAACATCAACGATTACGCCGAAACCCCCGCTTTAAAAAATGCAACCGCAGCGATTCTCGGCCAACCGGGCGGTTCCCTTACGTATCAAGACGAGACGGGAACAGAAGTGATCACCTACTTCGGCACGATTCCGAGCACCGGGTGGAAAATGGTTATCACCGTGCCGACCAGCGAGATTTTCGCCAAAGTGAATCGGGCCAGCACGTTATCCATCGCGATCGTCGTCGTTACGGCCCTGATCGTATCAGTCATCGCTTTCCTGCTTGCGCGCCTGATCGTCAAGCCGATCCTGGCGATTTCTGGAGTTATGAAAAAGGTCGCAAGCGGGCAGTTGAACGAGCGGGTAACCGTCCACTCGAAGGACGAGATCGGCGAGATGAGCGAAAACATCAACCTGATGATCGAATCGCTTGCCGGCATGGTTAAACAGATCGATCTCACGATCGGCCAAGTGGCCGCCGCTTCGGACGAGCTGCTGGCCGCAACCCGGCAATCGTCGCAGGCGACGGCGGAGATCACTTCCGCGATCCGGGAGGTCGCCGGAGGAACGGAGACCCAGTTCCGCGGGGCCGAACAGTCGGCGAGAGCGACGGAGGAAATGGCCGAAGGCGTGCAAAAAATAGCCGAAGCGTCAGGCAGCGTTTCCGAGCAGGCCGAAAACGTCTCAAGCGAAGTTGAGCGCGGCTACGAGGAAATCCAGGCGGCGATCAAGCAGATGGCGCAAATTCAAACCACCGCCAACCAAACAGCGCAGGATATCGATCGGCTGGCCGGGCATTCCAAGGAAATCGGCGAGATTGTCGATGTCATCTCGGACATCTCCAACCAGACCGCGCTGCTGTCGCTGAACGCTTCGATCGAAGCCGCCCGTGCGGGCGAGGAAGGCCGGGGATTTGCCGTCGTCGCCGGAGAAGTGAAAAAACTGGCCGAACAGACCAGTGAGTCGATTTCCCATATCGCCGAGCTGATCCAATTTATCCAAGGCTCTACATCCCAGGCTGCCAATTCCGTGCAGACAAGCGTCCGCGAGATTAACGACGGCATCGCGAGCATGGAGAAAGTCGGCGTTTCGTTTGGCCAAATCCGCCAATCCATTTACCAGGTATCGGCGCAAATCCAGGATGTCTCCGCCACGACGGAGCAAATTTCTGCGGGTACCGAAGAAATCGCCGCCTCGATCGGGGATATGCTGACCATCGCTAAAGATTCGGCGGACA